>DAHXNE010000021.1 GCA_027366635.1 Gammaproteobacteria bacterium | reverse complement strand
CACCCTCACCAGCGAGGTTGCCGGTTGGCAGAGACGACGCAACGCCGCTCAATGCGGTATCGAGTGGACGTTCACACGCCGGGACGCGGATCGGAAGCTGCGTCGACATTATGTTTCGTAATTAACGTGTCGTCGTACTAGTTTGCAATTTTCTCGGACCGGCGGGCACGAACGCCGGCCGGGCGCTGTTCGGCCCGGGCCGCGGCCCGGCATGATCGGACTCATTCAGCGTGTGGCACGCGCCGAAGTGAGCGTCGGCGGACGGCCGCTGGGGTCGATCGGGCCGGGCATGCTGGCCTTGATCGGGGTAAAGCGCGACGACGAGCTCCGCGACGCGGACCGGCTTCTCGAGCGCCTGCTCGGCTATCGCATCTTCGCCGACGAGGAGGGACGGATGAACCGCTCGCTGGTCGAGACGGCCGGCGGGCTGCTGCTGGTGCCGCAGTTCACGCTGGCCGCCGATACCGGCCGCGGCAGCCGCGCGGGATTCAGCGCGGCTGCGCCACCGGAGCAGGCGAGAATGCTGTTCGCCTACCTGCTGGAGCAGGCCCAGGCCCGGCACGCGCCCGTAGCGGCGGGCGAGTTCGGCGCGCACATGCAGGTGATGCTGGTCAATGACGGTCCGGTCACGTTCTGGCTTGACACTTGAGCCGGTGGAGGCCTGCGGGTTTTCCCGTAGCTGCGCGAGACCAAACTTTCTCGGCCGACCGGGCCCAATTGGCCTATGATCAGCAGCTGGTGTTCTTTCATGTTTGCGTAGACGGAGTCCAGAGCTTATGGATTTCGATTTCAAGACCCTGCTGGTCATCCTGGTCGTCGTCCTCATCATTTTCGGTGGCAAGAAATTGCGCAGCATCGGTGATGACTTGGGACACGCCGTGCGGGGCTTCAAGAGAGCGATGAACGAAGGCGAGAAGGACGAGACCGACGCCTCGGCCGGATCCCGGCAGATTCGCTCTGAAGGTACCGACGCCGAATTTTCCGAGACGAAGACGAGCAGCAGCCAGACCTCCAAGACCGGCCGCAACGCCTGAGACTCCGGGCCAGAGGGGCGGAGCGCGCGCAGCCGCGTCGGCGGCGGGGCGTCGTATAAGTCCTCGCCCGCCAGCTGCCCTGAAGCGCCATGTTCGACTTCAGTTTTTCCGAGATCCTGATCATCTTCGTCCTGGCCCTGATCGTTCTGGGCCCGGAGAAGCTCCCTACCGTGGTACGCCGGGTCGGCCGCTGGGTCGGACGGGCGCGGGCCATGGCGCGACAGCTCCAGGAGCAGCTCGAAGAGGAAATCGATCTCGAGGGCCGGCACGGGAGCGCCTCGGCCAGATCACGGGCAACTGGAACGGACCCCGCCGAGATAGCCGAACGGTTCGAGCCGGCTGTGGAGGCCCCGCCGAGCGGCGAGCACCCGGCCGATGCGCCGGTTGCAACGGCCGAATCCGCCGAACCATCCGAGAGCCCCGCCGCCGCGCAGCCGCATGAGCCCCGAGTCTGAGACACTGGCCGAAGGCTCGCTGATTTCGCATCTGCTTGAGCTGCGCGAGCGGCTGATCCGTGCGGTCATGGCGATCGGGTTGCTCTTCATACCGTGTGCGATCTACGCCAATCGGCTCTTCACGCTGCTCGCGCTGCCGCTGCTGAGGATGCTGCCCAAGGGTGGCGGTCTGATCGCCACCGGCGTGGCGGCGCCGTTCACGACGCCTTTCAAGCTCGCCTTTTTCGTTGCGCTGTTCGCGGCCATGCCCTATGTGCTGTATCAGGTCTGGGCGTTCATCGCGCCCGGACTGTACCGGCACGAGAAACGCTTTGCGCTGCCGCTGTTGGTCTCCTCGGTCGTCCTGTTCTACCTCGGGATGACGTTCGCGTATTTCGCGGTGTTCCCGGCGATTTTCCACTTCTTCGCCAGCACCAAGCCCAGCGGCGTGGCGATGATGACCGACATCACGCAGTACCTGGACTTCGTGTTGGTGATGTTCTTCGCGTTCGGCGTCGCGTTCGAGCTGCCGGTCGCGGTGGTGCTGCTGGTGGCGATGAATCTGGTAACGGTGCAGAAGCTGCGCTCGATGCGCGGATACGTCCTGCTCGGGGTATTCATCGTGGCAGCGTTCATCACCCCGCCCGACGCCATTTCGCAATCGATCATGGCGGTGCCGATGTACCTGCTGTTCGAGGTCGGCGTGCTGATGGCGCGCGTCCTGGTGCGACCCAAGAGCGAGCCGGCCGAGGATGAATCAGGCTCGGGGTCCTGATCCGGCCGGCGGGCCATGCTCCGGTTATAGCGCGCATGACGCTGCCGGCGCGGCTCACACCAGCGCCCGTTCCAGCGCCCGCGTCAGCGGCTTGAGAAAGAATGCGTCGACCGGCACCACGGACGGCTCGACCCCGTGCCGGCGCAGTGTCGCGGCGACCCGCGGTCCCACCGCCGCAACCAGGGTGTGCCGCAACGCCGCCCGCACTCGCTCTGTGGAAGTCACGCCGACCAATCGCTCGACCTGAGCGGAACTGGTGAAAGCGACGGCATCGATGCCACCGGCGCCGAGTTGCGCCACCAGTGTGCGGACGGCCTGGTCATCGGCGGCATCCGCATACACGTACGGCGCCACGGTCGCGACTTCGGCGCCCGCGGTGCGCAGGAAGTCGGTCAGTGGACGATTCGGCTCGCTGCCATAAAGTTGTATGGCGACGCTCCGCCCGCGCAGATCGTGCGCACGCAATACCGCGATGATTCCCTCCGTCGTCGCGACCTCGGCGGCGATATTTGATTTCGTCCCGAGTTCGCGCAAAACCTTGGCAGGCTTCGGGCCGCGGGTGATGGTGCGCACCTCGTCGAGCGCGGCGAGAAACATCGCGCGCAGCGCCGGTTGGTGCTGCTCGATGCACGCCAGAATGCGCCGTAGCCCCTCCCCCGTGAGCAGAATCAGGTCGTCGAATTCGCCGGCCGCGAACCGGCGGCACCACGCAAGAACCGGGGCGGGATCGGGCGCCGCGCGGATCGCCACCAGCGGACAGCGGATCACCCGCGCGCCGCGCCGCTCGAGCAGCGCGGCGAACACCTCGAGCTCGCGGCTCTCGGGCACCGCGATGGTGCGGCCACTGAGGGAATGGCGGGTCATGGACGCGGATATTACCGGCAGCAGGCGCACCGCGCTGTCGCACAGTGTCGCCACCGTCTGGGACGTCGCCTGGACAGGCGTCACGGTGCCGCGCGAGTTGGTCCTTCGCAAACGTCAGATTCCCGCAAACGCCGCGCTGGACGCAATGGGCCGCGAGGTCAACGCTTGCGCTTGTAATCGCGCTGACGCTTGAGGCGGCTGGAAACTATCGCTCGAATGTCAAAATGATTGCGCTCGTCACAGTTTATTTCATAGAGCCGCTTATAACGCCGGTTCGCGTGGCAGCAATGAACCGTGTGGGCTCATGCGGGCTCAAAGAAGAGGAATCTGATGGAATATACTCAATGCCATGGGACCGAGCGGCCTGATCAAGCATGTTGCGGATGAGATGACGGACGCCGTCGTCCGCGGGGCGCCGACTTGGGATTCGCCGTCTGGATCGGGCTGCCCGCCGCACTAGGGCGGCGGCACGTTGAGTTCGCAACATCACGCGTGGTTCGCGGACGGATATACCTGCGATCAAGGTGCCGAATACGGTTGCGGAATTGTGTGTCGCAGCACTCGTGTGACATTCGGTTCCGGAACTCTCGGCAATCCCGCGAGCGTCGTCGCGTAGCGACATGAGACTCCGCGAACGCGCAATGAATATCTTTGGTGCAACTCGCCGGGTCGGCGTGCTGGGCGCGCTTGCGGCACTGGCCTTGTCGGGCTGCGCGCACCCGTCCTCGAATCAGGCGGCCATCCGGGCGAAGCAGCTGGCGGCCCAAGTCGACCAATTGGGCACCCAGGCGAGACAACTGGCCACGCGGGCGACGCAGTCGGCCATCCGCGCGACATGGCCGGCGCCGCTGGCGACGACGCCGGGGCGCGCGAGTCTGCGTCACATGTCTTCTGGGAGCGCCTGCCCGTCCGCATCGTCGCTGGTGCCGCCGTCGAACCCGATTGCGCCCCTTTCCCGAGGTTGCGTGC
This sequence comes from Gammaproteobacteria bacterium, assembly GCA_027366635.1. Taxonomy (GTDB): domain Bacteria; phylum Pseudomonadota; class Gammaproteobacteria; order Steroidobacterales; family Steroidobacteraceae; genus 13-2-20CM-66-19. Next base: position 33,513 of record DAHXNE010000021.1, on the reverse strand, counting down.
GCAATCTGGCGCGCCATCCGAGTCGCATGTTTCGCGACATCGAGCGGCGGACGTTCGACTACTTCTGGGACACGACCAATCCTATTTCCGGGTTGTCCCCGGATCACTGGCCGTCGTCTCACGGCCCCTCCAGTATCTCGGCCGTCGGTTTCGCATTGACGGCCGACGTGATCGGAGCCTACCGCGGCTACGTCACACGACGAGCGGCCGCCGCGCGGGTGCTGAAGGTTCTGTCGTTCCTATGGAGCCTGCCGCAGGGACCCGGGCGGCGGCGGGACGCCGGCTATCACGGTTTCTTCTACCACTTCCTCAACATGCGCACCGGCTTGAGGTACCGCAACAGCGAGCTGTCTACCATGGATACCACGCTGCTCATGGCTGGTGTTCTGGCCGCCAGGCAGTACTTCGATCGCGACACCCCGACGGAACGGCGGATTCGGCGGCTGGCCAATCAGCTGTACCGGCGGGTCAATTGGCGCTGGGCCGCGCCCGGGGCCGACGGACTGGTCAGCATGGCCTGGTACCCGGACCGCGGCTTTTCCAAATGGCGTTGGCACGGCTATAACGAAGCTTCGATCCTCTACATCCTCGGTCTAGGCTCGCCCACGCACCCATTGCGCAAGAATGTCTGGAAGGCGTGGAGCGCCACGGACAAGCGCCATCTACGCAGCCTCGGCGGCTTGACCCTGCTGTCCTTCGGTCCGCAGTTCGGCTATCAGTACACGGCGGTGTGGGTCGATCTGCGGGGGATCGCCGATTCATTCATGCGCTCCCAGGGCGAAACGTACTTTTTGAACGCCACGATCGCGACGCTCGTGCAGCGTAGATATGCCATCATCAACCCGAAGGGCTGGGCCGGCTACGGCCGCAACATCTGGGGTTTCACCGCCTGTGATGGGCCCGGATACGTCCGTGCGCCCTATCATGGCCGGATGCGCCAGTTCTATGCCTACGCCGCGCGCGGCGTTACCAAAAACAGTATCGACGACGGCACTATCGCGCCGACCGCGGTGATTGGCTCACTGCTGTTCGCTCCGCGGTACGTCACCGAGGCGACGCAGGCGCTGCTGCGCCGATACGGCGACATGATCTACACTCGTTACGGCTTTCTCGATTCCTTCAACCCCAGCTTCACCGATGCCAAGCTGGCTCGCGCCGGACACGTCGTACCCGGCCGCGGCTGGGTCGCCGGCGCCTTTCTCGGCATCGACCAGGGGCCGATCATCGCGATGATCGAAAACGAGCGCAGCCATCTGCTCTGGCGGATCATGCGCCACAGTCCCTACATCCGTACCGGTCTGCTGCGCGCCGGCTTCACCGGGGGTTGGCTCAACCGCGCACCGGCACGGGCCGCAGCCCGGCATGGACGGCCACTGCGCTCGAAACGCCGCGGCGCGCGCGCCGCCGTTGCGCCCTCGCGCCGCGCACCGGTATTCAAGCGCAGCTGGTACAGCCGCGGCTGAGGGCGGCAGTCGGCTTCGGCATCCACGTTGCAGGCGGTCTCAGAGCTGGACCGATCCCCTATCAGCGATAGCAGGGCGATAGCAGGGCGATAGCAGGCTGCCGACCGGATCCGGTGACAACACCCCCCCGGATCATGGTCGGCTGGGGGCAGGAATCATGCCGGACCCGGCTGGCCCAAAGCCCCATTATCGGGGCAGGAAGATGGTACCGGGGCGGTGTTTGTCCACGCCGGACTCAACCGCGAAACCGCACGAAGCGCCGCGTAGAGCGCCTCGAAGTGACCTACGGGCCGCCGGCCGGCGCTCGCCGCCGCCTCAGGAAGGGCAGCACCACCGGGATCAGCGAGACCAGGATAATGAGGATCGTGACGAGGCCGAAGTTGCGCCGGATGAGCGGCACGTTGCCAAAAAAATATCCGCCCCAGAGCAGCAGCAGCACCCACGAGAAGCCGCCGAGGACACTGTAGAGCTGAAAGCGCGCATAGGGCATGCGCCCGACGCCGGCGACGAAGGGCATGCAAGTGCGGATCACGGGGATAAAGCACGAGACGACGACGGCCTTGCCGCCGTGACGCTGAAAGAACGCCTCGGTTCGGCGCAAATATTCGACCTTCAGCAGCCGGTAGCGGCCGCTGAAGGCGGGCGGCCCGATCCGTCTGCCGATGCCGTAGTTGACAGCGTAACCGAGCACGGCCGCCAGACCCAACACCAGCGAGGCCAGCGGCGCACTCAGCCTGCCCGTAGTGTCCACGGCGGCGAGTGTTCCAACGCCGAACAGCAGCGAGTCGCCGGGCAGAAACACCGCAACCACGAGCCCGGTCTGTGCAAAAATGATGCTGAACAGGATGGGATAGGTCCAAACACCGACCGCGGCCAGGAGCGCCGCCAGATGCCGGTTCAGGTGCAAAACGAGGTCGATGAGCCAAGCGATCATGGTGCCAGTTTACCGAGCATGGCGCTCCAGCCACAGTCGCGGATCGACCGGCTGGGTACCGCGACGGATACCGAAGTACAGCTCCGGTCGGCTCGCGCCCCCGGTATCGCCCGCCGCCGCGATGACCTGTCCGGCCGACACCTGCTGCCCGACCTGCGCATCGAGATGGTCATTGTGGCCATATAGGCTCATATACCCGCCGCCGTTATCGATGATGATCAGCAGACCCAGGCCGGCCAACCAGTGGGCATAGACCACCCTTCCGGCAGCCACGGCGTGGACCGGCGCGTCGAGCTGTGTGGCGATCAGATCCCCGTCCCAACGCAAGCTTCCGGCCCGCGGCTGGCCGAAGCGTGCAATGAGTGCTCCGGCAACGGGCCAGGGCAGGTGTCCGCGCAGCTGGGCAAAGCGCTGATGCGGCCGCTCGGCGGGCATGCGGGCCTCGGCACGCCGCAACGCCGCGAGCAGCGATATCAGGCCTCGCCGCTGCGCGCGCAAGCGAAGCAGGCGCTCCGCGCGCGTGCGCGTGCGCTCGGCGATGTCCGCCAGCACCTGTCGGCGCCGCGCGCTGGCGCGCTGGAGCGCACTGAGCTGCTCTTGCCGCTGGTGCTCGAGCCCGGCGAGCTGCGCATCGGCGGCGATCAACTGCCGGTCAAGCCGGGCAATATGCCGCAGGTCGGCCTCGATGGCGTGGATGACCTCGGCCCGCTGGCGGCTAAAATAGCTGTAGTAGGCGAACATCCGCTGCATGCGACCCGGACTGCCGTGATTCAGCAGCAACGTGAGCGCGCCTCGTCCTCCGATCAGGTAAGCCGCACGAAGCTCCGCCGCCAAGGCGTGGCGCGTGCGCTCCAGCTGCGCCCGGCGCGAGCGCCGGCGCGCCGCCAGCCGGGCGCGCCGCGCGGCATCGATGGCCCGCTCCCGGCGGATTGCGGCAAGCGCCGCCCGGGCAGCCCCCGCGGTCTGCTCGGTGGCCCGAAGCTGGCGGGTGAGGCGGCTCTGCTCGACGCGCGACTGATCGACTTGGCGGACGATGCGCGCAATCCGCGCCTGGACGGCCTGCAGCTGCGCCTGAGCCCGGAGCGCCGCCCGCTGGGGCGCGCCGCGTCCCCTGGCGGGCGCGGCGGCGAGCAGCGCGAGCGCGAGCACCAGGACCCATGATCGGGCGCATAGGGCACGGAGCCGAAGAGACATGCCGGATTGCATTGGGGCGCTATAATGCGCGACCTTTTGGCGCCCGATATCATCTATTCTTCGCAATTTTCGTCTGGTACTGCCGTGTTCACCGACAATCTCGCCCAATATAGCGATCTGCATCCTCTGTTGGTTTGGGGAACCGCCGCAGTGGCGGTCGTGGCGATCCTGGTCGAGGTCCGGGCACGAGCCGAGAGTTTCGCGTCCGTGTCGGCGCAAGAGGCCATCCAGCTGATGAATCGCGGCGCGCTGGCCATCGACCTGCGCTCGGCGAGCGAATTCGCCGACGGACACGTGCCGGGCGCGCGCCGCATGGACGGGGAACAGATTCTCAAGGCCGCCGAGCTGCTGAAGAAACACCAGGGCAAATCACTGATCGTGTGCTGCAATAGCGGCTCGCTGGCGGCGGCCGCGGTGCGCCAGCTGCGCGAGCAGGGCTTCGCGCAGGCGGTGACCCTGCGCGGCGGGCTGTCCGCATGGCGCGCCGAGCACCTGCCGGTGGAGAAACAGGCGAGCAGCGCCACATGAGCGGGCCTCAGGTGGTCATGTACGCAACGAGCTGGTGCCCGTACTGCGAGCGCGCGCGGCGTCTGCTGCGGGAAAAAGGCGCCAACGTGCGGGAAATCGACGTGGATGCGTCGCCGGAGGCGCGCGCCGAGATGATCGCGCGCAGCGGACGGCATACGGTGCCGCAAATTTTCGTCAGCGACCGGCATATCGGCGGTTGTGACGATCTCTACGCGCTCGATGCCCGCGGCGGCCTCGAGACACTTTTGAACAGCGGAGTTTGAACCATGGCGAACGAAGTCGCCGGCATGGCGCCGGCACCCGAAGCAACCACCGGCCCGATCCTGCACCTGCAGCACGTGTACCTCAAGGACTGTTCGTACGAGGCCCCGGATGGACCGCGCGGCGACGGCGACTGGAACCCGCAGATCAATCTGGACTTGCAGACTGGCGTGACGGAGCTTTCGCCGGAGATCCGGGAGGTCGTGCTGACGGTGACCGTGTCGGCCAAGCAGGGTGAAAAGACGGCCTTCCTCGTCGAAGTCAAACAGGCCGGTGTGTTTTTGCTGCGCAACCTGTCGGAAGAGGACACCAAGCGCGCGTTCGGCGCAATCTGCCCCAGCGTGCTGTTCCCGTATGCCCGCGCTCAGGTCTCCCATCTGATCACTCAGGGGGGCTTCCCGCAGCTGCTGCTGCCGCCGGTGAACTTCGACGCGCTGTTCGCCGCGAACTCGAATCAGATTTCGCAGGACGCGCCGGCCAACACTCAGCCGAATTGAAGGACACTCCGGCTGCACCGACCGTGTGCGCGGGTTGCGCGAGCGGCCCGCCGGTTGCCGTGCTCGGAGCGGGCTCGTGGGGAACGGCGCTCGCAATTCAATTTGCGCGCTGTGCCCGGCCGACCCGCCTCTGGGGCCGCGATCGGGCGCTGCTCGCGGACATGGCCCGGCTACGGCGCAACGAGCGCTACCTGCCCTCGGCCGCCTTTCCCGAGGCATTGCAGATCGAGCCTGATCTAGCCGCGGCTGTGGCGGGCGCCGGTGACTTGCTGATCGCCGTACCGAGCCACGCCTTCCGCGGGCTGTTGACCCGGATACTCGCGCTGCTCGGACGGGATACGAAGCTGGCCTGGGCCACCAAGGGATTCGAGCTTCCCTCGGGTCTGCTGCCGCATCAAATCGCACGTCAAGTGCTCGAGCCGGACCGTTCCGTGGCGGTGCTGTCCGGGCCGACGTTCGCGCGCGAGGTCGGCGGCGGCCTGCCGACCGCCATGACCATCGCCTCCACGGACCACGCCTGCGCCGCTTCGTTGGCGAAAGACCTCTCGTCGGAGAACTTCCGTGCCTACACCTCGGGCGACATTGTGGGCGTCGAGATCGGCGGCGCCGTCAAGAATGTGCTGGCAATCGGCGCAGGGCTCTCGGATGGGCTGGGCCTGGGCGCCAACACGCGCGTCGCCCTGATCACGCGCGGGCTCGCTGAGATGATGCGGCTCGGCGTCGCGCTCGGCGCACGGCGCGAAACCTTCATGGGTTTGGCCGGGCTCGGTGACCTAGTGCTCACCTGCACCGACGATCAATCGCGCAACCGACAGCTCGGACTGCAGATTGCGGCCGGCCGCACACCGCAGCAGGCGATCGCGGCCATCGGTCAGGTCGTGGAAGGCTACCCGGCGGCCAGGGCGCTGCACGACGTCGCAGCCCGGCACGGCGTCGAGATGCCGCTCAGCGAGAGCGTGCATCGCGTGCTCTACTTGGGCGTCACGCCTCGCGAAGCAGTCCGGGAGCTGATGACCCGCCCCATCAAGTCCGAACTAGAGTAGACGGTCGACGCCGGACTCAACCGTGACGCCACAGGGCTCGTGCCGCCCCGAACACAGCGCCGAGCACCAGCAGCAGGGTAGGGCCGCCGGAGAGCGCAAAGCCGAAGCTGCGGGTCTTCGGATCCTTCACGTAGGCAAAGAAGTACACCAGCCGGCCAACCAAATAGAGTATGCCGAGGCCCGCGGCGACGGCCGGGTTTAGATCACGGGCGAAGATCCACATCGCCGGTACCCACATGACCAGAAGCTCGAGCGTGTTCATCTGGACCCGGTAGTAACGCTCGAACATTTCATGGCCGCTGGTTGCCGGAGCGGCGACACCGTAGCGGCCGCGCGCGCGGCCAACGGCGGCGCCGAAGGCGAAGAACTCCAGCAGTGCCAAAGCGATCACCAGGTATACCAGCCTCATGTGGGCCTCCAAATTCGCCAGGATCAGTACGGCGCGGCGCGCGCCAGGGGTTGTTCGTGAGCGGTACGCTATTGTGCCGGCTTTCGGGCCAGCCGTGCGCCTCTTCGAGCACGGGACTGGATCTGCACGCAAGGAGCGTCGATGGCACAATGGCGGCCATGGAAAAGACTCGGGGATATGCTCATCGGCTGGATCTGCACAGCGGTGTGCCACGCGTCTGGACGGCGCTCACTGACCCGCGGCTGCTCACCCGATGGTGCTCGCCGGATGCCACCATCAGCGCCCGGCCGGGCGGCATGTTCCGCGCATGCATCGATCGGATCACCGAGTTGGAGGCCTGCATCGATGTGTTCGAGCCAGGCAAGCGGCTGCGGCTGATTTACCTGCCGTCAGCCGCTCTACCGCCGACCGATAGCGCGCTGGTCGACGATTTCATCCTCGACCCGGGCCATTCGGGAACGATTTTGCGGCTGCTCGGGTCGGGCGTGCCGGGCGAATCGACCTGGGACCTTCCCTACCTGCGGCATCGCAACGGCTGGCAGGCCGCACTGGTGCGGCTCAGAGCTTTGCTCGATTCAGCGAGCGATCTGGAGGAACCGTGACGGCATTCCTGCTGCGCGCCCTGGTGAGTGCGCTCGGTCTGTGGGCGGCCACGCGCTGGGTTCCGGGCATCCGCATCGACAATGCGGGAACACTGATACTGGCCGGCCTGCTGCTCGGCATCGTCAACGCGATCGTCCGGCCCGTCGTCATTCTGCTGACGCTGCCGTTGACAGTCCTGACGCTGGGTATATTCCTGCTGGTGGTCAATACCGCGATGTTGGCGCTGGTAGCCTGGATCCTTCCCGGTTTTCACCTCACCGGCGGGTTTTGGACTGCCTTCCAGGCGGCGCTCATCGTCTGGGTGGCCGGCTGGCTCGCCTCCTGGCTGATCGGGCCGAAGGGCCGGATCGAGATCCACATCCATCGGCCCTGAGCCCGTGGCCCCGCGCTTGATCCGGCAAACCCCAATGATCCCCGAATCGAACCCACTTCCCGAATCGCTCAGCCTGAAGTTCTGCGGCCTGCACTTTGCCTCGCCGATCGTACTGCTGTCCGGCTGCGTCGGCTTCGGCGAAGAGTACCCGCGTATCGCGGGCTTCTCCAACCGCGACGCCGGCGCGGTGGTGCTCAAGGGCACGACGCGGGCGCCGCGGCTCGGCAACCCGGCCCACCGCGTGTATGAGACGCCGGCGGGCCTGCTCAACGCGATCGGTCTGCAGAACCCCGGCACCGAGCAGGTGATCGCGCGCATTCTTCCGGAGCTGGACTTCGGCGAAACACGCTTCATCGCCAACGTGTCCGGCTCGACGGTGGAGGAATACGCCGAGATCACCCGATTGTTCGATCAGTCCCCGATCGACGCGATCGAGATCAACATCTCTTGTCCCAACGTCAAGGAGGGCGGCGTCGCGTTCGGAAATTATCCCGACATGTCGGCGCAAGTGGTGGAAGCTTGCCGGCGTGTCACCGGCAAACCGCTCATCACCAAGCTGTCGCCAAACCAGACGGACATCCGCGAGAATGCCCGGCGCTGCATCGAAGCAGGCACGGATGCGCTGGCGGTGATCAACACCGTGATGGGCATGGCAATCGATGCGCACAGCCGCCGCCCGGTAATCGGCAACATCCAGGGGGGGCTTTCCGGGCCGGCGATCAAGCCGATCGCGCTGCTGAAGGTGCACCAGGTCTACGACGTGGCGCGCAAGCACGGTATTCCCATCATCGGTCAAGGCGGCATCACTACGGCCACCGATGCAATCGAGTTCCTGGTCGCGGGCGCGAGCGCCGTCGGGGTCGGTACCGCGCTCTTTTACGACCCGATGGTCTGCAAGCGCATCAATGCCGGCATCGCCGAGTATCTGAGCGAACACGGCTTTGCCGGCGTCGCGGAGCTCTCCGGCACGCTGCGCGTGTGACACCAGCGCCCGGCGCCGTGAATGGCGGCCGCTGCGGGCTCAGGACTCATCCGCGTCCGAACTGCCGGCCTTGTCGTCCGCAATCTCCAGCGACAGTTCCTTCAATTTGCGCGTCAGAGTGTTGCGGCCCCAGCCGAGCAACCGCGCGGCTTCCTGACGGTGCCCCTGCGTCTGCTTGAGGGCGGCGCGGATCAGGGTACGCTCGAATTCCGGCAGCGCCAGATCGAGCAACGCGCCCTGGCCGCTCACCGCCGCACGTTCGGCCCACGTGGCCAGAGTACGCTGCCATTCGCTGTGCGGGATCGCTGCGCCGGCGACGATCTCCTGCGGCAGATCCTCCGCCCGGATCTCGCTGCCGGGCGCAAGCACCGAGAGGCGGCGGCAGAGATTGACGAGCTCGCGCACATTGCCCGGCCAACCGTAGGCGGCGAGCGTGCGCTCCGCCTGCGGCGCAAGCACCTTTACTTCGACATCCAGCTCCCGCGCCGCGGTCCGCAGATAGTGGCGCAGCAGCAGCGGGATATCCTCGGCCCGCTCGCGCAGCGGCGGCAGTGGCAGTCGGATGACGTTCAGGCGGTGATATAGGTCCTCGCGGAACAGGCCCTGCGCGACCCGTGCTTGCAGGTCCTGGTGGGTGGCGGCAATGACGCGCACATCGACCTGGATCGGCGTCTGACCGCCGACACGATAGAACTCGCCCTCGGCGAGCACCCGCAGCAGTCGGGTTTGCAGCGGCGTCGACATGTCGCCGATCTCGTCGAGAAACAGCGTGCCGCCGTCGGCCTGTTCGAATCGCCCGTGGCGTCGGGCGTCGGCGCCCGTGAATGCGCCTCGCTCATGCCCGAACAGTTCCGACTCCAGTAACTCGCCGGGGATCGCCGCAGTATTGAGGGCAACGAACGGCTTTGCGGCGCGCGGGCTGTGCTCGTGCAGCGCACGCGCAACCAATTCCTTGCCGGTACCGGACTCCCCGGTGATGAGCACGGTCACGCTCGAGCGCGACAACCGGCCGATGCCCCGGAACACCTGTTGCATGGCCGGCGCGGTTCCGAGCAGCTCGGGAATGGATGCGTCTGCGACGACGACGGCGGCGGCGGCGGCCGGCGGCTGGACGCGAGCCGCTCGCCGGACCAGCGCCACCGCCTGATCGATGTCGAAGGGCTTCGGCAGGTACTCGAACGCGCCACCCTCGTAGGCGGAGACCGCGCTGCCGAGGTCCGAATGCGCCGTCATGACGATCACGGGCAGCTGCGGGCGCGTGTCATGCACCCGCCGCAGCAGATCGAGCCCGGAGCGGCCTGGCATGCGGATATCGGTCATCAGCACATCGGGTACGTCGCGGCGCAGCGCATCGAGCGCCGGCTCGGCGGAGTCGAATGCCCGCGGCGCAAGTCCACTGTTGCGCAACGCGCGCTCGAGGACCCAGCGGATCGACGCGTCGTCATCGATGATCCAGACCCGCAGTGACTCGTTCATGGATCCTCTCCCAGGGGGAGCAACAACGTGAATACGGTTCGGCCAGGCTCGCTGTCGAACTCGATCAGACCGCCGTTGCGGCTGACCAATTCCTGGGCGACGGCCAGACCGAGGCCGGTGCCTTCAGCCCGACCGGTGACCAGGGGATAGAAAAGACTGGTCCGCAACGCAGGCGGCACCCCCGGCCCGTCGTCCTGCACCTGGACGCTGGCGGCGAGCCGGTGCCGGACCGCGCCGATGATGACATTAGAGCAGGCTCGCGTGCGCAAGACGATCCGCCCGCGGCCAGCCAGCGCCTGCAATGCGTTGCGTCCGACATTGAGCAGCGCCTGGATCATCTGGTTGCGGTCCAGCATCGCCACGGGCAGGCTGGGGTCGTAGTCGCGCTCGACGAGCACTTCCGCGGTCGCCTCGGCGCGCAACAGTCTGAAGACGTGCTCGCATATCTCGTGGACGTTGAGCGTCGACTTGTCGGGCGCTCGGGCGGGTCCCGCGATCGAATCGACGAGGGCCGCCAGGCGGTCGGCCTCGCCGATGATGACGCGCGTGTATTCTTTCAGTTCCATGCTCGGCAGCTCGCGCTCGAGCAGCTGGGCGGCACCGCGCAGGCCGCCGAGGGGATTCTTGATCTCATGGGCCAGCTGGCGAATCATCAGTCGGCTGCCGTCGAGACGCGCGATCAGGTCGTTCTCGCGGGTGATGCGCTGGCGTTGGGTGGCATCGGCCAGCTCGAGCAGCAGGTGATCACCAGTGATCTGGCCTTCGATCGGCGTGACGGTGACATCGAGAATGCGCGTCTCGCGCGGCGTCGCGGCCGGTCGGACGTTGAGCTCACGGTCGGCGATCCCTTCGCCGCTGTCGCGGGCGCGGCAAAGCAGGGCTCGCAGTCCGTTGGCCTCGTGCAGGATGTCGGTGAACGGCCGGCCGCGCACCTGATTCAGGCTGAAAGCAAGCAGATCCTGAGCGGCCACATTCGCGTAGATGGCGCACAGATGCGCATCGAGCACGATGATGCCGGTCGAGAGAGAATCGAACAGTCCGGCCGGCTCGAAGTGTCCCAGCGCAGAGGGCATGCCGGGATCATGGGACACGGCGCGCTCCTCGCCGCCGAGGCCGCGAGCCCGGGACGCCGCCGCTCAGTGCGGGTGGACGGGGTTGTGCGGATTCTGAATCGACGGCTGATGCACGTAGAACGTGACCGTCGAGGTCTCGCAGGCGATCTGGCCGAAACCGTTCAACACCACCGCTGAGACCGTGTGCTTGCCCCGATTGACCGGGAAGGAGAAGGATGGCCCGTTGCCCGGCATGCGCCGACCGTCGAAGTACAGCTCGATCCTGTTGCCCGGGAACAGGGCGGGGTCCGTTCGTACCACCGCCGTGGCGTGGTAGACATTCATCAGCATCTGCCGCTCGTGCGGGTACGCAATGGTGCAGCTTCGGTACCTGCGCGCCGGTCGCGCGTTGGCAGAAGACGCGGGCCGCATGCTCAGATCCGAAGGCAGGGGCGGGGGCGGAGCATATGTCTGGGCCCCTTCGATCATCAACTTGGTGGCGTTCGGGTGCGGGTGATCGCTGTAGTGGATGACTCCGTGAGGTCCCACCCACTTGTAAACCGTTGAATTGCCGTCGTTGCCGGCCCAGGCCACCGCGAGTCCGAAACTCAGCGCAACAGCCACGACTGCCCGGAGGATCAAGCGGAGCGCGCTCATGGACCCAGAGGATATCGCCTCGAGCCCCCGCGCACAAAAGGTCGGCGTGATTTCGTGCGGCAGCGCACAGCCGCCGCCCGCGAGCGCCCAGGCGCTCCCGGGGGACCGGGAAGACCTGGGCGCCGGATGCGCAGGGGTCGATCACGTGGCGATCAGCAACTGTAATAGAGCTCCAGCTCCACCGGGTGCGTGGCCATACGATAGCGGGTCACTTCCTGCATCTTCAGGCCGATGTACGCATCGATCACGTCATTGGTGAAGACCCCGCCGCGGGTAAGGAACTCCCGATCCTTATCGAGATGCTCGAGCGCCATGTCGAGCGAATGGCAGACCGTGGGAATGTGCTTCGCCTCCTCGGGCTCAAGGTCGTACAGATCCTTGTCGGCAGGCTCGCCGGGGTGGATCTTGTTCTGGATGCCATCGAGGCCGGCCAGCATCATGGCCGCAAAGGCGAAGTACGGGTTGGCGCTGGAGTCCGGGAAGCGCACTTCGATGCGGCGCGCCTTCGGGTTCGACACCCACGGAATGCGGATCGAGGCCGACCGATTGCGCGCCGAGTAGGCCAGCATCACTGGCGCCTCGAAACCCGGCACCAGACGCTTGTAACTGTTGGTTCCAGCATTGGTGAAGGCGTTCAGCGCCCGGGCATGTTTGATGATGCCGCCAATGTAGTAAAGCGCCAGCTCCGACAGGCCACCGTATTTGTCGCCCGCGAACAGCGCCTTGCCGTCTTTCTGCAGGGACTGGTGCACGTGCATGCCGCTGCCGTTGTCGCCGACCAGCGGCTTGGGCATGAAGGTCGCTGTTTTCCCGTAGCGCTGCGCAACGTTGAGCACCGCGTACTTCAGCAGCTGGACCTGGTCGGCTTTGCGCACCAGCGAACCGGCGCCGACACCGATCTCGCTCTGTCCGCCGGTGGCGACTTCGTGGTGATGGACCTCGATCTGCAGGCCGAGCTCTTCACAGGCCAGGCACATAGCCGAGCGGATGTCCTGGAAGGCATCCACCGGAGGGACCGGGAAATAGCCGCCTTTGATGCCGGGGCGGTGCCCCGTGTTGCCCTCGGCGAACTCGGTGCCCGAGCTCCAGGCGCCCTGAACAGAATCGATCGAATAGAAGCAGCCGCGCATCTCGTTGCCGAAGCGCACGCTGTCGAAGATGAAAAACTCGTTCTCGGGACCGAACGTGGCGTTGTCGGCGATGCCGGTCGACTTCAAATATGCCTCGGCGCGCTTGGCAAGCGAGCGCGGATCGCGCTCGTAACCCTGCATGGTGGCCGGCTCGAGGACGTCGCAACGGACGTCGACCGTGGTTTCTTCGAAGAACGGGTCGATCACCGCGGTGCCCGCATCGGGCAGGAGCACCATGTCCGACTCATTGATGCCCTTCCAGCCCGCGATCGATGAGCCGTCGAACATTTTGCCGTCGCGGAACAGATCCTCATCGGCCAGTCGAGCCGGAATCGTCACATGCTGCTCTTTCCCGCGGGTGTCGGTGAATCGCAGATCCAAGAACTTGGCGTCTTTTTCCTTGATCAGCTTCAGTACGTCGCTCGGTGTCATATCGCCTCCGGAGGAATTTGGGGTGCGCCCGCCACATCGGGACAGCCCGAGCTGATTCGATACGCTCGTCAACCGCCTGGCGCAGCACTTCGAGAGTGCAGGCAGCGTGCCAAGTCCTTCCTCTCAGTAAATCAATGACTTGGTGTTTGCCAGCGGCCTGCATTGCACCATGAGAGTGCTCTTGAAATCAAATGTGCACCGCAATGGCGCACTCCTGCCCCGTAGGCCGCGGCCGGTTCTTGGGGCGCGCCATGCCCACGCTCCGTTTTGGTGCGGCGCGTTCCACCGTAGTGACTTCGATATACTCCACGGCTCTTTTGCGCAACGTACGATGCAGGAATGAAGACTTCGGTCGCGCCCCGCTCTTTTCAGGATCTGATTTTCGCCCTGCAGCGCTATTGGTCGGAGCGTGGCTGCGTCGTAATGCAGCCGTACGACATGGAGATCGGCGCCGGCACGTTCCATCCCGCAACGTTCCTGCGCTCGATCGGGCCCGAACCGTGGAGCGCGGCCTACGCGCAGCCTTCGCGGCGCCCGACCGACGGCCGCTACGGGGAGAACCCGTTCCGTCTGCAGCACTATTACCAGTTCCAGGTGGTCATCAAGCCGTCCCCGGAGGACCTCATCGATCAGTACCTGGGAAGCTTGCGTGCCCTGGGGCTCGATCCGCTGGTGCACGACATCCGCTTCGTCGAGGACGACTGGGAGTCGCCCAGCCTGGGCGCCTGGGGGCTCGGCTGGGAGGTCTGGCTGAACGGCATGGAAATCACGCAGTTCACGTATTTCCAACAGGTGGGCGGCCTGGATTGCCGGCCGGTCACCGGTGAGATCACCTACGGACTGGAGCGACTGGCGATGTATCTGCAAGGAGTGCCGAGCCTGTATGAGATTCTGTGGACCGACGGACCGCTGGGGCGCGTGACCTACGGCGACGTGTTCCACCAGAACGAGGTCGAGCAGTCGCGCTACAACTTCGAGCACGCGGACGTGCCGACGCTGCGGCGTCATTTCGAGGACTACGAGCGCGACTGCCAGGCGCTGCTCGCGGTCGGCCTGGCGCTGCCGGCCTACGAGCAAGTCCTCAAGGCCTCGCACACATTCAATCTCCTGGACGCGCGCCGCGCGGTGTCCGTCACCGAGCGGCAGCGTTACATCCTGCGGGTACGCGCGCTAGCCGGTACCGTGGCGCGCGCCTATCTGGAGAGCCGCCGGGCGTTGGGCTTCCCGATGCTGCAACACGCCGCGCATTTTCCGGGAACGGCTGTGACGGCCGCCGGCCCAGCCGGGGCGGAGGCGGGTCAATGACGGCCGAAGCACGCGACTTCCTCGTCGAAGTCGGTACCGAGGAGCTGCCACCAAAAGCACTGCGCTCGCTCGAGCAAGCGTTCGCATCCGGCATCGCCACAGGCTTGGCGAAAGTCGCATTGAAACATGGTGCTCTGCAATCCTTTGCGACGCCGCGGCGATTGGCAGTGCACGTGCGGCGCCTCGCGGCGCGTCAGAGCGAACAGCGGATCGAGCGCCGTGGTCCGCCGGTGACCGCGGCGTTTGACGCGGCCGGTCAACCGACACGGGCAGCGCAAGCGTTTGCGGCGAGCTGCGGCACCGACGTACGGCATCTCGAGCGGCGCAGCGCGGAGCGGGGCGAGTTTCTATATTACGTCGGCGTGAAACCCGGTGCGGCCGCGGTCGATCTGCTGGCCGCAATCGTGCAAGCCGCGCTCGATGCGCTGCCCATCCCGCGCCGGATGCGCTGGGGCGCGGGCGAGGCGCAGTTCGTGCGGCCGGTGCACTGGGTTGTCATGTTGTATGGCCGCGAAGTAGTGGCGGCAAAAGTGCTGGAAAAGGTCGCGGGAAACCTGACCTGGGGACATCGCTTCCATAGCGCCAAACCGCTGCGGATCGCCAGCCCCGGGACCTACGCGCGCACGCTTGCGACTCGCGGTTTCGTGGTCGCTGACTTCGCCGAGCGGCGCGCGCGCGTGCGCGAGCAAGTCACCGCGGCCGCGGGCCCGCTCGGCGGCCGGGCGGTGATCGGGCCGGCGCTGCTCGATGAGGTGACCGCGTTGGTCGAGTGGCCGGTGGCGCTCGCGGGCCGGTTCGAGCCGCGCTTCCTGCAACTGCCGCGCGAGGTGCTGATCGCGACGCTAGAGGAGCATCAGCGCTACTTTCCCGTGGAACGCGCCGACGGCGCATTGCTACCGTGCTTCGTCGCGGTAGCCAACATCGAGAGTCGCGATCCAATGCGGATCGTGGCAGGCAACCAGCGCGTGATCGGCCCGCGCCTGGCCGATGCCGCGTTCTTCTGGGATCAGGACCGCAAGGCGCCGCTCGGCGCCCGCATCGAGGCACTCGATGCGGTAACTTTCGAGGCCCGCCTCGGCTCACTCGGGGATCGCGCCCGGCGCATCCGCGCGCTCGCGGTGCAAATCGCCAGCTCGCTCGGTCAAGCGCCGGAGCCGCTCGCGCGCGCCGCGCTGCTGTGCAAGTGTGATCTGCTGACGGCCATGGTCGGGGAATTCCCCGAACTGCAAGGCGTGATGGGCGGCTATTACGCCGCGGCCGACGGTGAAGACGGCGAGGTTGCCGCGGCGCTGCGCGAGCACTACCTGCCGCGCGCCGCCGGCGATGCGCTGCCGCTCACCGGCGTCGGCACCGTGCTGGCGGTGGCTGACAAGCTGGATACGTTGGCGAGCATATTCACCATCGGTGCAAAGCCCACCGGCACGAAGGATCCGTTCGGATTGCGCCGCGCGGCCATCGGCCTGACGCGCATCCTTCTCGAGCAGCGTCTGGAGTTCGATTTGACTGCCCTGGTGGAACAGGCGGTACGCCTCGCGCGCGCGGATATCGAGCGCATCGCCGTGACGGCCGGCCGACCGGCAGCCGTCATGCCGGATGCGTCCACCGAGGTATACGACTACGTATTCGAGCGACTGCGTGCGCAGTACCTGGAGGGACAGCTGGGCGCCTCCGAAGCCGATGTTCGGCCAGTGACCACGGAGATGTTCGATGCGGTGCTGGCCACGCGGCCGGCGTCGCCGCTGCAGTTCGATGCTCGGCTGCGAGCGCTCGCGCGCTTTCTCGCTCGGCCCGAAGCGGCCAGCCTGACGGCGGCGAACAAACGCGTGGCGAACATCCTGAAGAAGTCCGGTGCAGCGGCCCATGCCACGATCGATGCGGCGCTGCTGACGGTGCCGGCCGAGCGGCAGCTGTACGAGGCGGTGCGCACGCTGCGGGCGAGGGTGACGACCGCGCTCGCGCAGCGTGACTATGCCGGTGCGCTCGCCGAGCTGGCCGGGTTGCGGCCCCCGGTCGACGCGTTCTTCGATCAGGTCATGGTGATGGACGCGGATCCGGCGCTGCGCGCCAACCGGCTGGCGCTGCTGCGGGACATGCGCGAGCTGTTTGCCGGGGTCGCGGACTTGTCGCGGCTGCCCGGTTAGACGACTCGGTTCCGGGATGGACGATTCAACGACAGCTCGGTCGGCGCGCGACTCCTTCGGAAGTCTCCCGACAGGCCGCAGCGGGCGCGGCACACGGGCCGGCCACGGGAGCGGGGTACTCGGCCCGCGCTCCGATCACCTGCGACGGTAGGGCGGTCGTCGTGCAGCTGCTCGGCTCGCTGTTGTTCACCGTCTTCCTGTTTCTGTGGACGTTCTTCTACGCGATCTTCTTCGTGATCGCCTGCACGCTGCTGCCGTTCGAGCGGCGCTTTGCGCTGGTGCGGGTCTGGGCCCGCGTGCTGCTGACGGTGCTGAAATGGACCTGCGGACTCGACTATCGGATCGAAGGACTGGAGAACCTGCCGCGCGGCGGTCACATCGCGCTTTGGAAGCATTCTTCCTCTTGGGAGACGATCGCCATGGCCGTGGTGTTCCCACGGCAGGTCTGGGTCCTGAAGCGCGAGCTGATCTGGATTCCGGTGGTCGGGTGGGGCATCCGTCAGGTGCACGCGATCGCCATCGACCGCAAGTCGGGCCACTCGGCCGTGAGCCAGGTCATCGCGCAAGGCAAGCAGCGGCTGGCGGAAGGGGATTGGATCATTATCTTCCCCGAGGGGACCCGTATGCCGCCCGGGCAGACTCGCCGCTACGGCGTCAGCGGCGCGTTGCTCGCGGGCGAGACCGGCAGGCTCCTGGTCCCGGTGGCCCACGATGCCGGCAGTTTCTGGCCGCGGCGCGGACTGCTGAAGAAGCGCGGCACCATCCGTGTCGTGATCGGTCCGCCCATCAGCGCCGCCGGCCGCGATCCGCGCGAGGTCAACCAGGAGGTGCAGACCTGGATCGAAGCCACCGTGGGACGGTTGGAAACACCCGGAAGCGCGGCTTGAGCGCGGGCCGCCGCAGAAGCGCCCGGAGGCTGCAATGAGGGTTGCGATCTTTCAGCTCGACGCCTTCGCTACGGAGCGTTTCCAGGGCAACCCCGCCGCGGTCATGCCGCTGGTGACTTTTCCGCCCGATCCGGTGCTGCAATCCATCGCGGCCGAGAACAACCTGTCGGAGACGGCGTTTCTGGTCGGCGGCGACGGCGAGTATCGACTGCGCTGGTTCACCCCCACAGTGGAAGTGCCGCTGTGCGGACACGCGACGCTCGCAAGCGCGGCCGTCGTGCTCGAGAGGCTCGAGCCCCACAGGCAGTCGGTCACGTTTCAGACCATCAGCGGACCGCTGGTCGTGGCGCGGTCCGGCGCCGGATATGCGATGGATTTCCCGGCCCGGACAACGGCTCCCACGCCCACCCCCGCGGCGCTCACGCAGGCCCTGGGTGCCGAACCGCGGGAGGTCCGCGCCGACCCCATCAATTACCTCGTCGTCCTCGAGAGCGAAGCGGCCGTCAGAGCGCTCGCTCCGGATGTCGCGGGGATTGCTCGGCTGGACCGCCTGGGCGTGATCGTCACCGCTCGAGGCGCGGGCGCATACGACTGCGTCAGCCGGTACTTCACGCCGGCGCGCGGTGTTCCCGAAGATCCGGTCACGGGCAGCGCCCATTGCGCGCTTGCGCCCTTCTGGGCGCAGCGGCTGGGCAAGACCGTTCTGCGCGCCTACCAGGCGTCGCGGCGGGGCGGGGAATTGATTTGCCGGGTACGCGGCGAGCGCGTCGAGCTCGAAGGCTCGTGTGTGTTCTACCTGGAAGGTCAGGCGGAGATCTGATCACAGCCCCGGCGCTCAAAGGGCCGGGACGGCCGCAATCCGCGTACCTTTAGGGCTGCCGAGGCCAGTGCAGGCATCCCAGCCGGTTGCTGCCTCGTAAGCGCCGTTGTTGCCCCGCGTGATGTCGCGGAAAGCGCTCTCGCGCGTGTAGATCGCGGGTTGCACATACCCGGCTCTACGGCCTGTCAGCGCGTTGATCCGCACGATCAGGCCCGCCCATAGCGGCGCTACCGCACTGGTGCCGCCGAAAACGGCCTGAACGCCATCGACGACAACTTCATATCCGGTCTGCGGATCTGCATCGGCGGCAACGTCGGGTACCCCGCGCGCGTTCAGGGGCTGGACGTTCCCTTGCACGGTGGTCGTGTCCAGTCCTTGCTGCCATGTTGGCAGGCCAAAGAACGCGCTGACACCACCACCCGTGGCGCCGGAGTTGTCGTGCCATACGACTTCGCTCAGGATCGTCGTGGCGGTGGCCTTCAGGCGCGTCCCACCGCAGCCGAGTGCGTGCGGACTCGACGCCGGAAAGTCCACATGATTGGTACCGCCCGGTACGCCATCACTGGATCCGCCATCCCCGGATGCCACGCAGACCGTGATGCCGAGCATCGCCGCCGCCTGCAGCGCTTGATCCAGGGCGCTCATCGCCTGGCGGGTCCACGAGGATTCGGGGCCGCCCCAGCTGATCGAAACCACCGAGGGTCGATTGACTTCGTCATGAACGGCCGTCGTCACGGCGTTCAGGAAGCCTGCATCGGTGTTGGGCGCGAAGTACACGACAATCCGCGCGGCCGGTGCGACGGCGCCCGCCACTTCGATGTCGAGCATCACCTCGCCATCCGCGCTGTTGGGATCGCCGGTCGGCGCATTGACGGCGTGATCGACCGAGACAGCGGCGACCTGCGGTACCGGCAATCCGAGGGCGCCGAAGTAGGTTTGCAGATCCTGCGGCCGGTAGCCCCCGCCGAGCTCGATGAGTGCGACACACTCACCCTCACCCGAGCCGGCGGGGAACTCGTAGAGCGAAGCGATCTGCACCGCGGTGAATGACGGGACCGGTGGCGTCGCGGCGCGCGATCGGCGTGGCTTGGGGCCCTCGCGTCGCCGAAAATGCGGTCGCGCCTGCGGACGTGTGTCGAGCCCCAGCACCGCCTCGACGATGCCATGCAGCTCCTGCGCCAGCTGTACCGGGCCGAGCAGGCCACGATAGGTTCCACCCGGATACTCGAAGCGCAGCAGCTCGACACCGAAGGCGGCGTTCACCTGGGCAACGGTGCCGGACAACACGACGGTGCGGCGCGCCGCGTGCCGCTGAACGACAACCAGTCCGTGTGCGGCCGCGAACGCCGCCACGGCGCGCAGGTCCGCGTCGGTTGCACCGTGCAGCCGCGCAAATTGCTCCGCGGTCAGAGGCGCGGCGTCTTCTGCTCGGCTCAGACGCGCCATCCGCTCGCGCCAAAGCTCGGCAGAACCCGCGCGCAGGATGAGGGTGACTTCGAGCCGCTCGTCCGCTGCCGCGGGTCCCAGCGGTCGGGCATTGGGCAGAGCGTCTCGCTCACTGCCCTCGAGCGTGATGTTGGCCATGGCGCGTGCTCCGATGGACCTGCTCGGCGACGATTGACACCTTAGCGCGCGACCCGGCTCGCTGGCCAGTTATGACGGTATCCGGCGACACCGCGAGCAGGGGCGAGCCGCTTGCGCAACCTACCCGCCGACGGACGCGATGTTCGGAACGAATGCGGCAAAGGCGGGCACAGTGCGCGCGATGTGCCCGCCGGGTACTCGATCATGTTCATCCCGTAATGACTACGGCGCGCAGCGCGCCGCGATCCAGCGGCGGTGCACGTCCGCGTAGACCTCCTGATAGATTGCGTCGATCCGCGCGCGCGGTGGGAATCCCGCCACGAACGCCG
This sequence comes from Gammaproteobacteria bacterium, assembly GCA_027366635.1. Classification (GTDB taxonomy): domain Bacteria; phylum Pseudomonadota; class Gammaproteobacteria; order Steroidobacterales; family Steroidobacteraceae; genus 13-2-20CM-66-19. Next base: position 13,413 of record DAHXNE010000021.1, on the reverse strand, counting down.
GCGCTGTGTCGCCTGCGGCCAGCTCGGCTGCCCGGCGCAGATGCTCGAGCAGGTAGCGCGGATCCTCGTCCCCCACCGAGATGCGCAGAGTGCTCGGCGTGATGCCGGCGGCCTGGAGTGCCGCCGCGGACAGCTCGGAGTGGCTGGTGAGCCCCGGACAGAGCACCACCGTGTTGGTCTGGCCCAGCGAGACCTGTAACCCGAAGGCCGGCTCGAGACTGTCGAGCAGGCGCTGCAGACGCCACTTATCCAGGCGCAGCGGCTGCTCCGCGCTACCCTCGAAATCAATGGTGAACAGCGGCGCGGGCAGACCCAGCGTCATCAGCCGCTCGCGCAGCGGCCCGTTAGGGTGACCCGCCACCGCCGAGCAGTGCACGTTGATCATCGGATTCAGCGCCAGACTGCACGCCAGCACGATGGTGTTTATGCATTTCTGCAACACCCGCAATTCCAATGTATGCATGCCGCTCAGTACCTCGAACGCCTTGTCGGAATCGAGGAAAGCGCCTTTGACGTAGTAGACGTTCCAGAACATCGTCTCGTCCCAACGGTATTCGCGCTCGTGGCCATCGTGGCCCGTGGCGCGCACCGTCTGGCCCTTGGGCAGGAACATCCGCTCGTTGCGGCCGATGACCACGCCGGCCGTGGTGTTGCCCGAGCCGCACAGATCCTTGGTGTAGGAATGTATGACGAAGTCCGGACGCTCTGTGCGCTCGGCCCGGCGCAACGTGCGCTGCAGGATCGGCGTGGCGATGGTGGCGTCGCAGATGACGGTGAGGCCGTGCTGGTGAGCGATTCGGCTGATCGCCGGAAGGTCGAGCACGTTGCCGTGCGGATTGCATGGGGATTCCACATACACGTAGATCTGCCGGCCCTGAGCGAGGCGTTCGGCGTATTGCCGTTGGATGCCGGCCAGCCGCTCGGCGAAGGCGGTACCGGTGTCCCCGTCGAACCACTCCAGGGAAACACTCAGGTTGCTGCGTTTGCCGTACCAGTCATGCAGCAACTGGTGGGTGCCACCGTAGACGTTACGGCTGGCGAGCACGATGTCCTCGTAGCCGAGCAGGTTGGCGAGCGTGGCGTCGATGGCGGCCATACCGGAGTTGAAGTTCCAGGCGAAGTAGTCGGCCGCCTCCGGACCGGCCTCGAGATCCACGATGTGGTTGGCGAGGCAGATCGAGGTGGGATTGAGCAGCCGTGAGTAGATCTCGTGCAGCAGCTCCTTGCCCTGGAAGGCGTCTTCCACCCATTCGGTGCAGGCGTAGACGTAGGTTGCAGTGCGCGTGATCACTGGCGTGGCACTGAATAGCGCCGTGACGTTGTCGAACAGGGGGTAGGGCCCCTTGGCGAGCGTGGTGGCCGCATCGTCCATGAGGGACTGGTACGTGGCGCGCAGCGGGTTCTGCAGCGTGTCGAGCACCTTGGCGAGCTGGAAACACGCGAAGCGCTTGGCATTGAACCAGGCGATGCGGTCGCGGCGGTCGAGACCGGAGAGAGTCGCGTTGGTGAGCCGCCACGCTTCGTGTGCGGCGCCATTGGCGTCAATGATCGCGCGCACCAGTCGCGCCAGCGCCTGGCCATGGGCGGACTCGGGCGCGATGCCGAAGTGCTGGAGCTGTTCGCCAACCAGCTCCCCCAACGTGTGGGCCGCGGTGGAATGCCGGCGCGGACTCAATTGCAGCGCGGACTGCGGAAGGCTGTCGGTGGACATGGAGTCTGTGCCTCGCGGGATGTCGGCCTCTGAGGCCGCGATTCTGCCATTACTGCGCCACAGTGGTGCGGCGGCGAAGCGGGACGGTATACTGCCAGCGGCGGTGTGTACCGGCGACCCGCCGCTTCCTTCATTACCTGACAAGGAGCTGCCAGTGCTGACGCGCAGTTTGGGAAAGCAGGGCCCGCGGGTGTCCGCGCTCGGGCTGGGTTGCATGGGAATGAGCGACTTTTACGGCCCGCGCGACGATGCGGAATCGATCTCGACTATCCGCGTGGCGCTCGATCAGGGCGTGAGCCTGCTCGATACCGCCGACATGTACGGTCCGTTCACCAATGAGATGCTGGTGGGTCGCGCCATCGAGGGTCGCCGCAGCGAGGTGTTTCTCGCCACCAAGTTCGGCATCGTGCGCGATCCGGCCGATCCGGCGAAGCGGGGAGTGAATGGCCGGCCCGAGTACGTCCGGGCGTGCTGCGATGCAAGCCTGAAGCGCCTCGGCGTAACGTACATTGACTTGTATTACCAACACCGCGTCGACCCGGAGGTACCGATCGAAGAGACGGTGGGCGCCATGGCTGAACTGGTCCGGGCCGGCAAGGTGCGCTTCCTCGGACTCTCGGAAGCCTCGGCGCAAACGCTGGAACGGGCGGCTCGTGTGCAGCGGATTTCGGCGCTGCAGAGCGAGTTCTCGCTATGGTCGCGGGACGTGGAGACGGACGGTGTGCTGGCGGCGTGCCGGCGGCTCGGCATCGCATTGGTGGCGTATTCACCGCTCGGCCGTGGCTTCCTGACGGGCACGATCAAGCGGCCGGAGGATCTGGCGGAAGACGACTTCCGGCGCCACAATCCACGCTTTCAGGGCGAGAATTTCACCCGCAACCTGCAGCTCGTCGAGCGAGTGCGGGCGCTGGCGGCGGCCAAGGGCTGCACCCCGGCACAGCTGGCGCTCGCCTGGGTGCTGGCCCAGGGTGACGACATCGTGGCGATTCCCGGCACCCGGCATCCGGCGCGGTTGACCGAGAATCTCGCCGCGCTCGAGGTGGATTTGAGCGCCGCCGAGCTGCAAGAGCTGGAGCGCGCGTTTCCGCTCGGCGCGGCCGCCGGGACCCGCTACGCGCCGGCGGGCATGGCGGCGGTCAATCGCTGACGGGCTGAGATCAAATATCCAGGTTGGTGACGGCGAGCGCGTTCTTCTCGATGAACTCCCGCCGGGGTTCGACCTGATCGCCCATCAGCGTGGTGAAAATATCGTCCGCGGCGACCGCGTCCTCGATTTTCACCTGCATCAGTCGGCGCGTCTCGGGGTTGATGGTCGTTTCCCACAACTGCTCCGGATTCATCTCGCCCAGTCCCTTGTAGCGCTGGATCGTCTGGCCCTTGCGCGCCTGGTCGAACAGCCACTTCATCGTTTCCTTGAACGATCCGATGTCCTGCCGAGTCTCGCCACGCGTCACGTGGGCGCCGGCGCCGATCAGGCCGGCGAGCGTACGGGCAAGGTCGGCGATGCGGCGGTATTCCGCCGATTCGAAGAATTCCCGGGTGAGGTAGCGCGTACTGGCGGTGCCGTGCTTGGTTTTGCGAATCATTACGCGCGCGCCATGTTCGTGCGCGCCATCTCGGACCTCGACGGCATAGGCACGCGTCACGTCGTTCAGTGCGTTCAACCGCGCGCTCAACTCTGCCGACCACTCCCTGAGCCATTCGCTGCGATCGAAGTCCTGGGGGGTAACGACCGGTAGATAGATCAACTGCTCCAACAGCCGGTCGTCGTAGCGGTTCGACCAGCGCTTGATGATTCCGTGCACCTCCGTGTACTGGCGTGCAAGCGCCTCGAGCCCCGGACCGCGCAATGGGGGCGCGGAGCCATTGACGTGCAGCGCGGCGCTCTCCAATGCGCTGTTGAGAAGCACGGCATCGAGTTCCGGCTCGTCGCGGACGTACATTTCCTGCTTGCCGCGTTTGACTTTGAACAGCGGCGGTTGGGCGATATACACATGCCCGTGGTCGATAAGCTCCGGCATCTGTCGATAAAAGAACGTGAGGAGCAGCGTCCGGATGTGGCTGCCGTCGACGTCCGCATCCGTCATGATGATCACGCGGTGGTAACGCAGCTTGGCGAGATCGAAGTCGTCCTTGCCGATGCCGCAGCCGAGCGCGGTGATCAAGGTTCCGACTTCCGCGGATGACAGCATCTTGTCAAAGCGTGCTTTCTCGACGTTTAGGATCTTACCCTTGAGCGGCAGGATCGCCTGGGTGCGGCGGTCGCGGCCCTGCTTCGCAGATCCGCCGGCGGAATCGCCCTCGACAATGAAGATCTCCGACAATGCCGGATCCTTCTCCTGGCAGTCGGCGAGCTTTCCCGGCAAACCCGCGATGTCCAGCGCGCCTTTGCGCCGGGTCATCTCTCGAGCTTTGCGCGCGGCCTCGCGCGCGCGTGCCGCGTCGATGATCTTGGCCACGATGGCCTTGGCGTCCTGCGGATGCTCGAGTAGAAAGTCCTGGATCTTGGCGCCGACGGCGGCCTCCACGATGCCCTTGACCTCCGAGGAGACCAGCTTGTCCTTGGTCTGAGAGGAGAATTTAGGATCGGGTAGCTTGACGGAAAGAATGGCGGTCAGCCCTTCGCGCGCATCGTCGCCGGTGGTCGGCAGCTTGTCCTTCTTGGCCGACATTTCCTTTTCAATGTAGTCATTCAGCGTGCGCGTGAGCGCGCTGCGGAAGCCCGCCAGGTGCGTTCCGCCATCCTTCTGCGGAATGTTGTTCGTGTAGCAGAACATGCTCTCCTGATACGAGTCGTTCCACTGCAGCGAGACTTCGACGCTGACGGGACCATCCTCTGTCTTGAACCACATGATCGATTCATGGATCGGCGTACGTGAGCGGTTGAGGTACTTCACGAATGCCTGCAGGCCGCCGTCATGCTGAAAGACGTCGGTCTTGTTCTCACGCTCGTCCACCAGCTCGATACGCACGCCGGAATTGAGGAACGAAAGCTCACGCAGCCGTTTCGCCAGAATCTCGTAGTTGAACTGGATGTGGGTGAAGATCTGCGCGCTCGGCTTGAAGCGGATCGTGGTCCCCCGCTGCTCAGAGGCGCCGGTAACGGCGAGTGCCGCAATCGGAGTGCCGAGGTGGTACTCCTGCCGGTGAATCTTTCCGTCTCGATAGATCGTCAGCTGCAGCTGATCCGAGAGCGCATTGACCACCGAGACGCCGACACCGTGCAATCCACCGGACACTTTGTAGGAGCTGGCGTCGAATTTTCCTCCGGCGTGCAGCACGGTCATGATGACTTCCGCGGCGGAACGGCCCTCCTCAGGGTGCAGATCCACGGGAATTCCCCTTCCGTTGTCCGAGACAGTCACGGACTCGTCCGCGTGGATCGTCACGACGATCCGATCGCAGTGCCCAGCGAGGGCTTCGTCGATCGAGTTGTCGACGACCTCGAAGACCATGTGGTGGAGGCCTGTACCGTCATCGGTGTCGCCGATGTACATTCCGGGACGCTTTCGAACCGCATCCAGTCCCTTTAAGACCTTGATTTTACTAGAGTCGTAGACGTCTTCGGCTGACATGAAGAGACCTATGGTGGGATGCTGCATTATACGGGTCGGACCCGTCCCTGTTCCACGTGAAACACTCGATCAGGCACCTGAAAGCCTTGGATTTTGGGCTGAAGAGCCGTGGCCAGCAGCTGGCATCCCAAAGTCGAGATTTCCTCCACGAACGCGCCCAAGTGAGTGGCGTCAAGCTCGGCCGCGGGGTCGTCCAATAGCAGCGTCGGGACTAAACCTACCGATTCTTTGAGCAAGCGGAGTTGTGCCAATGACAAGGCGGCCGCCATCAATTTCTGCTGCCCCCGCGAGAGCACCTCTCGAGCTGGCTTCCCTGCGATGCTGAGCCGGATGTCCGCCCGGTGAGGTCCGGCAGAGGTGGTCCGGCGCATCTCATCGCGCGCTCGGGCACTGTCGAGAGCTTCAGCGAGTGTGATGCCTTCCCGCCATCCCGGCATGTAATCCAGATCTGCTTGCGGGCAGTCCAGCCGGGCCGTGACCTGGCGCCAGTGGCGCTCCAGGTCATGAAGTGCCCTGCGACGAGCGTGAGTGATCCGCTCGCCTGCCGTCGCGAGATCCCGCTCCCAGGGCCGGGCATCGGAAGGCCGGATCTTCAAGGCCGCGTTGCGTTGGCGCAGCGTGCGGGCATACCGGTACCAATGCTCCCCAAAATCATGTTCCACGTGGAACACTGCCCAATCCAGCCAGCGCCTGCGGCGATGGCTACCCTCTTCGATGAGCTTGTGAATTCCAGGATCGATGACCTGGACGGGAATCGCCAGCGTCAAATCGACCAGGGATTTGACAGGCAAGCCGTCGAAACGCGCCTCGACGCCCGTATCGCGGTCGAATGCGAACCCTACGCCGCGCTCGATCGGACCTGCCGTCCGGCCGAATACGGTGAGGCGCTGCGTCGAGCGGCGGATTAATTGCTCGGTATGCCGAGTGCGAAATGATCGTCCGCGACCCAGGAGAAAGACGGCCTCCAGCAAAGACGTCTTGCCTGCGCCGTTATCGCCCCAAATGAGGTTGAAGCCCGGGCTAAGCTCAAGCTCTGCTGCTTCGATGCAGCGCAAGTGCTGAACGTGAAGCTCCGAAAGGCTCATGGCGATCGATTGAGAATCCCATCGGGCTTCCTCAGCGGTCCGGTGTGCCGCAGGCTCAAAGCCGCATCGGCATCACAACGTAGCGTGCCTGACCGAGACCGGGTGCCCGAATAAGGCAGCTGCTGTTAGAGTCGGCAAACCCCAGCTCCACGCGATCCGTCTCGACCGCTCCGAGCGCTTCGAGTAAATAATTGACGTTGAAGCCGATCTCAACTTCCTCGCCCTGATACTCGACCTCGATCTGATCCTCCGCTTCCTCATGCTCCGGATTGTGGGCTTGAAGGATCAGCGCATCAGGCTTGATCGCCACGCGAATGCCCCGGTATTTTTCGTTCGACAAGATGGCCGTCCGCTGCAGCGCCTGCCGCAGCAATTCACGATCCGCATAAACAATTTTAGGCGGATTATCCGGAATCACGCGTCCATATTCCGGGAAACGACCATCAATTAGCTTCGAAGTGAAGCGAATATTGCCAATCTGTGCTCGAACGTGATTAGTGCCAATTGCCAGTTCGATCTGGCCCTCCACGCCGAGAATGCGCTGCAGCTCTAGGATCGCCTTGCGTGGAACTATGACCTGCCCCGGGCGGCTCGGCTCTGTCAGGGACATCTCGCACAGTGCCAGCCGATGGCCATCCGTCGCCACGGCTCGCAACGTCGTGTCCGCGGTCTCCAGCATCAAGCCATTCAGGTAATACCGTACATCCTGCTGCGCCATCGAGAAGTGGGTCTTGTCGATCAGTCGTCGGAACTCATCCTGCGAGAGCGTCAGCGTCTGCTGCGCATGAATCTCGTCCAGGACTGGAAATTCCGTTGCCGGCAACGTCGTGAGCGAGAAGCGGCTGCGCCCCGCCCGCACGATGACTTTCTCGCCCTCGGTACTCACGACGACCTCTGCCTCGACCGGCAACGCGCGCAGGATATCGAGCAGCTTGCGGCCAGGCACTGTGATGTCCCCGGGCATCTCGACGTGTACCTCGCCGACCGCTGCCAGCTCCACTTCCAGGTCCGTTCCCGTGATGCCTAGGCGTTTCTCACGCGCCGTCAGCAGCACGTTTGCGAGCACGGGCATCGTTTGCCGCCGCTCGACCACACCGATCACGCTTTGCAGGGGAGCGAGCAGCTCCTCGCGCTTGGCCATCAGCTTCATAAGTCTTATCTTCTCTGGAGATTTAGAATTCAGATTGTAGTGATGATTAGTCCTGTGAACAGTGGTAACTCTCCGAGAAGCCTCACGTGATCAAGCGCTTGCGCGCTGTTCGTGCTCGCGCTTTCCGTGGACCGCCTGGGTACTGACTGTGCATGACTTGTGCGTAACGTTATCCCCAATTCTGTGCACCGACTATCCACAGATTTACCCCCTCAAGCCGTGAGGGTTCTCAACAAGTTCGAGTAGTCCTCGCTCATCCGCACGTCGATGGCGCGAAGCTCCTTGATGCGCTTGCAGGCATGTAGCACGGTCGTATGGTCGCGTCCGCCGAACGCGTCACCGATCTCCGGCAGGCTCTGGCTGGTGAGCTCCTTGGAGAGCGCCATGGCCACCTGCCGCGGGCGGGCGACCGAGCGGCTGCGGCGCTTCGACAGCAGCTCCGCGACCCTCACTTTGTAGTAATCGGCCACCGTCTTCTGGATGTTCTCGATGGTGACCAGCTTCGCCTGTAATGACAGCAGATCCTTCAGTGCCTCCTTGGTGAACTCCAGCGTGACCGGATGGCCGGTGAACCGGGCATTCGCAATCACGCGTCGCAGAGCCCCCTCCAACTCGCGCACGTTCGAGCGAATCCGCTTGGCAATGAAAAAGGCAACCTCTTCCGGCACCAGCATGCCGAACTGGCGCGATTTACTCATCAAGATGGCCACACAGGTCTCCAGCTCCGGCGGCTCGATGGCAACCGTCAAACCCCAGCCGAAGCGCGACTTCAGGCGTTCCTCGAGGCCCTCGACCTCCTTGGGGTAGCGGTCGCAGCTGAGGATCACCTGGTGCTGCCCTTCCAGCAGCGCATTGAACGTGTGGAAGAACTCCTCCTGCGAGCGTTCCTTGCCGGCGAAGAACTGGATGTCGTCGATCATCAGTGCATCGAGCGAGCGGTACGCGGTCTTGAATTCGTTCATCGAGTTGTGCTGCAGCGCCCGCACCATGTCGCTGACGAAGCGCTCCGAATGCACGTAGGCGATCCGCACCTCCTCGTTGCTCGCGCGCATGAAATGCCCGATGGCATGCATCAGATGCGTCTTGCCGAGGCCGACACCCCCATAAAGGAACAATGGGTTGTAAGCTCGGCCCGGATTCTCGGCGACCTGTTGAGCGGCCGCCTTCGCCATCTGGTTGCTCTTGCCCTCGACGAAGGTCGCGAACGAGAAATCCAGATTCAGCCGCGCGCCGATCACCAGGCCCTCGCGGCGGGCGCGTTTCGGCAGCTCCAGGCTTGCCGGCGGCGCTTCGGCCGGCGCGGCACGCGAACCGACCTCTACCGTCACGATGGGCACGTCCCCGGTGGTTTTGTCGCGCAGCAGCTCGCCGATCCGCGGCAGCAGCCGCTCATTGATCCACTCGACAACGAAGCGGTTGGGCGCCAGCAGCTTCAGCGCCCCGGCGCCCTCGAGCGCCTGTAGTGGGCGTACCCAGGTATTGAACTGCTGTTCCGGGAGCTCGGCCTCCAGGGCACACATGCACCGAGCCCACAGTGACGCTTCCACCCCTGCCTACCCCCGATGGGAATTTCGCACCGTGCTCAGCCGCGCACCCCGGCGCGACCGCTGGAAATGCATCATGGATGAGTCCGGCTTCGTGGAGAAAAGGCTCGGCAGTCTATACCGATCGACGCCTGCACTGAAGAATTTCACGCGCTAAAATATTGACACCTTGGCGGTCAACGGCTTAGCCTTGCCGCCCCTTTTCGTCAGCCCGATGGACCCTCTGGAGCCGCGGTATGAAGCGTACCTATCAGCCGAGCAAGCTGCGCCGTAAGCGCACGCATGGCTTCCGAGCACGTATGGCGACACAGAACGGTCGCAAAGTCCTGGCCCGACGTCGTGCCAAGGGGCGCAGGAAGCTGATCCCGTAGGTCCGCAGTGCGGTCGGTACCACGGTCGCCCGCGTGCGACCCGGCGACGACCCGCTGGCTCGCATGTCGCGTGTACCTCCAGAGCAGCTGACCTTTCCGGCGCTGAGGCGCCTGCGACATAAATCGGAGTTCGACGCCGCGCGCGCGCGCGGCCGGCGCTTTGGCAATGGATTTTTCGCGGTGACAGTGATCAGCAACGACAAGAGCGGGCCTCGCCTCGGCCTGGCGGTAGCGCTGCGCGTGACGCGCACAGCCGTCGAGCGCAATCGCATTCGCCGCGCGATCCGCGAATCCTTTCGGGTCTATCAGCATACCCTGCCGGCGGTGGATATCGTGGTCAGCGCCCGCGCGAATGCGCTCGGCGCAAGCGCACAGACGCTACGTGCTAGCTTGGCGGCGCTTTGGCGACAGGTCAGCGAGCGATGCGTGCTCTCGCCCTCTTCCTGATCCGTCTGTATCAATGGACGGTGAGTCCGCTGCTCGGCACGAACTGCCGATTTCATCCCTCTTGCTCCCAGTACGCGCTCGAAGCCATAGAGCGGTTCGGCCTACTGCGCGGCGGCTGGCTGGCCGTGAAACGCATCGGTTGTTGCCACCCCTGGCACCCAGGGGGATACGATCCGGTGCCGGCTCACGGTCCCACCCGGGTTGCTCACCGACATGATTAATCAGTTGCGCTACGTTCTCTGGCTCGGGCTGCTCGTGCTCCTGTGGTTCAACTACACCACTTGGACGGCGCAGTTCGCGGCATCGGCGCAGCACACGGCCGTCGTGCGACAGGCCGCCCCTTCGCTTTCGAATACGGTACCGCAGACGCCGACACCCTCCGCTCCCGCACCATCCGCTGCACCGCCTGCGGCGCGTCCTGTCCCCAAGATCTCACCCGCCCCGAACGTGCTCTCGGCAGCTGCGGCGGAGATCCACGTGCAAACCGACGTCTATGACCTCGAGATCAGCACCGAGGGAGGAACCTTGGTGAAGGCCGATCTGCTTCACTATGCCAAGGTTCAGGGCAGCAAGGCGCGGGTACGGCTCGAGACCACCGACCCTGCGCACGAATATCTCTTGCAAACCGGTCTGACCGGAACCGCCGGCGCCAATTATCCGACGCAGGCGGCGCGCTTCAGCGCAGCCCGCCTCGACTACCGCATGGGGGCTTCCGGGGAGCTGCGGGTGCCGCTGACGTGGCACAGCGACGGCGTCACGGTCACCAAGACCTTCGTCTTCCACAAAGGCTCCTACCGCATCGGCCTGCATTACCTGATCGATAACAGCGGTAAATCCCCCTGGACGTTCGCCGCCTACGCGCAGCTGTTCCGCAACGATCCGCGCACCAGCGGTAGCTATTTCCATCCGACAAGCAACGCCTATCACGGACCCGCGATCTGGGACGGTCACAAGTACGTCGAGCTGGATCCCGCCAGCCACGAATACCAGCATTTCGCCCGGGTGGTCACCAACGGCTGGATCGCCGTGCCGCAGCTCGACTTCGTCAGTGCCGTGGTACCGCCGGCCGGCGAACCCTACCGCGTCACCTCGCAGGTCTCCGGCAGCGATTACCTGCTGGCCGCCACCGGCCCGAATCACACGGTCGCGCCCGACGCGAAGATGTCGCTCACCCAGACGCTGTTCGTCGGGCCAACGCTGCACGGGCAGCTGGTCAAGACCGACCCGACGCTCGGGTACCTCGACGACTACGGATTCTTCACCATTCTCGCCCGGCCGCTATTTTGGCTCCTGAGCCGTGTGCATGCCGTGACCGGCAACTGGGGTGTGGCGATCATCATCGTCACGATTCTGCTGAAGTTGCTGTTCTATCCGCTCTCGGAAGCCAGCGGCCGATCGATGGCGAAGATGAAGGCCCTCGGCCCGCGCATCAAAGCCATCCAGGAGTCGTACAAGGACGACAAGGAGAAGCTCGGCCGCGCGATGATGGAGATCTACAAGCGCGAGAAGGTCAATCCAGTCGCTGGCTGCCTACCGATGCTCTTGCAGCTTCCCGTGTTCATCGCGTTCTACTGGGTACTGCTCTACAGCGTGGAGCTTCGCCAGGCGCCGTTCATCTTCTGGATCCATAATCTCTCGGCGCGCGATCCTTATTTCATCCTCCCGGCCATCATGGCGGCCACGGGCTACCTGCAGTTCAAGCTGAATCCGGCGCCGCCTGATCCGATCCAGGCCAAGATGATGATGTTCATGCCGCTGGTCATGGCGGGCCTGTTCGCGTTCTTCCCCTCCGGCCTGGTGCTCTATTACGTCGTCAACAGTCTGCTGTCCATCGCCCAGCAGTGGCACATCAACCGGCGCATCGCCGCGGCGACGAAGCGGACGGCTTGAGTCGCTCAGAGTGCCGGGACATGCGACCCCGGCGGCTCAAATCACCGCGCAGCGGGATGTCCGCCGGCAGGTGTGAATTCGCCCAGACGTTGCGTCGTTTCGAGCAGCCGCATATATAGATCAGCTACGTGAAAGACTCTGCCGCCGAGAGGGCGGACGGTAAAGCGCGTGGAGCGGACCGCCGCCGCCCGGCCCAGCTGACCGAGGCACGCCCGATCGCAACGAAGCGCGTACCGGATGGCAAGTCCTGCGGGACCGGGGTCTTACGTGTGCGCTCAGGAGCGGCTCAACGCGGGACCAATTCAGGGCTCCAACTGCGGTAGCATTCCTGGCATGTCGCGTACGGACACGATCGTGGCGCCGGCAACCCCGCCGGGACGCGGTGGGATCGGCATCGTGCGCGTCTCCGGACCGAAGGCTCCGGAGATCGCCGCCGTCGTGCTCGGCGATCTGCCGCCGGCGCGCACGGCGCGCTTCGCCGGGTTCCTCGATGCCGGCGGAGAGCCCATCGACGCCGGTCTGGCGCTGTTCTTTCCGGCGCCGCATTCCTATACCGGCGAGCACGTCTTGGAGCTGCACGGCCATGGTGGGCCGGCGGTGCTCGAAGCTTTGGTGGCGCGCGTCCTCGAGATCGGCGCCCGCCGCGCCCAACCCGGCGAGTTCACCCTGCGCGCCTTTCTCAACGGCAAGCTCGATCTGGCCCAGGCCGAGGCGATTGCCGACCTGATCGACGCCGGTTCGAGGGAAGCGGCCCGCGCCGCCGTACGGTCACTGCAGGGCGAGTTCTCGGCGATGGTCCACGGGTTGACGGAAGCGGTGATCGACACGCGCGCGTACGTCGAGGCGGCGATCGACTTCCCGGAGGAGGAAATAGACTTCCTGGCCGACCGCCAATTGCAGGAGCGCTTCCACGGGCTTGCCGAGCACTTCAGCGCGGTGGAGCAGAGCGCCCGGCATGGAGCGCTGCTTCGCGACGGTATGACGGTGGTGATCGCGGGACGGCCGAATGCGGGCAAATCCAGTCTGCTGAACCGTCTTGCCGGGTACGACGCCGCGATCGTCACGCCCATCGCAGGCACCACGCGGGACATCGTGCGCGAGCAGATCAATATCGACGGTATGCCGCTGCACATACTCGATACCGCCGGCCTGCGCGAGAACGCCGACCCTGTCGAGGCGGAGGGCATCCGCCGCGCGCACGAGCAGATGCGCCACGCCGACCGCGTCCTGTTCGTGATCGACCTGCTCGAGGATCCCGACGCGCGCGCCTACGATGAGGAAAAGGCGCGTCTGCCGCAGGACGTGCCGGTGACGCTGATCCTCAACAAGAGCGATCTCGGCGCTCCCATTCCGCTCGCCGATACCGTGACCGGTCCCCCGCGCATTGCGGTGTCCGCGCTTACCGGCAGTGGCCTCGATCGGCTGCGCGCCCACCTGACGGCGTGCATGGGGTTCCAGAGCATCGAAGGCGGCACGGTCTCAGCCCGCCGGCGACATCTGGATGCGCTGCGCCGCGCGCGCCGTCACGTGGCGGAGGCGCAGCGGCAGCTGCGCGACAGCCGTGCCGGCGAGTTGGTCGCAGCGGAGCTGCGCGGCGCGCAGCAGGCGCTCAACGAGATCACCGGGGAGTTCACCGACGA
>DAHXNE010000109.1 GCA_027366635.1 Gammaproteobacteria bacterium | reverse complement strand
CATCTGTCGGTAGGTTTGCCGCGCGCCGCTCACCGCGCGCAGCGCCGACGGCCGTAAGCGTGGCACGGGCGCGCTGGGCCCGGCGAAGTTCAATGCGCTGTACACGAGCGGTCCGCGCAGCAGCGCCACCGTATCGGGATGCGACCGGTCGATCGCCTGAGTGCGGAATGACTGCGGCAGGCGCAGCTCCACCCGGTCGCCGTTGCGCCACGTGCGCTTGATTTCGGCGAACGTGCCCGGATCGGCCGCCAGGCTCTGGCGCCGGCCGTTGACGTGGATCTCCGGATCGGCTTCGAGCCAGCCCGGCATGCGGATTCTGAGGGCGAAATCCGCCGGTGCGGCGGTTTCGATGCGCAGCTCGGCGGTCTCGCCGGCTGGATAGTCGGTGTACTGTGTGAGCGTGATCGCCCGGCCGCCGCTGCGCCACCGCACCCGCGAGGGCGTGAACAGATTGACATAGAGAGCGCCGGGCGCGTGGAAGTAGGCATTGCGCACGTAGTCCGCGACGCCCTGCACCAGGGTGCCGGAGCAGCATGGCCACTTTTCCGGATAGAAGACTTTCCGCCCGTTCGGGTGATAGCTCGAGTAGTACGGTGCATTGCCGTTGGAGTCCGGCGGTTTCACTGTCATCAGCCCGTTCCACATGATCCGCTCGAGCCCGTCGCCGTAGCGCGCATCGCCCGTGAAGCGCATGAGATAGCGTGCAGCCTTCATGGTCGCGAAAGTGCCGCACGGTGTCTCGTAATGATTCGCAGTTGTGGTCAGGCTCGACGCGAGTGCACCGGTTCCGGGGGTGATCAGCAGCTCGTTTGGTCCCCAGCCGCCGGTGGCGTAGCTCTGCTCGTCGAGAAACTTCCAGCCATTGACGAGCGCGTCCCGATAGCGCGGCTCGCCGAGCTGGATGTAGGCCATGGCGGTTGAGCTGAACGCCATGACGTGGCTGTATGCCTGCTGTCCCGGTAGCACGTTCTCGCCGCGCGCGAGCGGGTCGAAGTACGGTCCGTTGAGCAGATACTTCACGGCCAGCTCGCGGATGCGGTGCTCGCCGGTCAGGTGTGCCGCGGTGAACAGGTTTTCCGAGATGACGTACGTTTCGTCATAGGGCGGGTTCTTCACGCCGATACGATTGCGGCTGACCGGCGAGATGAACGGCAGCGCCCCCCGGATCACCCGTGGAATCAACTGGCGTGCGGAGCGCACGCCGCTCATGTAATACGCGTCGATCAATCCAATCATGTGCTTGTCGAGCACGTAGGCCGGCCACACCTTCCATGCGCCTTCGCCGGCATAGGGCACTGGATTTGCGTCGAGCGCCTTGGCAAATCCGTGGATCAGCTCGTGCACTTTGTGCCGGCATGCATCGTCACCGGTGCAGCGTCCGAAGCGCGCGATGCCGGAAACGTACTGACCAAACGCATGACCGGGTATAAAGCCCCCTTTGCCGTACCAGCCGCCCATGTCGACGCCCGGTGCGTTCAGTCCGGCGTGCTGCCGGTACACCTGCAGCAGCCGATCGTTATCCAGCGCCAGATAATGCGCGTGGATAAAGTCATACTGGGCCTTGAGTGGACCGCCGGTCAGCGCCACGTCGGCGTAATCGAATTCACGCAGACGCTCGACAGCCGTGGTGTTGGGTGCGGCCTTGGCACGGCGTGGCCACAGGGTGCGCCGCGCGACGAGGCCGGCGCTGGCCGCGGTCGCGGCCGATTTCAGGAAGGTCCGGCGGGTGGTGGTTGAACTCATGATGATACCTTGCGATACAGACGGTTGATCGCCGCGATGACCACGGCGGCTGGCTCGCGCGTCGCCAACGCCTCGTTGAGGCGCTCCGCGGCCGCAACCTGGAATGTCATGTATCCGGCTTGGCGCGGGCGGATCCAGGCGCCCTCGAGTGTCGCGCGCGTGTTGCGGAAGAAATCGATCGATTCACGGTTGGCGAACGGGTCTTCCCACGCCGCGCGGTGCGCGGGTTGGCCGCCGCCGGCGAGGTAGGGCCCGCTTTGCGCTTCTGCGTCCGCCACCCAGCGGGCAAATTCTATCGCGGCCTCACGCTCGGGCGAACGCGCCGAGACGGCGATGCCCGTGCCGCCGAGAGCGGATCCCGAGCGCGACCCGCCGCGCACCAGTGGGGCGAGATCGCCAAACGCGATCGGCGCGCCGTGCGCGCCGGATCGGGAGTAGCTCACATACCCATAGATGAGGGGTGTGCAGACCGCTGATGGGTCCGACCCGGCCATGCGCTCCAGGACGGCGATGGGATCCATCGCCAGGCAGACCGGGTCGAGTCGGGAAAAAAGCTCGCTCAAGCGCACGTACGCCTCCTGTCCGGCGCCCGGCTCCAGCAAATCGCCAGCGTGCCCACGGCCTGGGTACCCGGCGAGCCCGGACAAGGTGAACAGGGCCATGAGGTTGTGCGGCGGGCGCAACGGGCAGAGCACCTTGCCTTCGGCGGCGAGCGCCAGGACCGATACCCAATCCGGTAGAGGACCGGGCACCCGGTCGGGACGCCAAGCCTGAACTTGTGCCGCGGCGTCGATCGGGAGGGCCCAGAGCCACTGCCCCCAAAAATAGCTCTGTACTGAGGCGCCGACCGCGCCGCCCGCCAGCCGCTCACAGTCGGCGGCATCGCCGAGCGGCGCGAGACATCCCTCGCGCGTCACCTGTCCGACGTGCGGATGATCGATCACGATGAGGTCATAGCGCGCCGCAAGCTCGCCAACCGGAAAGGACTCGAAATCCTGTAATGAGCGTCGTTCCCACGTGATGCGCACCCTACTGCGCGCAAACCACGCCGCCGAGCAGGCCGCGAGCGGATCGTAGCCCCGGGGGTGATCCCAGGTCATCCCGCGCAAGACGATCGATCGGCCTTCCTGCATTACCCAGCCCCCTCGCCCGGACCCGGCGAGTCCAGTTGACTTCATTTAGTAACGAACATAGCATTTATCTACAAACTACGCGAGAGGAGCCCGGTTGAAGACAGCGCACGCGGATCGCGGCGCGCCCACGACCGCCGTTGAGCGACCGTTGGAGGGGGTGCTGGTGCTGGATTTCAGCCAGTTTCTGGCCGGGCCTTCCTGTTGCCTGCGGCTGGCCGACCTCGGCGCCGACGTCATCAAGGTGGAGCGTCCAAAGAGTGGGGATCTATCCCGCCGTCTCTATCTGGCCGATCAGTCCTTCGGCGGGGACAGCGCGCTCTTTCATACCATCAACCGCAACAAGCAGAGCTTCGCTGCGGACCTGAAAAATCCGCTGGATCTGCACCGGGTCAAGGCGCTGATCGCGCGTGCGGATGTGATGGTCCACAACTTTCGCCCGGGAGTGATGGAACGGCTCGGCTTGGATTACGGCACGGTCGCGGACCTCAACCCGCGCATCATCTACGCCGCGATCACCGGGTACGGCAGCGAGGGCCCCTGGCGGACCAAGCCCGGGCAGGACCTGCTCGTACAAGCCATGTCTGGGCTCGCCTGGCTGTCCGGAAACGCGACCCAGGGTCCGGTGCCGATGGGCGTCTCGATCGCCGACCTGATGTCCGGCGCGCACTTGTGCCAGGGTGTGCTCGCGCTGCTCGTGCGACGCGGCCGTACCGGTCTGGGCGGGCGCGTGGACGTCAGTCTGTTCGAGTCGGCGATGGACATGCAGTTCGAGCAGTTCACAGCGTTTCTGAACGGGGACGGGCAACAGCCCATGCGTGATACGGTCAACAACGCCAGCGTCTACATCGGCGCGCCGTACGGCATCTATCCGACCGCCGACGGCTACGTGGCCGTCGCGATGGCACCGATCGATCACCTCGGCGAGCTCATCGGCTGCGAGCCGCTGCGTGCCTACACCGACCCGTCCGGCTGGTTTACGGCGCGAGCCCGTATCAAGTCCATCCTGGCCGCGCATCTGGCCACGCGCGACAGCGAGCACTGGTTGGCGATACTGGAGCCCGCCGACATCTGGTGCGCGGAGGTCTACACCTGGCCGCAAATGCTCGCGCACGAAGGGTTCGCCTCGCTGCGTCTGACGCAGACCATCCACGACGCCGACCACGGCACGCTGCGCACGACGCGCTGCCCCATCAGGGTCGATGGGGCCGTGCTGACCGCGCCCCGCGGCGCCCCGACCCTCGGCCGCGACACGGACGAGATCGCGCGCCGCTTCCAGCTCGACACCGAGGAGGAGGAGCGCGCGTGATTACCGAGCGCTACTTCGAAGACTACGAGATTGGCGGCGAACGCCGCACGTTCGGCCGCACGCTCACCGAGGCGGACATCGTGACGCACGCCGGGCAGACCGGCGACTTCTTTCCGCATCATATGGATGCCCAATGGTGTGCGCGGCAGCCGTTCAAACAGCGGATTGCACACGGGACGCTGGTCTTGTCCATGGGTATCGGCATGACGGCCACTACCATCAATCCGCGAGCAATGTCCTACGGCTATGATCGCGTCCGATTCATCCGGCCGGTGTTCATTGGGGATACGTTGACGGTGACCGCGCGCATCAGCGCGCGTCGCGACCACCCCAAGCGCAAGACGCACGGCATCGTGGTGGAAGCCGTCGAAATCGCCAACCAAAACGGGGAGGCCGTCCTGGTCTGTGAACATGTGTATCTGGTCGAGCGACGCGAGGCGCTGACGTGAGCCTCCGGCGGCGAGCCGTGTCCACTCTGCGGACCACGGCCGCCGCCGCCGCGCTGGCCGTGCTGTCGAGTTCGCCGGTCAGTGCGGCACCCTTGCGCTTGGCCCTGTCCAGCGCCGGCCTGAGCTATCCGTTCGCCGCAGCCATCGCGCGTGGATTCCGCCGCGCAGCCGCGCACGCCGGGGTCCAGGCAATCGTGCTCGATGCACAAAACCGCGTGCAGAGACAGGCCAACGACCTGCAGGACCTGATCGCCGAGCACGTCAACGGCATCGTGCTGATGCCGCTCGATTCCGTCATCGCGCAGAGTTGGGTGAACGAGGCCACGCGTGCCGGCATACCCGTGGTCGCGGTCGGTTCGGAAGTGGGCGATCCGCGTACCCGACCGCTGCGTGACGTGTATCCGAAGCTGGTGGCGCTGGTCACCCAGGACGAGACGGCGGCGGGCCGCGAGGCCGGCCGGCTGGCGGCGAAGCTCCTGCCGCCAGGACGACTCGCCCACATCGCGATCATCCAGGGCGCGCCGGGCTTCCCGGAGGTGCTGCAGCGCGAGCAGGGCTTCGAGCAAGGCCTCGCCGCCGCGCACGTCCGCTACCGAATCGTGGCCATTCAGCCGGCCGATTGGCGCACGCAGGAAGCCGACGTCGTCTGTCAGAATATCCTCGAGGCACACCCCGACGTCGATCTGTTCTTCAATGAAGCCGACAACATGGCGGTCGGCTGCGCCCGCGCAGTCAGCTCCGCGGGATCCAAGGCCAAGCT
Organism: Gammaproteobacteria bacterium; assembly: GCA_027366635.1. Classification (GTDB taxonomy): domain Bacteria; phylum Pseudomonadota; class Gammaproteobacteria; order Steroidobacterales; family Steroidobacteraceae; genus 13-2-20CM-66-19. Next base: position 1,049 of record DAHXNE010000109.1, on the reverse strand, counting down.
GATCGGCATCGGTGGCTCGCGCCTGGCGATTCTCTCGCTCGAGGCCGGACGCATCGACGGCACTGTGTGCTACAAGCCGCTCGAACTTGGACGGCTCGCATTCGATGCGCTCTACGGCGACGTGACGGGGCGCAAGCCCCTGCACGCCGCCTTCATCACTTACAAGACTCCGGGAATCACCCGCGCGAACGTGGGCGAGTGCCGCGGCGAATGGTGACGGCCGTGATGAGCGATGCCCTGCCGCCGCTGTTGGAGATGGAGCGCCTTGCCAAGGTGTATCCAGGGGGCGCGGTGGCGTTGCGCGGCGTCGATCTGATCGTCCGGCCCGGTACGGTGCACGGATTACTCGGCGCCAACGGCGCCGGCAAATCGACGCTCATCCACATCCTGTGCGCGGCGGCGCAGGCCACCTCCGGCAGGATTCTCTGGCGCGGCGAGCTAGTGCGCTGGCAGCGACCCGCGCAGGCCCGGGCCGCCGGGATTGCGACGCTTCACCAGCAGATTCCACTGGTGCCCGCGCTCTCGGTGCTGGAGAACGTCTTCCTGGGGCAGCGGGCACTGCTGCGCCGCGGTGCCGCGCAGCGCCAGCGGCTCGCGCAGTTGATGGCCGCGATCGACTATCGACTGCAGCCCGACCAGCCTGTCTCGGGGCTCGCGCTCGGTGAGCGCCAGATGGTCGGCATCCTGCAGGCGCTTGCCGCCGACGCGCGCCTGATCGTGATGGACGAGCCGACCGCATCGCTGGCCGCCGCCGAGCGGCGTATCGTGCACGCCGTCATCCGCCGGCTGGCGGACGAAGGCTGCGCCGTGCTGTTCGTCACCCACTTCCTCGACGAGGCACTCACGCTTACCGACGAACTGACCGTGCTGCGTGACGGCTCGGCGGTGCTGCGCGCAGTGACCGCACAGACCGACGAGGCGACCCTCGCATCGACGATCGCCGGGCGGGCGATTCAGCGCGCCGCCCGCCCGATCCGCTCCGCCAACGCCGACACCGTGGCGGAGATCGAGGCCCTGCGTTCCCCGGGCCGCCTTGCGCCCTGTACGTT
>DAHXNE010000105.1 GCA_027366635.1 Gammaproteobacteria bacterium | reverse complement strand
CTTCCCGGAGTGCATCACCCGCTTCGGCTTCCTCTGGTACGAGAATGAATACACCGTCGACGCCGCGGCAACCTGGATCCTGGAAGCCAACGCCGCGAACGCCCTCGTCGCGCAGGCTGCGCACGCGAGCGCATCAAAGTCCTGAGCGCCGCCCACCCGATTACCAACCACAATCAATCACCGCCACGGGCGCATCAGCAACTCGACCACGGTTCCTGATGCGCCCTCGGCGCCGGCATGCTATAGTCGGTGAAAATTCGAAGCATTATAGGCCGACCCAGGCGCGGACGGGCTCCGGCGGGCCAGTCCCAATTAGAAGCTTGGTGCAGGGGAGTGAGCAATCAACAACTGTGACACGAGCAGTCGGCATCGCTTTTTTTGACTTTCCGGCGCATCACCCGTCGCGCCGGCGGGACGGGCCAGCGTCGCATTCACCACCACGGGGAGTAATGAGATGCACGGCAGAAGATCAATCGCGCGTTTAGCGCTCATGTCACTGTGCGCCATTGCGGCCGGGCCTGCGTTGCCCACCGCGGCCCGGGCGCAAACGTTCCACCATTTCAGCTCGCAGACGCAAGATGCCGGCGCGACGGCCGCATCGACCCCGATCACGACGTCGATGATCCTCAACGTCACCGACCTGCGCGCACTCCAGGACTACGTACGCTCGACGGTCACTCCGGGGAACCCCAACTTCCATCACTTCCTGTCCGTGCGCCAGTTCCGCGACCGTTTCGCGCCATCGAACCGACAGATCCACCAACTGGTCCGCTACCTGAAGTCCTACGGCATCACCGTCGACAAGATCTACCGGGATCACCTCGACATCACGGTCACCGGCTCCGCGGCCGCGATCAACACGGCGTTCGCCACGCAGGAACACGACTACGACCGCGGCAATGAGCGCTTCCACCGGCCGGACGCCGCGCCGGTGCTGCCGGGTACGCTCGGCGAGCTGGTGCTGGCAATGCCCGGCCTCAACAACCAGCCCGGCAGCTTCCGTCCCATGCTGTTGCGCCTCGGCCACGGACCGTACGCGCAGATCACCCCACCGCCGGTGCAGTGGCCGAAGAACGGCACGGCCTCGGGCATTCCGCAGGACTACACCGTGGGCGACGTGGCCGACTTCTACGACGTCAATCCGTTGTATCACGAGGGCATCACCGGCAAGGGCCAGACGGTGGGCATCATGACGCTCGCCAACTTCAACCGGGCGGATGCGTATTCCTACTGGCACGACATCGGGCTGCCGGTGGCCCCGAACCGCATCACCAAGGTGATGGTGGACGGCGGCACACCGGTCGCCGCCGGCGTGGGCGACGATGAGACCTCGGTCGATGTCGAGCAGTCCGGCGGACTCGCCCCCGAGGCGGACATCCGCGTGTACATCGCGCCAAACACCAACCAGGGATTCGTCGATCTGTTCTACAGCGCGGTATCGGACAACATCGCCGCCACCGTGTCGATCAGCTGGGGCGAGCCGGAGGAGCTGTATTTCGCGGCCTTGAACGGCGGTGTGAGCTACGTCGGGCAGTTGCGGGCCATGCACCAGGCACTGCTCGAGGGCGCGGCCCAAGGGCAGTCGTTCTTCGCCGCCGCAGGCGATGCGGGCGCGTACGACATCAATGACAGCCAACTCGCCGCTCCGCCGCAGTACAGCACGCAGCTCACGGTCGATGCGCCGGCCGCCGACCCGGCCATCACGGCCGCCGGGGGCACGACCATCAACACGACGATTCCCGGCATCCCGAAGTACGACTGTCCGGCCATCGTCGTGCCCATGCAGCGCGTTTGGGGCTGGCACTACCTGCTGACGAACTGGCGCAGCTGTCTGGGTCTGACCCGGTACGGGACGACCGGCGTGTTCCCCACCGGCGGCGGCGGCGGTGTCAGCTCCTTCTGGCCCATGCCCGCCTATCAGCGCTCGACCGAGGGGATACAGCGGACCGAACCGGGGCAGACTCTGTATTACTACCCGAGCTACCCGAGCCTCGCCGGCGCGGAGGATCTGATCACCCTGCCGGCCAATTTCCCCGGGCGCAACCTGCCCGATCTGGCGTTGAATGCCGATCCCCAAACCGGCTACGTCATCGTGGATTGCACGGATTACCCGGCGCCAACCTATCCGGGCTGCGCGGAGACCGGCTACGGCGGCACCAGCTTCGTGGCGCCGGAGCTCAACGGCATCACCGCGCTGATCGATCAGGCCTCCGGCGGTCGGGTGGGATTCCTCAATCCGACGCTGTACGCGCTGCAGAACGAGCTCGGCTATGGCCGCGGCTCTCCGTTCAATGCCGTCACGGCAGGCAACAACTGGTTCTACCACGGGACGGACGGGTACAACGACGGCGCCGGCATCGGTACGATCAATGCCGCGCGTCTGGCGCTCATCTACAAGTTCCTCAGCGGTACGGACCGGGGTGATCGTGACGGCGGCGGCTTCGGCGGCGGCGGCCACGGCAACCGCTGACCCGGCGACCCAGGGGTCACGGCGCGCCGGTCACTCCGGCGCGCCGTCCTGAAACGGCGTACGAACCGCCAGCTCCGCCAGCTCCTCTTCGGAGGGGGGCGGCTCGGCCAGGATCTGGCTCGCCCGCGTGTGCCACCGGCGCGGCACACTCACCTGCACGCTCTGCTCGAAATCCGGCAGCGGACCGCGCCGTTCCACCTGCACGGGAATGGACTCGGCCCGCAGCCGTCCCGCGATCACCTCGCCGGTGATCCGGTCGCGGCACACCCGCAGCACAATCCAGGGCGCTTCGCTCATCCCGACACCGCGCTCACCGACTCAGATACTTGTTTACCCAATGCAGCATCGCGGCGTAGAACAGCTCGCGATGCACCGGATCCTGCGGCATGTGATACGCGCCGGGGATGCCGATGAATTTCACCGGCACATGTCGGCTGGCGAGCGCGTGGTACAGCGCAAACGCCTCGGTGATCGGCACGGTGATGTCATCCGTGCCGGAGAGGATCAGAGTCGGCGTGGTGATGTCCGCGGCATAGGTGATCGGTGAGCCCGTGCGGTACAAGGCCGCGCTGCGGGGATTCCACGGACTGCCGCCGAGGGAGGCACGGGTCCAGGCGAGATTGCCGGCCCCGGCAAGCTCGTATTCTTCGCTCCAGTCGGTCACCCCGTCGGCCACCACCGCACAGCGCCAGAAGTGCTGGTGCGAGATCAGCCAGGCGGTCATGTACCCGCCGTACGAGTGACCAACCGCGGCGATGCGCGCGGTGTCGACGATACCCTTGGCCTCCAGCATACGAATGCCCGAGATGACATCACTGTCCGGCCCGACCCCCGGGTCGCGGTAAATGGCGTGCTCGTGGGCATTGCCGAGGTTGTCGCTGCCGCGATAGTTCGGCTCGAACACCAGATCGCCCCGCGCCGCGAACAGCAGCCGCAGCGGCCCGATCTCGTCGGCGTCGAAATGCTCGACCGAGGCCGCCTCCGGCCCGCCATGACTGAAGACGACCAGCGGATAGCGCTGGCCCGGCCGGTAGCCGTTCGGATAAGTGAGAATGCCGTCGTTGAACTGCCCGTCCGGCGCGCGCCAGTGCACGGCGACACTGACGGGATAGGCGTAAGCATCGAAGCGGCGGTTGAAATTCGTCAGCCGCACCGGCGCGGCGGCCGGCGTGCGCAGCAGATACAGCTCCGGTGCCCGCGTGCTGCTGTCGGCAACCACGGCCAGAGCGCCCCGCGAGGAGACCCCGACGCTGAGGGCCTGCAGGCCGTGCAGACGCAGCGCGCGGCCCGCAGCGCCGAGCGGCTGCACAAACAGCTTGCTGTCGATGCCGGCATCGGCGATCCCGACCAGCGCCCTTCCACCGGGCAGCCAGGCGAAATTGGCCGCCAGATCGCGGTTGAGGTGCGCGCTGACATCATGCGCCGCCCCCGCGGGAGAGCCGACGTAGAAATCCATCACGCTGACCGGACCCGGACCATGCGGGTACAGGAAGGCTACCTTCAGGCCGCGCGGCGCAAAGCGCGGCGCATACTCGTAGCTCGTGTGACCACCGATGGGCCGTTGCGCGCCGCTTGCGACATTCACCGCCATGATGGTCGTGCGATCGCTGTCACCGTCGTCGGCGTTGGCCTGGCGCGTGTAGACGATCCAGCGGCCGTCCGCAGACCAGGACGGCGTAGTGATTCCGCCGCCGATGGGCGGGGCGACCTCGAGCACGCCACCGGGACCGTGCGTCAATTGACGGGCCGCGCCGCTGCCGAGCGAGAGCAGCCAGATCTCCGCCGGCACCGGCGGCCGGGTGATCAGATAGTCATCATCATGAATGTCGAACAGATCATGATGCGTACGCCGATCGCGCTCGCTCAGCGGGGACTTGTCCGGCGTGACATAAGCGAGCGTCTTCCCGTCCGGGCTCCACGCGAACTGTTCCACGCCGTTCGGGGCCGCAGTCAACTCGTGTGGCGTACCGCCGGAGGCGGCCACGGCATAGACCTGCGCGGCATAGTGTCCGACCTTGGCGATGAAGGCGATACGGTGCCCGTGCGGGGACCAACGCACGCTGTGCATGGCGCGCATGCCGCGCACCACCGCGCGCGCGGCACCCCCGCCCGTGCTCATCACGCGCAGCGTCGAGTCGTAGCGATCGTGCACGAAATCCGAACCGATCGTGCGAAACGCGATCCGCCTGCCGTCGGGCGAGAACTGCGGCGTGCCGAAGCGAACCAGGGCGCGAAAGTCCGACAGCTTGATCGGTCCGAGCCCCGCCTGGGCGGCGAGCGGCACCAGCAGACCGGCCAGAAGAGCGAGCGAGAGATTCCGGCGCATCACGGCAAGCTCCGCATCGGGCGCGAGGGCCCGGACTGGTCATTTTCGCACATCTGCATCGCGGACACGCCCGAGTCCCACGGCGAGTCCACCCCAGCCTCAAGCCGTTGCGGTGATTTGGAGATTCCGCCTGAGCGCCGTCGGCGCGACGCTCAAGACCGGCATGATCATCGCATCCGGTAGCTTCTGATCGAGCGCCACCACGATGCGCGGCCGACGCCGCTCCGTGGCTGGAAGCTCGTCCACGCCGCGGCGACCCCACTTGCTCAGTCTGCGCTCGCGCTGGCGCATTCCTCGGCGTGTCGACCCGTTCGAGTATCGTCGTCGCGCCTGTTCCGTCTGCGCCATGTCATGGTACTAACGAGACGGGAGGTCGCGCTGGCGCTGCCGCTCGCGAAGCTCCTCTTCGCTCAGGCGGGCGTCGTAAATTGATCTGGGCTCGATCGTTCGGGACACGAGGGTGGCGGTGCAAACAATCAGCAACAGCGGCAGGATAAAGGAGCGATTGCGCCCCGTTAGCTCGAGCATCAACACGACTGTGGAGATCGGGCCCTGCGTCGTCGCCGCCAGCACCGCGCCCGCGCCGAGCAGCGCGAACAATCCGGGCGGAACTCCCGGCCATAAATACGACCAGGCGTGCCCGAGAACGCCGCCCAACAGGGCGCCGGCCGTCAGCGATGGCGTAAACATGCCGCCCGGCGCACCGCTACGCATACACAACACCGTGGCAGCCGGCTTCAACAGCAGCAGCGTCAGCAGCAGCACCGGAGCCACTTTGCCAGTGAACGCCAGCTCCGAGACGTCCTTGCCGTTGCCGAGAAGTTGCGGCAACCAAATCGAGACGACGCCGAGCGAGCTCATAACGACCAGCGGCAAGGTGAACCGCTGCCAGCCCTGCGGCCGGTGGCGATCCGCCCAGGTGACCATGCGTACATATCCGACAGAAGCCACGCCTGCAACCGGGCCTGCGAGCAGCGCCCACAACAGGACCGAGGCGGACATTGCGTATGACGGGATGAGGTATGTCGGCGCATCGGGCAGGGCGAGCCACGAGACTCCCACGGCGATCAGTGCGGTGAACAGCGCAGGCAACACATAACGAAGGGATAGCTTGCCGCGCATCACCTCCAATGCAAACAGCGCCCCGCCCAGCGGGACGCCATACGCGGCGCCCATGCCGGCGCCGGCGCCGCACGCCACCAGCAGGCGCCGCTGCTCATCCGACAGCCCTCCCTGGTCGGAAAATAGATTGGCGAACACAGCCCCGGCCTGTTTGGGCGCGCCTTCGCGGCCCAGCGACACACCCATACCGACAATGATCACCGACAGCAGCGCACTGCCCAAAGTCAGCAGTGTCGGCATTCGACCGGCCTGGAACCAAATAGCCTCGGTAGTATCGATGCCGTTGCCACTGGAGAGACGCTTGAGCAGCTTCTGGCCTATGCCGGTAACCAGTGCGGCACCGAGTAGAACGACTATATGTCTCCACGGCGTGGCGTGCTGAGCCGCCTGAAGCACATTGGTCGGCGACCCGCCCCAGCAGAGCGATTGCACGACCTCAAGGATCGTCGTAAGTATTGCCGCGCCGATTCCCGTGGCGATACCGGTAAACACAACGGCCAGCCAAAACCGCATCGCTCCTGGGCGATGAAGAGTGGACGGTATGGCAGCGCGATCATCGATCGGCGGAGTCTGAGTGATCGTCATGGTCGCATGTGCCGTTCAAGCGCCGTCGCGCGGGTTTGACTGGAAAAAACGCCGGGCAAAACCCCGCATGCCATGGACGGATACTGCCGGCCTATCGCTTTGCGGCGTTCACAATCCACGCGTCCGCGGCGACTCCTGAGCAGTCTGTTCACCGAGTCCGAC
>DAHXNE010000103.1 GCA_027366635.1 Gammaproteobacteria bacterium | reverse complement strand
GTTGTCGATGGATATGGAGATGCCGTCCGCCGCGTTCTGGTCCACCGACCAGACCTTCACGAATTTGTGGAATTCGCGCCGGAAGAATACCCGGTCCCGTATGAGCTCGCCGTACAGGCCGCCGTCGTAGGAATGATTGATTGCCTCGGTCATCAGTCCATAGAGCGTCGGACTGACGGCGTGCACCGGATGGTCGTATTGCACCGTCAGCGCGGCCTGGTCGCGGGCCGACGCGGGCGCGGGGATCAGCACGGCGACAGCCGTGATCATGGCGGTGGCGGTCAACAAGGCGGACAACGACACACGGAAATTCATCGGCGTCACCTGCGAGGATCGATTTGCAGGTAATTGTACGACATTTGAGAACACAGACCACGGCGCCCGGCATTGCTTGCGGCCGACCCCGGCCAATGGGGTGATGAGCTTTCCTCAGCTGTCGGTTCGCGCCCGCGCGGGGCTTGGCGTCGAGCGCGCCTCGCGATCCAATTCCGTGGGTGCCGGTCGACACTCGCAGTGGCGCGCGGGCTGGCCTTCTCGCGCCCATGGTCCGCCACGGGCGTTACCGTGGGGCAGGCGCTCGCGCCCTGTACAGACCCCATCCCCTTATCTGCGGTCCGGTCCGGCTGCCGTCCGCCGCTGTGCGGTTCCCGTCTCCGAGCCCCTGATCCGTGCAGAACGCCGCTTCGCCTGGGCATCCTGCGGCGCGATGGCGGGCCGGGAATCGCGCTTCCGCCCACGACTGTGGTTGATCGGATGGGCACAGACCGTTACAGTTCCAAGGGACGAGCGCGGCGGAACCAGAGAGGCTGCGTCGTGAATCACCGACAGCCATCTGGAGCAGCCCATGGATCTTGCGCGCGGCAGCGGCGTAAACCGCATTCCGGTCCCCAAATCGCCGGCGGACGCCTGGGCTTTCCTGCGCGCCGGCCTGCGTGATCCCCGGCGCGTCAGCGCGGTTGCCCCATCCGGACGGGCGCTCGCCCGCCTGATGACTTCCGAGATCGTCGCGAGCCACGGTCCGGTCATCGAGCTCGGGCCCGGCACGGGGGCGATCACCCGCGCGTTGCTTGATCGCGGGGTTGCGGAGCGGCAACTGGCCTTGATCGAGCTCGATCCGCAGCTGGCCGTGATTTTGCGCAGACGCTTTCCGGCGGCGCGTGTGCTGGCCATCGATGCCGGACGGCTGCGCCGCGTCGACCCGTTCGATGGCTGCGCCGCCGGCGCGGTGGTCAGCGGCCTGCCGTTGCTGTCTCTGCGCAATCACGAAATCATGAGCGTTCTCAGCGGCGCGTTCCGCCGCTTGCGTCCCGACGGCGCCTTCTATCAGTTCACCTATGGGCTGCGCTGCCCGGTGCCGCGTCCCATCCTCAAGCGGCTCGGTTTGCACGCGCAGCGCATAGGCTGGGTCGTGAGCAACATTCCGCCGGCCTCGGTCTACCGGATCGGGCGGTCGGCGCGCCTGTAAGCCGCGGCCGCGCATAGCGGCAGAGAGGTTGCCCGTGGCGCGCGGGCTGCGTTACGCGCCGTAGGCGTGGCCGCCCCCTCCAGGGCGGACGCGCACCGGCATTGAACCGCGGCTTTTCAGTGCTCGTGGCGGTGATGAATGTCCGGGAAATGCGCATGTGCGTGCGCCAACGGCTCGTGCCGATGCTCGTGCTCATGCGGTTCGCGACCGTCCCAGTCGAAATCATGCGTATGCCGGTGATGCTCGTCATGCCAGTGGCTGTGCGTGTGCAGCAGCGGCGTGTGCGTATGATGATGCGCGTGCTTCTCCGTCAGGTGTAGCCAGACACCGAGGCCCATCAAGAGCGTCGCGGCTGCCAGGGCTGGCCCGGGCACGTACCGAAACACCACCAGTGAGGCCACCGCGCCAATGAACGGCGCCGTGGAAAAGTACGCGCCGGTGCGCGCCGCACCCAGATGCCGCAGCGCCAGCACAAACAACGTGAGGCTTATGCCGTAGCCGGCCAACCCGAGCAGCGCTGCGCCTGCGGCCGCGGCGACCCCCGTTGGCAGCAGTCCCAGGTACGCGCCGATGCCGAGGTTGACAGCGCCGGCGGTCACCCCTTTCAGCGCCGCGATCACGCACGGATCCTGGATCGACACCTTGCGTGTCAGATTGTTGTCGATCGCCCAGCAGATGCATGCGCCAGCGATGCAGGCGGAACCCAGTGTGTCCGCAGGCGCCAGCCGTGCCGGCCAGGCGAGCACCACGCCGCCGGTGATGATGGCGAACAGACCCGCGAGCACACGCCGGTCGAAATTCTCCCGAAAGACGAACCACGCGAGCAGCGCGGTGAACACGCCCTCGAGGTTCAACAGCAAGGAGGCATTGGCGGCCGCAACCGAGCGCAGGCCGGTCAACATCAGCACCGGTGCGAGCACGCCGCCGCAGAGAATGGCCGCTGCAAGCCAGAGCAAATCGCAGCGGCGCCACGCCGAGGCGGCTGGCCGGGCGCGGACCGCGGCCCGCAGCGCGATCCAGATCGACAGGCCGAGGCCACTGCCGGCGTAGAGCAGACCGGCCAGTACCACGGGAGCATTGTGCCGCAGCAGCAGTTTCGCGAACGGTGTGCTGGCGCCGAACAAAACGGCGGCGAGCACGGCGTATGTCACGCCCTGGCGCGCACCAGAGCCCGCCGCCACGGATTGTTCATCCATCGCAGTGACGCATGTGGCGCGAACACGGGCGCGTTCCCGCACAGGCGCTCATGCCGCCGGCTCGACCATCCTGGCGTGCAGATCGTAGACATCGGCTGCGACAATCTCGACGTCCGCCCAATCCCCAGGCTTCAGTCCGGTTGCCGAAGCGATGCGCACCAAGCCGTCTATCTCGGGCGCCTCGGCCTCGCTGCGCGCAACGGCGCCATCGCCGTCCAGCGCATCGACCAGCACGCGCAGGCGCCGGCCGACGCGGCGGCGGAGCCGCGCCGCGCTTATTTCGGCCGCACATTCCATGAAGCGCGCATGACGTTCCGCCTGAATCTGCGCCGGGACGTGCTCGCCGAGGCCGTTGGCGGCCGCTCCCTCCACCGGCGAGTACTTGAAGCAGCCGATACGGTCGAGCTGCGCTTCGCGCAGCCATTGCAGCAGCTCCGTGAATTGTGCCTCGGTCTCGCCGGGAAAACCGACGATGAACGTGCTGCGCAATGTCAGGTCGGGACAAAGCCGTCGCCAGGTCCGAATACGCTCTAGTACGTTTTCGGCGTGCGCCGGCCGGCGCATTTTTCTCAGCACGGCGGGACTGCCGTGTTGGAACGGGATGTCCAGGTAAGGAAGCACGCGCCGCTCGGCCATCATCGGGATCAGCTCGTCGACATGAGGATACGGATAGACGTAATGCAGCCGTACCCACGCGCCCAGCGATCCCAGCGCCCGCGCCAGGTCGGTCAAGCGGGTTCGATATTCGCCGCCGCGCCAAGCGGCGCTCTCGTAGCGCAGATCGACGCCGTAGGCGCTGGTGTCCTGGGAAATGACCAGCAGTTCCTTCACGCCCGCGCCGACCAGCCGCTCGGCCTCGTGCAGCACCTGATCGATGCGGCGGCTGGCCAATCGGCCGCGCAGCGCCGGAATGATGCAGAAACTGCACGAGTTATTGCAGCCTTCGGAGATCTTCAAATAAGCATAATGGCGCGGCGTGAGGCGCACGCCCTGAGGCGGCACCAAGTCGAGGAATGGATCGTGCGGCGGCGGCAAATGCGTGTGCACCGCCTGGAGCACCGCGGCGTAATCGTGCGGGCCGGTGACTTCAAGCACGCGCGGATGCCGCTCGAGAATGCGCTCGGGGCGCGCGCCGAGACAGCCCGTGACGATCACCCGGCCGTTGTGCTCGAGCGCTTCCTGGATCGTCTCGAGCGACTCGTCGATGGCCGCATCGATGAACCCGCAGGTATTGACGATCACCAGATCCGCCTGCTCGTAGCTCGGGCTGATCGCGTAGCCCTCGGACCGCAGCGTGGTCAGAATGCGCTCGGAGTCGACCAGCGCCTTCGGACAGCCGAGACTGGCGAAGCCGATTCGGGGGGGGCGCGGGCCGTGGCCGCGACTCTTGGTTGCGCGCAATGCTTTACCGCCCATAGGGAACGATGATCTCGGCCTCGCCGAGCGCCGCGGCGCGCACTTCGGCGGCGACGGATTTCGCCGCCGCGCCGTTGCGCAGACCCAGCCGTTGGACCCGCAGCGCGTACAGCACAATGTGGTACTGGTGTGCTGGGCCCGGCGGTGGACAGGGACCGCCATAGCCCCGGAAGCCGTAATCGTTGCGCACCTGGATCGCTCCGGCGGGCAGCGATCCGTCCGGGCCGCCGGCGCCTGCCGGCAGGGAGCGGCTGTCGGCCGGCAGATCGACTACCACCCAGTGCCACCACGGCCCCCCAGGGGCATCCGGGTCGAACATCAGCAACGCGAAGCTGCGCGTGCCGGCCGGCGGATGCTGCCAAGTGAGTGCCGGAGAGACGTTGAGGCCCCGGCAGCCACCGAGGCCGTAGCGCTGCGCGCGCGGGAATGTCGCCCCGGGCGGCAGTTCGGGACTGCTGAGCGTGAAGACTTTAGTGGGCGCAGCTCGCGCAGTGCCCTGCGCCGCGAACGGCAAGACGGTCGACAGCAATGCGGTCAGCAGGACCATTGAGCGGCTCAAAGAGATGAGGGATCGTGGACGCATGGAGTAGTGCTCCGGGCAGGGCCCGCCGGGCACAGTGTGCAGCGAAGTGGACCATCCGGCAAACTAGCGCGGATGGACGCAGTAAAGACCGCTCTAGTCACCGGCTCGACCGACGGGTTAGGCCGGATGGTGGCACGTGCCCTGGCCCGCGACGGGTATCGGGTCTGGGTCCATGGCCGCGATGCGGCCCGGGGCGAGACGCTGGTGCGGGAGATCGCCGCCCAAGGTGGCGAGGCGCGGTTCGTGCGCGCCGATTTTGCCGCGCTCGCCGAGGTACGCGCGCTCGCGGAGCACGTGCTCGCCGAGCTGCCCCGGTTGACGTTGCTGATCAACAATGCCGGGATCGGCCCGAGCACCCCGGGTGCGGCCGGCCGCGAGCTGAGCGCCGACGGCTACGAGCTGCGCTTCGCGGTGAATTACCTGGCGGGCTTCCTGCTGACGCACTTGCTGCTTCCGGCGCTCGAGCGCGATACGCCGGCGCGTATTGTGAACGTCGCCTCTGTCGGGCAATTCCCGCTCGACTTCCAGAATCTCATGCTCGAGCGCGCTTACAGCGGAGTGCGGGCCTACGCGCAGAGCAAGTTGGCGCAGATCCTGTTCACCTTCGATCTGGCAGAAGCGCTGCGGCCGCGTGGCATCACGGTCAATTGCGTGCATCCGGCCACGTACATGGATACGGCGATGGTGCGGGCCATGGCAGTCAAGCCCCAGAGCACCGTCGCGGATGGAGCTGCGGCCGTCGTGCATCTCGCCTGCGCACCCGAGCTCGCCGGGACGAGCGGCGGGTTCTTCGACGGGCTGCGTCCCGCGCGTGTCAACGCCCAGGCCTACGATCCGCAGGCGCGGCGGCGTCTTGCGGCGACGAGCGAGCGCCTGACCGGCCTCACGCCCGGCGGCAGCGCTGCAACTGAGTGAGCGGGCATGGCATTCGATCACGCGTATTACGATCGCTACTACTTCGATCCGCGCACGGCGGTGGCCTCGCGCGCCGAGATGCGCGCCCGTGCACAGCTGATTGGCGCGTTCATCGCGCACGTGGGGTTGCCCGTGCGGCGCATGCTCGATGCGGGCTGTGGCACCGGGCTGCTGCGCCAGCCGCTGAAACGCGCACTGCCCAAGGCGACCTACGTGGGCCTGGAGGCGAGCGAGTACCTGTGCCGCCGCTACGGCTGGGTGTCCGGCGATGTGCGGAAATTCCGGCCGGACGAGCCGTTCGACCTGGTGATCTGTTATGACGTGTTGCAGTACCTGGGGCCGCGCGACGCGGCAATGGCCCTCGCCAATCTTGCGCGACTGTGCCGCGGAGTCTTGTACTTCAGTGCGCTCACGTGTGCCGATTGGCGCAACAACTGCGACCGCAGCCGTACGGATTCGAACGTGTATCTGCGCGAGGGGGAGTGGTACCGCGCGAGGTTGCGGCGCGCATTTCGCGAGGTGGGGGCCGGTTTCTGGCTGCGGCGCGCCGCGCCGCTGACACTCTGGGAACTGGAATCGGCCGGTTGAATAACGGGAGTACGCAGTGCCCGAGACTGGAGCGGATCGTCTGATCGCCGTATTTCGCGGCCCGGCGACCTGTGGCCGCGAGACTGGCGTTTCCCCTGGATTTACGCTGCGGGGCGTTTCAGCCAGGAATGCTCAGGACAGCCTGATTGTCACGTTCCTGGGCAACGCGCCGGAGGATCTGCCGCGGCGACTGACGGCACCGAGCGTCCAGGCGGTGGGCAGTCAGTGCTACCGTATAGCGAGCCCGCCGCGGCAGTGGCTGATCTGGGCGCGAGCGCTGCATGTGCACCGGGATGTCCGCGGCGGATTCTTTCGGGCCATTCCGCCGCGGGTGGTGCCGCTGCGCAAGCGGTTGTTCTGGGCGAGCGTGCTCGCGATGGCGCGCAGCCGCGCCGGCCTGCGGTTACTGCGGGCATTGCGGCGCGATTGAGCGGTGCGCTCAGCCGGCCCGGGCGAGCTGTCGCTCGGGGGCGGCGCTACTTTCTCCGGCGAGCAGCGCCCGGTAGACCCGCAACTGCCTCTCGAGCACGTGTGACCAGGTGAAATGCCGCAGTACGCGCGCGCGCGCCTCGCCGCCGAGAGCCTCGATGTCACGCTCATAGAGCGCCGCGATCGCATCGGCCAGGCTGTCCGGGTCGCCCGGCTCGCTGAGCAACCCGCAGCGTTCATCGACCAGTTCCGGTATCGCGCCGGCGCGCGCCGCGACCACCGGGCGGCCGCACGCCATGGCTTCGAGCACGACCAGGCCGAAGGTCTCGAGCGTGCCGGCGTGCACCAGCGCATCGGCCGAGGCCAGCCAGCACGCCAATTCGATGCTATCGCGGCGATACGGGACTCTTGTTACGTTGGGGGCCGGACGCGCCGCGCGGCCACCGCCGATCAGTACCAGGTGATAGAGCCGGCCGAGCCTGGCGACCGCGCGCAGCAGCACGGACAGGTTCTTTTCGCCGGTGAAGCGGCCGGCGTACACCAGCACGCGGGTCGCGTTGCCGAGTCCGAGGCGCCGGCGCAGCCACGAGCCGCGCCGGTAGGGATGAAACACCTGCGTATCGACGCCCAGGGGTTGGCGCACCACGTGCCGGATGCCCAGGCTGTCGAGACGATCGAACATCAATCGGCTCGGGGCGAAAACCACGTCGAACCGTCCATACAGCTCGCGCAGGTAGCGGCTGAACAGTCGCTCGGTCAAGCCGCCGAATCGCCGTCCGACGATGCGCGGCAGATCGGAATGGCAGAATGCCGCGCACGGAATTGCGCGGCGGCGCGCCACCTGCCACGCCGCCCAGGCCGGATGAAACGCGTCACCCGCCTCGATGATGTCCGGGGCCAGCGCATCGAGCTGCCGGGACCACAGGCGGGGATTGAGCGGCAGGCGGTAGTTGAATGCGCCGGGCACCGGCAGGCCGGCGAGAGTGCTGACGCCGCCGCGCTCGATCCGTTGGACGGCGCCCGGCACGAGCAGCGTGTGTTGCCATTCCGGCTGCGCCGCCAGCCAAGTGTGCTTGGCGGCCAGATACCGACGCACTCCCCCGCTCGTCGGCGAGTAGAACACGGTGGTGTCGACCAGATGACGCGGGTTCATGGGTCGATCCAGATCCTCGGGGCCGGTCTCCCCCCGGAATCATTGCACGCCGCCCGCTGCGCGCTGTCAAGACGGCGCCGCCGTTGCCGGCGGACTCCTCATGCGGCTGTTTGCGCGCGCCCCGGGCCGCCGTGGCGCAGCGCGACACAGGCTGCGATCAAATCCGCGGCGCTCGCGAAGCGGTCCTCACGCCGCTTGGCCAGCAGCCGGGCGAGCAGCTCGGCATAGCCGGACAGCGACGGCGGCAGGCGGGGCGGGGCGGCGTTGACGTGTTGCTGCAGCACTTCCATCGCGCTGTTGCCCATGAACGGTTTGCGGCCGGTGAGCATCTCGTGGAAGATCACCCCGAGACTGTACAGATCCGAGCGCGGATCCAATTTCTCCCCGAGCGCCTGCTCCGGGCTCATGTAATAGGGTGAGCCGCGCAACACGCCGGTATACGTGCTGCGGTGGCTGACATCCAGGAGGCGGGCCAGGCCGAAGTCGATCAGGACTACATTGTCGCCGTCGCGCAGCATGACGTTGGGCGGCTTCAGGTCCCGGTGCAGCAGCCCTGCCCGGTGCACCACGGCCAGGGCCGCGCCGATCTTTTCCAGAAAGCGCAATGCCTCCGATTCGGTCACGCCCACCTGCATGCGCGCTTTCAAGTCGCCATGCGGGAAGTACTCCATCGCGAGATATTCGTAGCCGTCTTCGATGCCGTGATCGAATATGCGCACCACGGCCGGATCATGCACGGCGAGGATGGCCTGATACTCGCGCGCCAGCGCCTGTTTGGCTCGATCTTCGCATGGGATCTTGCTCACCTTCAACGCCACTTCGGTCCCGAGCGCGCGGCTCTCGGCCAGGTACACGACGGCCTTCTCCGATTCGCTGAGCGTGCGGACGATCTCGTAGCCGCTGATGACGGGTTCGCCAGTCGCCAGTGGCGCCGTGGCGCGCCGCTTGAGCTGCGCCGGGGCAGATGCCGGCTTGCGCTCCAGCGCCACGAATGCCCGGTCGAGCGCGCTCTTGAGTCGGCTCGGCGTCAACAGGCGCTTGGGTAAATAGTCGGCCGCGCCCGCGCGCAGCGCCTGGATCGCGGTGAGCTCATTGCCCCGCTCCGCCAGCGCCACCAGCACGGGCGCGGTGTCGCTCGAACGCAGAGCGCGCACCAGCTTCACTCCTTCCGATTCGCCCGGCTCAACCCCCTCGCCGAAGTCCGCCGACAGAATGAGCCCCTCGCAGGCTCGCCCCGTCGCCAGGCCAGTCATGGCGTGGCTGTCTTCGGGATCCAGGGTGCCGATCGCCGCCTGCGGGTACAGGATTGAAAGGTGCAGCCGCAGCCATTCGCGATATTTCGTATCGCGCTCAACGATCAGTATGCGTTGTGCTGCGGAACTCATGCGCTGGCTTCAAACCATGTACCAGGGCGGCCTCGTTGTCGCCGTCCGCGGCTTCATTCTGTGAATTCGGTCATTTCCCCGATAACGTTATGTGATGCCGGACGCTCTGAGGAACGGGCGCCGGCCGACCGCAGGCACAGGGGGGCGCGATCCGCCACGGGAGACGCTTCGGGTCCGGCGTAGCCGCCCCGCCGGGTCCGCAGTCGGCCTCCGGCAATCACCGCGGCAGCAGGAACTCCCGCCCGCGATACCTCAGCGCCACACCGTCAGGCCGGATCGCCACCACCGTGACGCCGTTGGGCAGAGAGTCGCCGGTGCGCAGGACGTGCATGTTGATCATGACGTAGCGCTTGCTCGGGTTCGGATCATATACCTGCAGATCCAGATGCAGGCGCGGCAGGTCGCTGCCGGGCTGCTCGGCGATCTGGGCATAGAACGGCAGGGCGCTCTGCCCGCGGGCTGCCAGGTCGCCGGCGCCGCCCGAGGTGGGTGGCGGGCTCGCCGGGGCGAGGTCCGCCGGATTGGGTGACTCGACACGCGTCAAGGGGCTGGCCAGGCCAGGTCCTGAGGGATGCCGTACCGCGGCGGATGACGCCGGCGGTTGACGGCCCGATGAGCGGCTGTGCGCCGTCGCGGAGACGGCAGTGAAGGCTGAAGCGGGCATTGTCGCCTCGGAGACCGGCTGGGCGCCGGTCCGCGGCGATGCGATAGAGCGAGTCGCGGCTGCCGGGCGCGTTGCGACGGTCGTCCGGGGAGTGACCGCGGCTGGCGCGGACGATACCGCCGGGTGGTGCAACATCAGCCAGCCGAGAGCGACGGCGTTGATCGCCAGCAGACCGCCGATGATCACGGCCCACGCCGGCAGCGCCCGCCGGGGCGGGACGACTTTGACCTCGAACAGGCCCGGCCCAGCTTGACGTTGATGGGCGCTCTCGGATTTCTTCAGTGCATCGAGGATGAATGACATATCAGCCGCCTTGACCGTGCCGACTCAGGATCGGTGTTCCCGGCTCGACAAGCGTGCCGGACAGCGCCAATTGCGTTTCTAGGCCGGCGATACCGTCGACCGTCAATCCGTGCGCGCGCTGGAAGCGGCGCACGAGGCGAGTCAAACGCGCATCGTATACGTCGCCCGGGGGTCGCTTGCCCCGGAAGCCTTCCACGCGATCCAGGCTCTCGCGCAGCCAGCGCACGCGCGCCCCGCTCATGCCTTGCAGGAGCGTACGTACCCGCCCGTTGGTCGGCCGCCACAGCAGGACGTAATGGCCCATCCACTCGCGCGAAAGGGCGGCAATGCCCACCCGTTGCGGGGTGGGTCCGAGCGCGAGCAGCGCATGGGCGCGATCCAGGCCCGTCATGAGCACCTCGTACCTGTGCCCCCTCGGGCCGATCAGCCGCAGGATGGCCGGCCGATTGTACAGACGCAGTTGGCCGAGCGAGCCGTGCGCCTTGAGGCAGGACAGTCCGTGCTGCTCGGCTTGGGCGCAGGGACCCGGTCCGGAGCCGGGATCATCGTGGACGTAACGCAGATTCCACAGGCCGAACAGCTTGGCGTAGGCCGCTCGCCGGGTGGTCTGGCGCTCGTATCGAGCCAGCAGCGCCGCCAGCGTCGTCTTTGTCGCGACGGGCTGCGGTGCGGGCGAGTGGGTGCGCGCCGCCGGTGTGCCGACGCGAACCGGCGCGGGCGCCGGACGCCCCGCCACCGGTCCGAGCCGCCACAACGCGAGGGCTGTGGCGCCGAGCAGAACGAGCGTAGCGGCCGCGGCCCATGTCACCCAACCGCGGCGCGAACGTTGGCCGAGCACTTCGACGGCGGCCTGGCGCACCAGCGCGGTGGTGATGTGGTGACGATCGAGCGAATACCCCCCCAGCAGCGCACGGTCGCACAGGATGTTGATGACCCGAGGCACCCCGCCGGAGAGGCGGTGAATTTTCCGCAGGGCGCTGCGGCTGAAGATCTCGGTGGTCGCTCCCGCCACGCGCAGTCGATGCCGGATGTAGGCCGTGGTCTCGGGCGCTGAAAGCGGATCGAGATGGTAGCGGCCAGTGACGCGCTGGGCGAGCTGACGCAACTCGCTGCGCTCGAGCAGCTCGCGCAGCTCCGGCTGCCCGATCAGGATGATTTGCAGAAGCTTCTGGGTGTTGGTCTCCAGGTTGGTGAGCAACCGCATCTGCTCGAGCACCTCTGGATCGAGGTTTTGCGCCTCGTCGACCACCAGCACGACGCGGCGTCCCGCCGCGTGCGCGCGCAGCAGATAGGTGTTCAAAATGTCGACCAGATCCTTCAGGGAGCCGGTGGCGGAATCGGGCACCCCGATGCCGAGCTCCTCGCACAGGGTCAACAGGAACTCCGGGGCGGTCATGCGCGGATTGAGAATGAGCGCGAGCTCGGCATTATCCGGGGCCTGGGCCAGCAGCGAGCGTACGATCGTCGTCTTCCCCGTGCCCACCTCGCCCGTGAGCTGGATGAAGCCGCCCGCTTCCTTGATGCCGTACAACAGGTGCGCCAGCGCCTCCGCGTGCCGCTCGCTCAGATACAGATAGCGAGGGTCCGGCGTGATGCAGAACGGCTTCTCGTTCAAACCAAAGAAGGACAGGTACATCGTACGTCGGCTACTTCAGCATGTTGCCCCGGCGCAGCGCCGCGTGGCCGAAGCGTGCGCGAACCTGCTCGAGGGTTGAATCCAGGCGCGCATCACCACCGGCGCGTTCCACGGCCTCGAACAGGCCCATCTGCCGGGCGGGAGCAAGCCCCCCGAGCACCACACCCAGCAGACGCAGTTTGGCACCACGGTGCTCGACCAGCCAGCGCCGTAACAGATCCCGAGCTACGTCCCGGATCGCCCGCTCCGTCTGCGTCGGCGGGGCAATCGCCCGCTGCCGCGTAAAGGTGGTGAAATCGTGGCAGCGGATCTTCACGCCGATCCGGGCGGTCATCAGTCCTCTGTGCCGCAGCCGCTGGCAGGCGGTGTCCGCCAGGCGGCACAGGTGAGCGTCGAGCGCACGGGGATCGTCGAGGTCACGGGCGAAGGTGTCCTCGGCGCTGAGCGATTTTTCCTCCAGATCCGTCTGCACCGGCCGCTCATCCACACCGCAGGCACGCTCGCGCAGCCGAGGGGCGTCCCGTCCGAACAATCGCCAGAGCAGCGCGTCCGGCGCCGTGCGCAATTCTCCGAGCGTGTGCACTCCGGCCGCCTCGACTCTTTCGCCGAGCTTGCGTCCGAGTCCCGGAAGCCGTCGGACCGACAGCGGGTCGAGGACCGCGCGGATCCGTTCGGCCGGCACGACGGTCAGTCCGTCCGGCTTCTCGAGATCGGAGGCGATCTTCGCCACCAGCTTGTTGGCGGCAACGCCCACGGAGGCGGTCAGCCCGGTACGTGATCGAATCTCGTCCTTGATGCGCCGGGCTATGGCTGGCGGCTCTCCGAGCAGCTTCACGCTGCCGCTCACATCCAGAAACGCCTCGTCGAGCGACAACCCTTGAACCAACGGCGTGATTTCATGGAATACGGCGAACACCTGCCGCGAGACTTCACGGTAGCGCGTCATGCGCGGCGCAACGCATATCATCGCCGGACACAGCCGCAGCGCCGTGCTCATCGGCATGGCCGAGTGCACGCCGAACCGGCGAACCGCGTAGCTGGCCGCCGCCACGACGCCGCGCGCGCCGGCATGGCCGACCACCACGGGCTTGCCGGCGAGCTCCGGCCGGTCATGTTGTTCCACGGACGCGAAGAACGCGTCCATGTCGACATGCAAAATGGCGCGGATCATGGCGGACGGACCCGGCGAACGGCCTCAGAGCGCGAGGAAACCGTAGGTTGCGATCACCACGAACATCAACGCAAAAGCGCTCAAGTAGCCTAGCGAGATCGCGACCAGCTTCGTCATCGTACGCGCGCGGCGTTCCCGGTACATCCGCCGCATCGACAAGTATAGGTAAACCAGCGCGTAGATCGACAGCGCGTCTGCGACCGGACCCAGGACGCGTCCCGAGGACGTGATCATCTCCAGCAGCGTGTACAGTCCGAGCAACATGAAGACGAATACCTGATAGTGAACGAGAAACAACAGATGCTCGACGTAGTAGCGCCGCGGGTTGCGGTACAAGGGTAGCAGGCACAGGGCCATGAGCGGCAGAAACAGGAACATGGCTCGCTCGATGCTGTGCAGCAATATCGTGTCGAGCCGCTCCAGGCCCCCCTCGGAGTTCAGCGCCATCCAGCTGTGCCGAATACGCGGCGACAGGTCGTTGCACCATGCTCCGAGCGCCGCGCTACGCACCCTGACCGCCTTGCACACCGACTGCACTGACTGCACCGGCAGCGCGGCGGGAACCCGGGACGTCGCCGTGGAGTGTCGCAGCGCGGTGCCGATATTCACGGCGTACCGTGCCGGCCCGTGGGATCCCCGGACCCGGACGGGGGGTGGTGACAACCACGACTGCAGTCCAACGAGAAGGAAGAAAACCACGCTCACGACCAGATACAGCCGTACCGGCGGCAGATAACGTGCGCGGCGGCCGGCAAGGAATTCCTCCGTCAGAAGTCCCGGCCGCAGCAGCAGCGCGCGCATCGTCTTCCACAGCCGTGAATCGGCATGTGTCAGGTCCTCGGTCGCCTCCTGAATGAAATGCCGTAGGGAGTGGACCGGGTGGTCGTGATGGCGCTGGCCGCACTGACTGCAGTACGGGCCGCTGAGCGCCGTCCCGCAGTTGGTGCAATGGTGGATCGCTGGCGGCGCCGTCGCCGACGGCGCCGCGGCTGCGCTCACGTTCACGCCGGCGCGGTCGATGCGACCGACTGCTGCGGATCCGGTTGCGCCTGTCTGCCGAGCTCGTGGGGCGCGAAGTCATCGACGTGAATGATGTTCATCACCTTGCGGTCGTATTCGTGCAGGGCCTGTGCCTCGGCCGAGGTGATGATTCCGGCCGCGAGTGCCTGATCGATCTGTCCGGGCAGGTCGAGCGCGGTGATGCGTCCGGCCTTGACGCCTTCGATGCGAATGCGTCTTTCGACGGGCTCCATCTGTATGGCGAGCGCCAGGGTCTCACCCAGCAGCCCCAGAGGATTGTCCGGTTGAACGGTCGTGTAGATGAACTGGCCGAGCCGATCGCGCGCTTCGCTCGGCTGCGTGATCAGCTCGGCGACCTGCCGGCCGAGCCGGTCGGATGGCGAGGAATAATGTCGGCCGCGCGGAAAGACCACCGCGCGCATCAGTGCCGCGAGCGGCCGGTTCGGGAAGTTGCGTAGAAAACCGTGGAGTTGCTCCTGGGCGTGGTACAGCAGATTGCGGCAGGCCCACTCGACGATGGGCAGGTCCTGTGCGGGCCGGCCCTGATTCTCGTGATGTTTCAGCACCATGGACGCCAGGTACATCGCCGACAGCACATCACCGAGCCGCGCCGAGAGATTTTCCTTCTTCTTCAGGTATCCGCCGAGCGTCAGCATCGCCACGTCCACGGTGAAGGCGAACGAGGCGCTGAAGCGCACGATGTGCTGGTAGTAGCGCGCGGTCGGGCCGCTCACCGGCGAGCGGGTGAAGCGCGCATGGGTCAGGGCCATGACGAGCGATCGCACGGAGTTGGAGATCGTGAAGCCGATGTGGCCGAACAGCGCGTGGTCGAACTCCTCGACGCCGCGCACGTGGTCGGGATTGCGGGCCGCGTTCATCTCGCGCAGCACGAACGGATGACAGCGCACCGCGCCCTGCCCGAATATGATCAGGTTGCGGGTCAGCAGGTTGGCGCCTTCGACCGTGATCGCCACCGGCACGCACTGGTAGCTGCGCGCCAGATAGTTCTTCGGGCCGAGGCAGATGCCTTTGCCGCCGTGTACGTCCATGGCGTCGTTGGCGACCTGACGGCCCATCTCGGTAACGTGGTACTTGAGCATTGCCGAGGGCACGGATGGCTTCTCGCCCCCGTCGATTGCTCCGGCGGTGACCGAGCGCGCCGCGTCCATCGTGTATGTAAGCCCGGCCATACGCGCGAGCACCGCCTCGACGCCCTCGAAGCGCCCCACCGGCGTATTGAACTGCCGGCGGATGCGGGCGTATGCACCGCTCGCCCATACTCCGGCCTTGGCGCCGCCCGTGGCGTTCGACGGCAGCGAGATGCACCGCCCGACCGAGAGTTGCTCCACCAGCATGCGCCAGCCGGTGCCGGCCATTTTCGGGCCGCCAATGATGAAATCGAGCGGCACGAACACATCGTGTCCCTGGATCGGGCCGTTCTGAAACGGGATGTTGGCGGGAAAGTGCCGCCGGCCGATGCTGATGCCGGGCGTATCGCGCGGGACCAACGCGCAGGTGATACCCACGTCGACCGGTCCGCCCAGGAACTTCTCCGGATCGAACAACCGGAAGGCCAGTCCGATGACCGTCGCCACCGGCGCCAGAGTGATGTAGCGCTTGGAGAAGTTCAGCCGCATCCCGAGAACGTCCTGTCCCCGCCACATACCGCGGCAGACGACGCCGGTGTCGGGGATGGAGGCGGCGTCGGAGCCGGCACGCGGTCCGGTGAGAGCGAAGCAAGGCACCTCCTCGCCGCGCGCCAGGCGGGGCAGATAGTAGTTCTTCTGCTCTTCGGTACCGTAATGGTTGAGTAACTCGCCGGGGCCGAGCGAATTCGGTACCGCGATGGTGGAGGAGGCGGTCGTGCTGCGGCTGGCGATCTTGGTGAGCACGCACGAGTGCGCGTACGCGGAGAACTCCAGGCCACCGTAGCGCTTCGGAATGATCATGGCGAAGAATCCGCGCGACTTTATGAAATCCCATACCTGCTGCGGCAGGTCGCCGATTTCATGCGTGATGACCCAGTCATCGAGCAGGCCGCAGAGCTGTTCGCACGGTCCGTCGAGGAACGCCTGTTCCTCGGCGCTCAGGCGCGGCGGGCGGGCGGTGAGCAGCTTCGACCAGTTGGGCGCACCGGTGAACAGTTCCCCATCCCACCAGACCGTGCCGGCTTCGAGCGCCTCGCGCTCGGTTTGCGACATCGGCGGCAGCAGCTTGCGGTAGGCCCGCATGAAGGGGCGGGTGATCAGCGCCTTGCGCAACCAGCGCACGTTCAGCAGCCACAACGCCGCCAGCAACAACCACAAAAAACCCTTCCACGTGGCACCCGCCGCGCTGTTCGCGCCGAGCAAGCTGTACGCGGCCAGCAGCACGGTGAACGTGGCGGTGAAGGCCAGCAGCGACAGCCGCCGGTAGGCCAGGTAGAGCACGGCGACGATGAACAGGAGGGTGATGATGCCCCCTGCCTGGGTCAGGGCATACGCGATGGCTGCGGCAGCAATCAACGCAAGGAGTGCACCGAGCATGGAAGCTCCTTCAGTCCGCCTTGTTCATGGGCGTTCGCATTCTGTCCGGACCGTCCCGACCGCGACCGGGGCTCCTGCACAATACCGCGGCGGATACGATCATCGCGCTTGCGGCGCAAACCCGGGGCGCCGACTTCGCTGCGCCCGGCCAGCCGGCGGGCTCGTGTCCGCCAGCCGCTCATGCCTGCTGCGCAAGGCCGCGCCGCGCACCGGCTGCAAACCGCGCGCGGCGATCTTGCCGACTCAGCCCAGCAGGGCCCTCACCCCCTCACGCTCCTCGCGCAGCTCGGCGAGCGTGGCGTCCATACGCTTGCGGCTGGCGGCATCGATCTCCAAGCCCGTCACGATACGGTACTCGCCGTCGCGCGTGGTGACCGGATACGAATAGATCACGCCGTCCGGAATCCCGTAACTGCCGTCGGATGGAACCGACATGCTGACCCAATCCCCCTCGCGCGTGCCATTGACCCAGGTGTGAACGTGGTCGATCGCGGCCGAGGCGGCCGAGGCGGCCGACGAAGCGCCGCGCGCCTTGATGATGGCCGCGCCACGCTGTTGCACCAGCGGGATGAAAGTCTGCTCCACCCAGGCGGCATCGACCAGCGAGCGGGCGGGTTTGCCGCCGACCAGCGCGTGGTTGATGTCCGGATATTGAGTCGAGGAATGATTACCCCAGACCGTCATGCGGCGGATGTCGCGCCCGTGCACGCCGGTCTTCTCGGCGAGCTGTGCGATGGCACGATTGTGGTCGAGACGGGTCATGGCGGTGAAATTGCGTGGATTGAGATCCTTGGCGTTGGCGCGCGCGATCAGCGCATTGGTGTTGGCCGGGTTACCCACCACCAGCACCTTGACGCCGCGATCGGCGACCTCGTTGAGGGCTTTGCCTTGCGCCGAGAAGATCTGGGCGTTGGCGAGCAGCAGATCCTTGCGCTCCATGCCCGGCCCGCGCGGCCGCGCGCCGACCAGCAGCGCCACGTGGCAGTCGCGAAACGCGATCTTCGCATCGTCCGTGGCGATGATCTTGTTCAGGCCCGCGAACGCGCAATCGGCGAGCTCCATCACGACCCCATTGAGCGCCGGCAGCGACGGGGTGATTTCGAGCAGGTGAAGATTGATGGGTTGATCCGGTCCCAGTAGCTGCCCGGAGGCGACGCGGAAAGCGAGGGCATAGCCGATCTGGCCGGCGCCGCCCGTGATCGCGACATTCAATGCGGGTTTCATGGTGAGTCGATCCCTTCGCCGAAAGCTGATGATTTTAGCGCCGAGCGCTTCCGTTTATCCAACTTCGCCCTGCATCGAGCCGCAGGCGTTCCGGGCCGCGGCGCGTCTGGTTCGACGAGCCGCTGGGCGTGATGGCTCTGGCGCCTCAGGCCGGCTGGTCGAGCGCAGCCAAAGGGCGCAGCAGCGGGCCGAACGCGGCGCCGGAGCCGCCCTGCCGCTGCAGCAGCGCGAGCAGCTCTTCCACCGCGCAAGGCTCGCCGAACAGCCGGCCCTGCACTTGGTGGCAGCCGTTGTGCCGCAGGAAGTCCAGCTGGCTTTGCGACTCCACCCCCTCGGCGACGACTGCCATGCCGAGGCTGCGGCCCATCTCGATGATGGTGCGGACCAAAGTGGCGTTGCCGGTGTTCGTGCCCACGTCGCGCACGAAGGACTGGTCGATCTTGAGCGTGTCAATCGGGAACTGCTGCAGTGCCGAGAGTGAGGAGTAGCCGGTGCCGAAGTCGTCAATCGACAGGTGCAGCCCCATGGCGTACAGCTCCTCGAGCAGCCGCAGGGTGTTCTTGGTGTCGGCCATGAGAGTCGTCTCGGTGATTTCCAGCTCGAGCGCTGTGGGCGAGACGCCATGGCGGCGGAACACCGAGCGGCAGCGCAGGATGAAACTGGCCTGACGCAGCTGGCGCAGCGACAGATTCAGCGAGATGCGTCCGGGCTCTCCGCCGGCGCCCTTCAGTTGCCGATAATCCATGCACACCCGGTTCAGCACCCACTCGCCAATGTCCAGAATGAGGTTGGTCTCCTCGGCAAGGGGAATGAAGCGCGCTGGCGGAATGTCCCCGTGCCCCGGCAGGCGCCAGCGCAACAGCGCCTCGGCGCCCACGACCCGGCCAGTGGCGAGCTCCACTTTCGGCTGGTAACGGATGACGAGCTCGTCGCGCTCGAGCGCGCGGCGCAGCTTGCTCTTGAGGATCAGCCGCTCGACCGCGGCCGCGTTCATCTCCGGAGCGTAGAACGTGAACGTGTTACCGCCGTTTTGCTTGGCGTGATACATGGCCGCATCGGCGTTGCGGATCAGATCGATGACGTTCTCCGCGTCACGTGGGCAGAAAGCTATGCCCACGCTCGCGGTGAGAAACACTTCCTGCTGGTTCAGCTGAAACGCTCGCGCCACTTCATTGAGGATCGCGCGCGCCAGCTGCCCGATCGGCACCCGATTGTCAGTCTCGGCGGGCAGCCCGTGCAGACACAACGCGAACTCGTCGCCGGCCAGCCGGCCGAGAATCGCATTCGGCGGCAGAGCCCGGGTCAGCCGTTCGGCCAGCACTTCCAGCACCCGATCGCCGGTGTCATGCCCGAACGTGTCGTTGACCTCCTTGAACCGGTCCATGTCCAGATACAGCAGCGCCACCGCCCGCCCGGCGCGCAGTCCGCGCGACAGCGTCTGCTGCAGCACGTGTTGGAACTGCATGCGATTGGCGACTTTGGTCAGCGTATCGTATCGGGCCAGGTAGCGGATGCGCCGCTCGGCGCGCTTGCGGTCGGTGATGTTGCGGGCGACGAAGATGTTGCCCTGGAACTGCGGGTCGTCGGTCTCGATACGCGATCCGGCGAGGGACACCGGGATGGTCTGGCCGTCACGAGTGCGGATCACGGTCTCGCGCGTGTCCTGCGCGGCCTGCAGAGGATCGAAGTCGGTGCGCGCATGCTCCTCGAGCAGCGATGCGATGCCGCGGCCGAGCAGCTCTTCCTCGCCGAAGCCGAGCATCTTGCAGGCCGCGGCATTGACGGTTTTGATCACCCCGTCCGGGGAGGTGAGGAATACCGCATCGGCCATGCTGTTCAGAACGCTGCGCAGGTAATCCTTGTTAATGGTCGACTGGCGCAGCCGGGCGCGCATTCGCTCCATGGCCAGTTCGAGTTCGCCGAGGCCGTCCTTGCTGTACGTTTCGACGGGGCGCGCGTAATCACCCTGCCCGATGCGCTGGGCGCTGCGGGTGAGCGCCCCCGCGGCTTGCTGCATCGTCCGGCCGGCTCGCCAAGTGCGCACTGCCACGATGACGCCACCGCCGGCAGCCACGACCCCGCCCAGCGCCAGCGGCAGGATCCCCGGCCAATGGCCCCACAGCGCCACCGCGGCGCTCAGCGCAGCGATGGCGAATGTGGCGGCGAACGCCCAGAGCGCGGAGCTGAGGTTCTTCAATGCGCGGCTCAACCGAGGGTACTCATCAGTGCAC
This sequence comes from Gammaproteobacteria bacterium, assembly GCA_027366635.1. Taxonomy (GTDB): domain Bacteria; phylum Pseudomonadota; class Gammaproteobacteria; order Steroidobacterales; family Steroidobacteraceae; genus 13-2-20CM-66-19. Next base: position 8,601 of record DAHXNE010000103.1, on the reverse strand, counting down.
AACGAAATCCAATCATGTCCGTCCCGCCACGGCGCACGGAAACCTCTGCCCGAAAGAGATCGGATCGGCGCGCGCGCAGATCGTCGGAGGGTCCCGGCAAGCTGGCGCCGGCGCTACCGGGCGGCTCGAGCCGCTCTCCATGCCCAAGTGCCCAGGCATAGGTTGTCGTGCAGCGCAGAATATCAGAGTCCGGTGCCGCCCGCACGAACTGCCGCCGGCGCGAACCATGGCCGACGCCGGCCGCGCGGCCGCGTTGCGCCCTAGCCGCGAGCGCCGGACCAGATCCGCTTGAGGTAGTTCACCATCAGCTCGCGCATGGTGGACATCGGGTCCGCGGTGGCGGCGAAGATCGGTGGCCGGCGTCGCAGCAGCCGCCAATTCTCGCTGCGCAGCACTCGGCGCAGGAATTGGACGTTGCGCTCGATGGCCTCGATGTACGGATTGCGACCGTCGTAGAGGATCTCGATGTGGCGGTAAACCCCGCCGAACTCGCCATCGAGCCGTTTGATGCGCACTTCGTCGACGAACTGGGGTGTCTGGCGCAGCAGATCGAGGCCCGAGGCATATTTGACCTGGGGCTGTCCGCTGGCGGTCACCGGCAGCGCCAACCCGCCGAGCACGAACTCGACGTACAGACGGTCACGGCACTTCTCCAGGTAACAGCGATCGGCCATCTGGGCGATCATGTCCGCCGTGCCGAGCAGATGTCCGACGATGATGTCCCGGCGGTCGCTCAGGCGCGCCTCGATCTGCGCCGCCGGAAACTCGTAGCCGGTGAAGTGGATCACTTCGCGAGCGAACGGTACCCAGGGCGCGAGCCCGATCCGCGGCAGATAGTCCTCGAGAAAGCGCGCGCCCCGCGAAACGTGTACCCGGGTGAACTCCGCGCCATTGCGCGAGTCGTGCTCGTCGGTGCGGCGCAGATAGCCGACGTCGTGAAACAGCCCGGTGATCAGACCGGCGACCGCGCGCTCGCCGCCGAGCCGCGCGGCCGCCTCGGCCTGCCGCTCGTAGCCGACCAGCAGGCGCGCCAGCGCGAGCGTTATGTCGAGAGTGTGCTGGCGGTCGTGATAAACGGTGTCGACACCGTGATAGTCCGGGACCGCGCCGGCGAACAGCCGATCGAAGTGAGCGAACGCTTGCCGTAGCGGCTCGAGCGACGCGCTCGGCCAGGTGGGGGTGAATAGTGCTTCCACAGCCGCCTGCACCGCGGCGGTCGAGCTGACTTGCACGGTGTCGGTGACGTCGAAATCGCTGCGCCGGGCACTGGTCATTTTACTGTTCGAGCCCGCGCGGTGTGCCGCCGGCCAGATTGATGCTCGGATCACTGTGTGCCAAAGGTCACCCGGATACCGAGAACCACTGCGCAGAATCATTCGCCGCGCCGGGTGAACCGCGACCTGGCTCACTGCGCCGGTTCGGGCACGGCGATGCCGTGCTGCTTCAGCAGGGCCTCGATCCGAGGCGGCCGGCCGCGAAACGCGATGAACGCATCGAGCGTATCCCGGCTGCCGCCTTGAGAGAGAATCGTGTCGACATAACGTCGAGCCGTGGTACGGTCGAATACGCCATGCTCCTCGAATGCCGCGAACACGTCGGCGGCCAGTACTTCCGCCCATTTGTAGCTGTAATAGCCGGCGCAATAGCCGCCGGCGAATATGTGGCCAAAGCTCATCGGAAAGCGATTCCACTCGGGCATGGGCAACACGGCGACCTGCCGATGCACGGCGTGCAGCAGCTCCATGACGCGCGCGCCGTGCTCAGGGTCGTACTCGGCATGCAGCCGGAAATCAAACAGCGCAAATTCGAGCTGCCGCGTCATATGCAGTCCGGCCTGAAAGCTTCGGGTCGCGAGCAGGCGTGCCTGGACGTCGGGCGGCAGCGGCGTGCCGCTGCGATAGTGGCCTGAAATCCTTTGCAGCACCTGCGGGATCCAGGCGTAGTTCTCCATGAACTGACTGGGCAGCTCGACCGCGTCCCAAGCGACTCCGTTGATGCCGGCGAGACTGGGGAAGTCGATCCGGGTGAGCAAGTGGTGCAGTCCATGCCCGAACTCATGGAACAGCGTCAACACGTCGTCGTGCGTCAGAAGCGCGGGCCGATCAGCGCCTGGGGGCAGCAGGTTCAAGACCAGATACGCCGCCGGCAGCGCATCGCCGCCTGCCAAATGCATGCGGCCGATGCACTCGTCCATCCAGGCGCCGCTGCGCTTGTGAGGCCGCGCGTACAGATCGAGGTAGAAGCTTCCGACCGGCCGACCGTCGCTCTCAATCTGGAAGTAACGCACGTCGGGGTGCCAGACGGGCGCTCCGGGGCGCTCCCGGATGCGCACGTCGAACAGCTGTTCGACGACCTCGAACAGCCCGGCCAGCACCCGCGGCAGTGGGAAGTAGGGTCGCAGCGCTTCCTGCGACACCGCGTGCTGCTGCTGCTGGAGCCGCTCGGAGTAATACGCGACGTCCCAGGCCTCGAGCTCGTGCCCGGCGAAGTCCCGCAGCTGTGCGAACTCCTGCAGCGCCGCGGATCGCGAGGCGCGCGCAAGCTCGTCGAGAAACGCCAGGACTTCCTCCGGGCTGCGCACCATGCGCTTCTGGAGCGCGTATTCGGCGAAGCTGCCGAAGCCGAGAATACGCGCCGCCTCGTGCCGCTTGGCCAGGATTTTCTCGATGACGGGGGCGTTGTCCCAGCGTCCGGCCTGCGGCCCGCGGTCCGAGGCGCGGGTGGCCCAGGCCTCGTAGAACGCCCGGCGCAGCTGGGCGGACTGCGCGTCCGTCACCACGGCGACATAGGTGGGTTGGTCCAGAGTTAGAATCCACCCGTCCGTGCGCTGCTCGTGCGCCCGCCGCCGCGCCTGCTCGACGATGACATCGTTCAAGCCGCGCACCTGCGCGGGGTCCGTCACGTGGTGGCTCCACGCGCTGGTTGCATCCAGCACGTTTTCCTCGAACTTCGATTGCAGCTGGGCGAGTTCCAGCATGGCCGCCTTGAAGCGTTGCTGGGCGGCGCTCGGCAGGGCGATTCCAGCCAGGGCGAAATCCCGTAGCGCGTGCTCGAGCACGCGCCGGCGCACCGGATCGAGCGTTGCGCCATCGTGTGATGCGATGGCGCTATAGGCCTGGTAAAGCCGCTCGTTCTGAGCGAGATCCGTCTGGTACGCCGACAGCAGCGGCAGGCAGGTGTTGTAGGCGGCGCGCAGCGCCTCGCTATTGAGCACCGCGTTCAGATGGCTGACCGGCGACCAGGCGCGCGCTACGCGGTGATGAAGCGCCTCCAGCGGTTCGACCACCGAGGCGAAGGTCGGTGGCTCGCGGCTGGCGATCTGCTCGATTTGGCCACGGGCTTGCGCGAGCAGCGCGTTGATCCCCGGCTCGACATCGCTCGCCTCGATGCGTCCAAAGGGCGGCAGTGGCTCTTGCGCCAGCAGGGGATTGTCCATGACGAGGATTCTGCCAGTTAAGCCCGAGCAATACATGTCCGGGCGCAGCGGCGCTCGCCGGCCGGCTTACCGCATCGTGACCAGCTCCTCGGCGCTCGTCGGGTGAATGGCCACGGTATCGTCGAAATCCGCCTTGGTCGCCCCCATGCGCACGGCCACCGCGAACCCCTGCATCATCTCGTCGGCCCCGGGGCCGATGACGTGCACCCCCACTACCCGCTGCTTCGGGCCCACGGTCACCAGCTTCATGTCGCAGCGCGGCTTACGCTCGGTGAGCGCGTGGTACATGGGTACGAAGCTGGACTTGAACACGGTGACGTCGGCATCCCCGTAGCGCTCGCGGGCCGTCGCTTCGGTCAACCCGACCGTGCCTATCGGCGGATGGCCGAACACCACCGTCGGAATATTTCGATAGTCGAGGTGGCGCTCGCCCCGGCCGCCGAACAGCCGGTCGGCGAGCCGCCGGCCGGCGGCGATCGCGACCGGCGTCAATTGCGCCCGCCCGGTGACATCACCGATCGCGTAGATGCCCGCGGTGCTGGTGCCCTGGTACTTGTCGGTTTCGATGAACCCTTCGGCATCGCAGGTCACTGCGGCGCTGGCGAGATTCAAGTCGGCGACCGCGCTGCCCCGGCCGATCGCCCACAGCACGCAATCGAAGGGGCCGAGGCTTCGGCCGTCACGAACGCGCAGACTCAGGTCGCCGGTCTCACCCACAAGGGCGTCGGGTACGGCCTGGGTATGCATGGCCACGCCCTCCGCGGCGAGGATTTTCAACATCGACTCCCCGAGCATCGCATCGAACTGCCGCAGCGCCGAATCGGTGCGGATGACGAGCGCCACGTTGGAGCCGAGCGCAGCGAAGATGCCCGCCAGCTCGAGCGCGATGTATCCGCTGCCCACCACGGCCACCCGCCGCGGTCGCGCGCGAAGCTCGAAGAAGCCGTCCGAGGTGATGCCGCGCTCCGCGCCCGGTAGCCTCGGCAGCAGCGCGCGGCCGCCGGTGGCGATGACGATGTGCGGCGCGGAAAGTCGGGCTCCGTTTACCGCGACCGAATTTCGGTCGGCGAACGCTGCCCGGCCGCGCACCAGTGCCACGCCGCGCCGCTCAAGATTGCTTGCGTAGTTTGCGTTGAGGCGTTGAATGTAGGCGTCACGCTTGCCTTTCAACAGCCCCCAGTCGTGGTCGCCGCAGGAGTGCGCAAACCCGTATTCCGGAGCATCATGACCGCCCCCGGCGAGCTCGGCGGCGTACCACATGACCTTCTTCGGCACGCAGCCGACGTTTACGCAGGTACCGCCCAGACGGTGCGATTCGATTAGGGCCACCTTGGCGCCATACTCGGCTGCGCGCTGGGCCGTGGCCAGTCCGCCGCTGCCGCCGCCGATGACGATCAGGTCGAATTTGCTCATGCGCTTCCCATCAGGGCGGTAGCGCGGGGAATCACTTGGCTGCGCGCGCGCGACCCGAAGTCCTCGCCGCGCTCTTGGGCCGGTTATTCGCCGCCGCTGCCGTGCCCTTGGTCTTCTTTGGCGCCGAACCGGGCCGAGCCGGCCGCTCGTCGTTGTTGCGACCCGCCTTGGCGGCTGCCCGAACGGGTGTTTTTCTACGTCCCGAGCGCGGGGCGGGTGCGTCACCGGCCATCCCTGGCGGTCGGGCCCCCGGCCCGCCCGATCCCGGGCGGGCGCTCGCCGCTTTCGCGGGACCGGCCGTGCCACTGGCCGTCCCTGGCGGTCGGGCCCCCAGCCCGCCCGCTCCCGGGCGGGCGCTCGCCGCTTTCGCGGCTCGCCCAAATCGGCCGCGTCGGCCTCGGGCAGGAGCCTGGGCGAGCATGGTGCGACATTCCTCGAGGGTCAGGGACTTCGGATCGCGGTCCTTGGGAACCTTGGCGTTCTTGGCACCGTCGGTGACGTAGGGGCCGAAGCGGCCGTTCAGCACCTGAATGCTGTCGACGCCGAAATCGCTGATGATCCGGTTGGCGTCCGATTCTTTCTTGAGACGGATGACCTCCAGCGCCCGCTCGAGCGTCACGGTGTACGGATCGTCCTCCTTCAGGGAAACGTATTTGCTGCCGTACTTCACGTAGGGGCCGAAACGGCCAACGCTGGCCAACACGGGCTCGCCGTCGGCGGTGTCGCCCAGTGTGCGGGGCAGCTTGAACAGCTCCATCGCATCGGCGAGGGTGATCGAGTCCATTTTCTGTCCCGGCCTGAGACCGGCGAAGCGCGGCTTCTCGGCGTCATCCTTGGTGCCGATCTGCACGAACGGACCGAAGCGGCCCATGCGCACGGTGACCGGCTTGCCGGTCGCGGCATCGATTCCGAGTTCGCGCGCCTGCGCGACTTGCTCGCGCGTGACGTTCTTCTCGATGTCTTCGACCTGATGGATGAAGGGTTTCCAGAACTTCTCGAGCGGCACAGTCCAGCGTTCCTCGCCGCGGGAGACGGCATCGAGCTCGTCCTCCATGGCGGCCGTGAAGCCGTACTCGACGTAGCGGTGAAAGTGCTCGGTAAGGAACCGGTTGACAATCTTACCGATGTCGGTCGGCACGAAGCGCCGGTTGTCCATCTCGACGTATTCGCGGTCCTGCAGTGTCGAGATGATCGTCGCATAGGTCGACGGACGGCCGATACCGTGTTCCTCGAGTGCCTTGACCAGAGATGCCTCGCTGTAACGCGGCGGCGGCTCGGTGAAGTGTTGAGCGGCGGTCAGGCTGAGCAGATCGACCGTATCGCCTGCGTTCAGCGGCGGTAGGGACTGGTCCTCCTCGTCGCCTTTGGCATCGTCGGTGCCCTCCTGATAGACCGAGATGTACCCAGGCTTGACCAGCGTCGAGCCGGTGGCACGCAACAGGTGCCGATCCGCTCCGTCGGGCCCGGCCAGCATGTCGGCGGCCACCGTGTCGAAGACGGCCAGCGCCATCTGCGAGGCTACGGCCCGCTTCCAGATGAGCGCGTACAAACGGTATAGATCGCGGTCGATCTTGCCCTCGACGTCCCCGGGCGTAACCGCCGCGGAGGTCGGCCGAATGGCTTCGTGCGCCTCTTGTGCGTTCTTCGACTTGGTCTTGAACACGCGCGGTTCTTCCGCGACTTCGTCCTGACCGTAAAGGTGCGCCGCAACCGCGCGGATTTCCTGTACCGCCTCCTGCGCGAGCGACACCGAGTCGGTGCGCATGTAGGTGATCAGGCCGATGTTGCCTTCGCCGAGGTCGACGCCCTCATACAATTGTTGCGCCAGTCGCATGGTGCGGCGGGCGTTGAAGCCGAGCTTGCGCGCCGCCTCCTGCTGCAGCGTCGAGGTGGTGAACGGCGGCGCGGGCGTGCGGCGGCGCTGCTTGCGATCGACCGTGAGCACGCGCAGTCGCCCGGGCGTCCGGCCGCCGGCCGCGTCGCGGGCGGCGGCCTGCACCGAGTGCTCGACCTCGTGCGCGGTCTGCGCATTGGTAAACGAGAACTGCTCGACTTTGCGGCCGCGATATTCGATCAACTTCAGCGGAAACGACGAGGTGCTCAGCGCCTCGCCGTCCAGCGTCCAATATTCCCGTGCGACGAATGCATCGATCTCCGCCTCGCGCTCGCAAATCATGCGCAGCGCGGGACTTTGTACGCGCCCCGCCGACAGGCCGCGACGAACTTTCTTCCACAGCAGAGGCGAGAGGTTGAAGCCGACCAGGTAATCGAGCGCGCGGCGGGCCTGTTGCGCGTTGACTAGATCGAGCGACAGCGCGCGCGGGCGCTCGATCGCCGCGCGAATCGCGTTGCGCGTGATCTCGTAGAACGCTACCCGGTGCACCGACTTGCCGTCGAGCTCGCCGCGCGCCTGTAGGATCTCCTGCAGATGCCAGGCGATGGCTTCGCCTTCCCGGTCAGGGTCGGTCGCCAGATAAAGGGCCTTCGACTTCTTCAGGCCACGGACGATGTTTTCCACGTGGCGCTCGTTCTTGGTCAGCACCTCGTAGCGCATTGCGTAGCCGTGATCCGGGTCGACCGCGCCTTCCTTGGGCACCAGGTCGCGCACATGTCCATAGCAGGCCAGGACCTCGAAGTCCTTGCCCAGGTACTTCTTGATGGTTTTCGCTTTGGCGGGCGATTCGACGACGACCAAGTTTTCTGCCATGTCTTTTCGCATCCGATCAGTGCCGCGCGACCCTATGTTCGCAGGCCATCAGCGCCTCGAAACGGGCGAACGCGTCGGCCTGCCCAGGTTGTACCGACAGTGCCAACAGCACCACCCATTTCAGCTGCTCCAGCGACGGCTCCTCGACATCCAACGCCAGCGTGCGTTCGATGACCAGCTCGCGCTGTTCGGGCGAGAGCACGCCGTCCCGGTCGAGACGGGTGAGGAACACCCGGCACTCGTCCGAGAGCCGCCAGAGCTCCCCTTCTGTAAATACCCGCACGGCACGCCACGGTTCGGTCGAGGTCATGCTCGAGGTCAGCACGGAGCCCTCGGCCAGCACCGACAGCCATTCCATCGCGTGCGCGACTTCACCGGTCGTGAAGCCCTCGCGCGCGAGCGCGGAGAATATCTGCTGCCGGCCAGGCAGGTCGTCGGGGTCCGACATCATGTAGTGGTCGTAGACGTAGATCAGGACGTCGAGAACGCAGCCAGTTGTCATTGAATCCAGCGTCAGTCCGAATCGATTCGGCCGTAGCGGCCGCCAGGGTATGGCGCGACACGACCCTGCAGCTCGAGTATCAGCAGCATCGAAGCGATCGATTCGCCGGACAAGCCTGAGCGGGCCGCGAGGGTATCGAAGGTCACGGGCTCGAAACCGAGCGCATCTAACAGCATTTCATATTCCTTGTCCAATGCGGACGCCTGTGGTTTTTGCATAATCAATTGATGTTCTTGATGAAATTGGATCTCGGCCAGTACCTGTGCCGGAGTCTCGACCAGATGGGCGCCCCCGCGGATCAGCTGGTGGCACCCGCGCGAGAGGGGATTGTGGATCGACCCGGGTACCGCAAAGACCTCCCGGCCTTGATCGGCCGCGAAGTTGGCGGTGATCAGCGAGCCGCTCCCGGCGGCGGCCTCGACCACAAGGGTGCCCAGCGACAGTCCGCTGATGACCCGGTTGCGCCGCGGGAAATTCTGCCGCCGGGGCGCGACCCAGGGCGGGAATTCCGAAACGAGCGCTCCTCGGCGGACAATGCGCTCC
>DAHXNE010000081.1 GCA_027366635.1 Gammaproteobacteria bacterium | reverse complement strand
AGGTCAAGCGGGTCTCGGGCCATGCTTTCTGCAGCGTGCGTACGATCGGCACCGCGTGGCAGGTGTCGCCGAGCGAGGACAGCCGCAGAATGCACAGGGAGCGCGGGGGTCGATCTGCGAGCAACATCGCGGCCGTCAGGTTGAGGAGCACGAACGAGTGAGCGCGAACGGGGCGCTGGGGCCGTGGGTCAAGCAAGTGACCGTCGCCGGCGGCGCCATGCTATACAACGCGGCGCTGGAGCGCAATTGTCAGCCCGGTTGGTTCGATCCGCAGTACTGGGCCGCGCAGGGCTACCTCGGCGGCGCGGCGCGCGGCCGCGGCGCGACACACTTCATCCGCACGCCGGGGCGCGAGCTGGTATTGCGTCACTACCGGCGTGGCGGCGCCGTCGCCCGCGTTTGCGCCGATCGCTACATCTGGCGTGGCGAGTGGCGCACACGGCCATTCGCCGAATGGGCGCTCATGCATCGGCTGCACCGCGCGGGACTGCCGGTGCCGGCGCCGATCGCGGCCCGTTACGTGCGGGACGGCCATAGCTACCGCGGCGACATCATCACCGAGCGTCTGGCCGGAGCCGCCGCGCTGAGTTATGCCCTGGGACTTGCGCCCCTGCCGCTGCTCACGTGGATCGCGATCGGCCGCTGCATCCGGCGCTTCCACGATCTGGGCGTGTGTCACGCCGACCTCAATGCGCGCAACGTGTTGCTCGGCGAGGAGGTGTATCTGGTGGATTTCGACCGGTCCCGGCTGCGACCCGACGGGCTGTGGCGGGACGGAAACCTGGTGCGCCTGCGCCGCTCGCTGGAAAAAGTGACCTACGGAATGCCGCCGGAACGCTTTACCGAGGCGGACTGGCACGCACTGCTCGACGGCTACCGCTCGGCGCCCGCGCTCGAGGCGGCGCGGTCGGCGTAGTGCGATCGCTCTACCGGCTGGCGGTCTGCCTCGCCGCACCCCTGCATGCGGCGACCCTCGCCCTAGGAGGGCGCGCAGTTCCAGGCCGGCGACTCTCGGAGCGCTTCGGGTTCGGCGCCCACATCGAGGGTGCGCCCCTGTGGATTCATGCCGCGTCGGTGGGCGAAGTGCAACTGGCCGCCACACTCGTGCGAGCCCTGCGTGAACGCCACCCGTCGCTGCCGATTCTGATCACCGCATTCACGACAACGGGTGCGGCTCGCGCCGGCGCCCTCGGCCCCGATCTGTTCATACGCTACCTGCCCTACGACCTGCCCGGCGCCGTGCACCGCTTTCTCGATCGCGCACGGCCCCGTCTGGCGATCATTCTCGAGACCGAGCTCTGGCCGACGCTCTACCGCGCGTGCCGCCAGCGGAACATCGGGCTCGTGGTTGCCAACGCGCGCCTCTCGAGCCGCTCGGCGCGCCGCTACCGACGCTTTGGAACGTTGTTCCGCACGGCGCTGAACGGGGTCCAGGTGGCGGCACAGAGCGTCGAGGACGCCGAGCGCTTCCGCGCCATCGGCGCCGAGCCCGATCGAACTCACGTCATCGGCAATCTCAAATTCGATGTCACGCTGCCGCTGGACATCACCGTGCGCGGCGAGCGTCTGCGCGAGGAGTGTGCGCCGGGCCGCCCGATGTGGGTGGCGGGCAGCACCCACGAAGGCGAGGACGAGCAGGTCATCGCAGCTCACAACCTGATACGCGGGCGGCTGCCGGCCGCGGTGCTGGTACTGGCTCCGCGCCACCCGCGGCGCTTCGATGCGGTCGCCGCCCGGCTCGCCGAGCGGAATATCCCGTACGTACGCCATTCTCGCGCTGCGGATCATCAGCGGGTCGGAGACGCCGCCGTCGTGCTGCTCGATACGTTGGGTGAGCTTCTGGAGTTCTACGCCGCAGCCGACGTAGCGTTCGTGGGGGGGAGCCTGGTGCCCGTCGGAGGGCACAACCTGCTGGAGCCGGCGGCTCTGGGGCGTGCGGTGGCCACCGGACCGTATACGTTCAATGCGGCGCAGGTGGCTGATGTCCTGATCGAATGCGGCGGTGCGCGCAGGGTACGCGATGCCGACTCACTGGCGGCCTGTATCGGCGCGTGGCTGCGGGATGCGTCCGAGCGGGCGCGCGTCGGCGGCCTGGGGCGCGCGGCGGTCGAGGCCAACCGCGGCGCGCTCGAGCGGCTGATGGAACTCATCGAGCCGCTGCTCGCCGATGCGGCAACATCGCGCCGCGAGACTCCGCAAGCGTGAGGTCACCGACGGGCCAAGGCGTCCATCAGCGGCGCAGCGTGTACTCCGCGCCGCAGTAGGGGCATTTGGCCCAACCGCTCGCCTCGATGGGCAGATACACCCTGGGGTGAGAATTCCACAGCTTCATCTGCGGCATGGGGCAGGAAAGCGGCAGGTCATCGGGACCCACCTCGTAATGCTGCTGAGCATTGGGCTGAATCAGAGGCTGCACTGCTGCGACCATGTCAATTCCTTACGAGAACGAAATCGCGCGGCTGCCTATTATACCGACCGAAGCGCGCAACATGCGCCTAGCGGCCCTCGAACGTCTCCTGCCAGATGGCACTCACCGCCGCCCGTTCGGCGCTGAACCGCTCCGCGGGGACGCACTCCGGCCCGCCCTCGAGCGCCAGATGGTGCCGACAGGCCCGGTAGGCCCGGTAGGCGCCGGTCAGCGCATCCACAGTGGACTGCGGCACCAGGGCCGCGGACGCCGCTGATTCCAGCTGGCGAATGGTGTCGGAGAACATCGCCACCGGCGGGTACCGCCACGCCCAGTTGAGCGCCCAGTATTGCGCGAGAAACTCGATATCCGCGATCCCGCCCGCGTCCTGCTTCAGGTCCATCCAGCCAACCCTGCCCTTGGCGTGCTCGCGGCGCATTCGCTCGCGCATCGAGCGCACGCTCGAGCGCAGCTCATCCCGACGGACGTGGCAACGCAATACATCGAGCCGGATGCGCTCGAATTCGGCGCACAAGGCGTGCGAGCCGGCTACCGCGCGCGCATGCAGCAGCGCCTGGTGTTCCCAGGTCCACGCCTCGTTGCGCTGGTATTCGGCGAACGCGTCGATTTGCGTCACCAGCAGGCCGCTCTTGCCGCTCGGTCGCAGCCGCACATCAACCTCGTAAAGCCGACCGGCGCTCGAGTGCACCGTCAGCAGATGGACGACCCGCTGCACCAGGCGCACGAAGAACAGTTGATTGTCGATCGGGCGGCTGCCGCAGGTCTCCTGGCGCTCGCCGCGCGAGTCGTGCAGAAATACCAGGTCGAGATCCGAGTCGTAGCCAAGCTCCAGGCCGCCGAGCTTGCCGTAGCCGATGATGCCGACCTGCACCGGACGGCGCTCGGCACCGCAGCATGGGCTGCCTAATTGCGCCGTGATCTGCCGCCAGCCGATCGCGAGGGCGCGGTCCAGGATGATTGCGGCGATTTCGGTCAGCCGATCGCTGACGCGCATCACCGGCAGCCGTCCGGACAGATCCGCGACGGCGACCCGAAACACCGCGGCGCGCTGAAAGTGACATAACGCCTCCACCTGCAGCTCCGGATCGTCCTCGGGCGCACGGGCGAGTCCGGTATCGAGCTCGCGCTCGAGCGCGGCGCGCTCCGGCAACTCCTCGAAGGCGTGCGCATCGATGAGCTCATCGAGCAGCAGCGGGTAGGCGGCGATCTGGCGCGCCAGAAACTCTCCTCGCCGGCAGATCTGCACCAGACGCTCGCGCACCGCGGGACTCTCGGCGAGCAGTGCGAAGTATGCTGAGCGCCTGCCCATGGCCTCGAGGATTGCCAGGATTCTGCGCAGCACCAGCAGTTGCTCATCGCCGGCCGGGATCGCCGCGGCAATGTCGCTCAACAGCGGCGGCAGCAGTGTCTGCAGGCGCCGCCGACCGGCCTCATCGAGCTTGCGCACCAGCCCGGAGGCGCGCAATTGGAGAATCTGCCGCGCCACATCTTCGGCCGGTCCGAAGCCGCTCTGGGCGAGCGATTCGGCGAGGCTGGCGGCTTCCGCGGGATCTTCCCACACCCGGCCGAGATCGATGCGCACGCCCGCCCGCGGCGGCTGCCCGGTGCCGAGCATCAGGCGCCGAAAGTGACTCGCGACGCGCCGCCGATGCACATCGAGCGCGCCCATCAGCGCGTTCCAATCCGGCTCGCCGATGGCCTGGGCAATGCGCTCGCGGGTGAGCGCATCGGTCGGTAGCTGGTGCACCTGACGGTCCGCGAACATTTGCAGTGCGTTCTCGAGACGGCGCAGATAGCGATAGGCCGCGCGCAACTGCTCGCACTGCGCCGCCGGCAGCAACCGCTCGCGGCCGAGCAGCGCCAGAACGGGAAGCAGCGCCGGATCGCGCAGAGGCGGATACCGACCGCCGCGAATCAGCTGAAACGTCTGGACGATGAACTCGATCTCGCGAATGCCGCCCGGACCGAGCTTGACATGCTCGGCCAACTCCCGACGCGCCACTTCGCGCTCGATCAGCGCCTTCATCTCGCGCAGGCTCTCGAACACCCCGTAATCGAGGTAGCGCCGGTAGACGAACGGCCGCAGCGTCCCGGCTTCGAGCTCCGCGAACCGCTCCGCGCCCACGACCGCTCGCGCCTTGACGTACGCGTAGCGCTCCCAATCACGGCCGTGCAACGGCAGGTATTCCTCCAGAAACGCAAAACTGGCAACCAGCGGCCCGCTGCCGCCGAAGGGACGCAGCCGCGTATCCACCCGCAGGACGATGCCTTCGGGCGTCGGGGTTTCCAACAGCCGGATCATGCCCTGGCCGAGCCGGGCGAAGAATTCCTCGTTGCTGATCGAGCGCGCGCCGTCGGTATCGCCGTGCTCGGGAAAGAGCAGGACCAGATCGACGTCCGAGGAGAAATTCAGCTCCCGGCCGCCGAGCTTGCCCATCGCCAGAACGACCAACGGCTGCACACCGCCGTCGGGGCCGCGCGGCTCGCCGAAACGCCGAGTCAGGTCACGGCGGGCATACTCGACGCAGACCGCGATGGCCGCGTCGGCGAATTCCGAGGATTCCCGCAGGGTCTGTTCGACGTCGGCCCAACCGGCAAGCGCGCGCCAGGCGATACGCACCAGGGCTCTGCGCCGCCAGCGGCGCAGAGCCGCAAGCATCTGCTCCTCGCTGTCGTGCAACTGCGGGGCCAGCCGCGCGATCTCCCCGGGCTCCAGAGGGCGCAGCAGCGCCGCACACTCGCTCGGATCGGCGAGTATCTCGGGATCCCGGGCACACGCCTCGGCGACGAACTCGCTGGCCGCAAAGACCCGGGGCACGCTGGCCGCAAGCTGTACCGGCAACGTAGCGACACAATCTGGCGCGGCCCTGTCCAGGGCCTCGATGTGTCGCTGAACGCAGGCCTCGAGTGCGGGACTCATGCCGACATACAGCCTGAAGCGCGGGTCGAACGCAAGGCGTGCGCCTCGCTGTGGGATAGAGACAACAACATGCGGCCGCGACAGCAGCGCCAGGGCATTACACGGTGTTGCGTGGAAGCGAAAAAAAAGCCCCGCAGAGCGGGGCTTTGAGGATTGCGCGGAATAGGGGGGTCTTGATCCGCGTCTTTCAGGATTGTCCCCGCTTTGGGGTCGGGCACAATCCCTAACCGATGTTGTCATGATAGCGATTCCGTGCTGCGGAATCGATACCTCTTTAGAGGGGGAGCTACATATCCATTCCGCCCATGCCGCCGCCCGGCGGCATGCCGCCGTGGCTGTGTTCCTCTTCCTTCGGCGCCTCGGCCACCATGACCTCCGTGGTCAGCAGCAGCCCGGCCACCGAAGCGGCGTTCTGCAGCGCCAGCCGCGTCACCTTGGCCGGATCGAGAATGCCGAGTTCGATCATGTCGCCGTACTGGTCGGCGGCCGCGTTGTAACCGAACGCGCCCTTGCCTTCCTTCACGCGATTCAACACGACGGCGGCGTCCTCACCGGCGTTGTCGACGATCTGACGCAGCGGCTCCTCGACGGCGCGGACCAGGATGCGCACGCCGACCTGCTGGTCCTCGTTGCGGGTCTCGACCTTCTCGATCGCCTTCTGCACGCGGACCAGGGCCACGCCGCCGCCCGGCACCACGCCTTCCTCGACGGCCGCGCGGGTCGCATGCAGGGCATCCTCGACGCGAGCCTTCTTTTCCTTCATCTCCACCTCGGTGGCCGCGCCGACCTTGACCAGGGCGACACCGCCGGAGAGCTTGGCGACACGCTCCTGCAGCTTCTCCTTGTCGTAGTCCGAAGTGGCTTCCTCGACCTGCTGGCGGATCGACTCGATGCGGGCCTTGATGTCGGCCTGCTTGCCGGCGCCGTCGATGATCGTGGTGTTCTCCTTCTCGATGACGACCTTCTTGGCCTCGCCCAGATCGTTCAGCGTCGCCTTCTCGAGCGACAGTCCGACCTCATCGGAGATCACGGTGCCGCCGGTGAGAACCGCGATGTCCTGCAGCATGGCCTTGCGGCGATCGCCGAAGCCCGGAGCCTTGACGGCGCCCACCTTGAGGATGCCGCGGATGTTGTTGACCACGAGGGTGGCGAGCGCCTCGCCCTCGACATCCTCGGCCACCACCACCAGCGGCCGGCCGGCCTTGGCGATGCCCTCGAGCAGCGGCAGCAGCTCGCGGATGTTGGAGATCTTCTTGTCGACCAGCAGGATGTAGGGCTTCTCGAGCTCCGACGTCTGGTTCTGCTGGTTATTGATGAAGTACGGCGAGAGGTAGCCGCGATCGAACTGCATGCCCTCGACGACCTCGAGCTCGTTCTCCAGGCCCGAGCCTTCCTCGACCGTGATGACGCCTTCCTTGCCGACCTTCTCCATCGCGTCCGCGATGGTCTTGCCGATCGACTCGTCGGAGTTGGCGGAAATGGTGCCAACCTGAGCGATCGCCTTGGAATCCTTGCAGGGCTTGGCGAGCTTTTTCAGCTCCTCGATGGCCGCGGCGACGCCTTTGTCGATGCCGCGCTTGACGTCCATCGGGTTACGGCCCGAGGAAATCGCCTTCATGCCCTCGCGGATGATTGCCTGCGCGAGCACGGTCGCAGTGGTCGTGCCGTCGCCGGCCTCATCGGAAGTGTTTGACGCAACTTCCTTGACCATCTGCGCGCCCATGTTCTCGAACTTGTCCTTCAGTTCGATTTCCTTCGCGACGGACACGCCGTCCTTGGTGATGGTGGGTGCGCCGAAGCTCTTCTCGAGCACGGCGTTGCGACCCTTGGGGCCGAGCGTCGCTTTGACCGCATTGGCTAGAACGTTGACACCCTTGACCATGCGCTGGCGGGCGTCATCGCTGAAACGGACTTCTTTAGCTGCCATTGTGAATGCTCCTCGCTTACTTGCTCTCGATCACGGCCATGAGGTCTTCTTCCCGCATCACGAGCAGCTCTTCTCCCTCGACCTTCACTTCCGTCCCGCCGTACTTGCCGAAAAGGACTTTGTCCCCGACCTTTACATCCAGGGCGCGAACTTGGCCGTTTTCAAGAATCTTACCGTTACCGACCGCGACGACCTTTCCCTGAATGGGCTTCTCAGCCGCGGTATCGGGAATGACGATTCCGCCCGGCGAGGTACGTTCCTCCTCCAGGCGCTTGACGATGACGCGATCATGAAGAGGACGAATCTTCATGGTGGACGCTCCTTAGAAACCAATGGGTTGAGTAAAACCAACGCTGCGGAGGCGCTATTAGCACTCTCTCTGCGTGGCTGCTAATTATGGGCGTGGTCGCGCGAATTTCAACCCTAGGGAGGCAAATTTTTTGGGGCCCCAGCCCCGAGTCGAGCCGGTCACGCGACGCTGCGACGGCTCGGTCCGCAACCGGGCCTCCTTGATTCCAGCCCTGCTCGGCTTCCCGCACAGCCTGTGATCCGGCGGCGCGCGCACGCTGTCGCCTCTGTGGCGGACTCGCCTTCCCCACGGATCGCCCGGCTGATGCGCACCGCAGTGAAGCCCGCTGCGGAGAACCCTGACGCCGGCACGGTCGGTACGTTCTAGAATGACGGATTTCGCAGGTACCCTGCTCGTGACCGAGTTCTTCGTGGTTCTGACAACCTGCCCGGACGAGTCCACGGCCGAGCGCATCGCGCGTGAACTGGTCGAATCCCGACTGGCCGCGTGCGTCACGCGCCAGCCGGTACGCTCGACCTACGCTTGGCAGGGCCGCATAAATGACCAGCCCGAGGTGCTGCTGATCATCAAGACCTGGGCCAGCCGCTACGCGCAACTCGAGCAGCGCATCGGCTCGCTGCACCCCTATGACGTGCCTGAAATCATCGCTCTGCCCGTGACGGCCGGGTCGGCGGCCTATCTTGCGTGGCTGAGCGCCGAGGCCACTGCATGACGACCCGCGGCGGATCACTGCTCGGCCGGCGGCCGTGCTGGGCCCTCGCGCTGGCGGCAGTGCTGGCCTGCCCGCTGGGATGGGCGCGCAGTCCGGCATCGGCGCCACCCGCCGCGGCCGTCCTGGCGGCACTCAGCGCGGCGCAATCGGTGGGCAGCACGTTCCCGCCCGCCGACCGGGTATTCCATTTCAAAGCGGTGCCCGGCCCGCGTCGTATCCGGCTCGAGTGGACCATCCGTCCGGGGTACTACCTGTACCGCAAGCGCATCCACGTCGTGCCGCTCTCCGGCACGGTGATCGGACAACTCGCATTGCCACCGGGCCAGATCAAGGTCGACCCCTATTTCGGTCGCGAGCAGATCTACCGGCTCGCGGTCACCGGCAAGCTCGCCGTCATTCGCGGCACGACCGCTGCGCCGCAGGACGCCTCTTTCGCGATCACGTACCAGGGTTGTGCCGACCGGGGTCTGTGCTATCCGCCGATCACGCACACCATCATCGTCGGACTGCCGCGGGGCACCGGGGGCGGCACGGGGATTGCCGCTGCGGCCATGACCTCTGGGGCCGCACCCACGCACGCCGGGCTGTCGAGTCAAGCGCGCTTCGCGAATCTCGTCCGATCGGGAAGCCTGCTCGCGATGCTCGGCGCGTTCTACCTGGCGGGCCTCGCCCTGGCGTTCACGCCCTGCTGTCTGCCCATGATCCCGATTCTCTCGGGCATCATTGCCGGCGGGCACCGAGCGAGCACCGGACGTTCCGTGACGCTGTCGGCCGCATTCGTGCTCGGCATGGCCTTCACGTACACACTCGCGGGCATCGCGGCCGCGGCCGCCGGCCGGGAAGTTCAAGCGGCCTTTCAACAGCCCTGGATCGTGGGCGCCTTCGTGGCGGTGCTCGCCGCGATGGGTCTGGCCATGCTCGGTCTGTTCACGGTGCAGATGCCTGCGGGCCTACAGACCCGGCTGGCCGAGATCAGCAGCCGCCGGCGCGCCGGAACCCTGGGCGGAGTCGCCGCCATGGGAGCACTCTCGGCGCTGATCGTGACCACCTGCGTGGCACCGGCGCTGGTGGGCGCATTGGCGGTCATCGGCCAATCCGGCCAGATGCTGCGCGGCGGCGTGGCGTTGTTCGCGCTCAGCATCGGCATGGGCTCGCCGCTGCTCGTCGTCGGGGCCTCGGCCGGCCGCCTCCTGCCCAAAACCGGTCCCTGGATGGGTACTGTGAAAAAGCTCTTCGGCGCCGGGATGCTGGCCGTGGCGGTGTGGATGCTTTCGCGCCTGCTCCCGGCGCGCCTGACGCTGGCGCTCTGGGCCGTGCCGGTCCTGGCTGCGGCATGGGCCTTGTGGAGCGATGGGCGCGGCCCGACCGGCGGGCGCTGGGTGCAGCGCTGCGCGGGGATCATCGCGTGCCTGTATGGACTGACGCTGGTCGCCGGGGCCACTCTGGGCGCCACCCATCCTCTGGCGCCGCTGAGCTTCTCGCGTACGCCGCACTTGCGCTTCACCGACGTCGGCTCGGTCGCCGACCTGCAAGATGCGGTCCGGCGGGCCGCGCGCGAGCACCGCACGGTCATGGTCGATTTCTACGCGGACTGGTGCGCATCCTGCAAACAGATGAATGCGACCACGTTTGCCAATCCAGCGGTGCGCCGGGCGCTCGCGCGCACCGTCCTGTTGCGCGCCAATGTCACTGCGAACAACGCGGCCGACCAGGCGCTGCTGCGGTATTTCGGCATCTACGGGCCGCCCACGGTCGCGTTCTACAGTCGCTCGGGGCGGCAGCGAAGGCGATTCCAGGTCGTCGGCTACCTGGGCGCCACGGCGTTTCTGCGCCGCGTGCAAGCGGCATTCGCAATCCGTCGGCCGACCTGATCAACGCTCGGCGGGGCATCGCCCCGGCGCGCCGCAATCCGCTATCCTCAATTCTCAAATTCTCAGCGGAGCACCGACCGGCACGAAGGCAAGCCGCGCGCGCAATGGCGGCCGTCGTTCTCTGTATTCGTCGATGCGCGCAGCCGCATCGTGATGGTCAAGGTTTGAGTGCTGCGCGCGGCGCAGGCACAATGGATCCTGAATGGGATCGCCGCCTTGGACCACCGGAGCGTCGCCTTGCCCCCGGCTCGTCCGCGGATCGCCTGTGGGATCACCCGGCCTGCGATGTGCGGATCCCCCGTTGGACAGCTGACGGGTTTTCGCTCCTGATCTATGCCATTCGGCACAAATTCTGGCCACCTTCTGTGAAATTAGGGTAAATTGCGGACGCGAATCCGCCGCAATTGGACCCGCACACGCCTGATGACTCGCCTGTTACTCCTCAACGGACCGAATCTGAACCTGCTCGGCACCCGCGAGCCCCAGGTGTACGGGTCGGACACCCTGCAGGCCATCGAGCAGCGCGCCGCCGACTGTGCGCGAGAGAGCGGCTGCACGCTGCAGTGCTTTCAAAGCAACGCCGAGCATGAGCTGGTGGAACGAATCCAGCGCGCCGTCGCCGATGAGGTGGCTTGCCTCATCTTCAATCCCGGCGCTTTCACGCACACCAGCATCGCGCTGCGCGATGCGGTCCTGGCCGTACGTATCCCGCTGATCGAGGTGCACCTGTCCAATCCCCGCGCGCGCGAGGTGTTTCGGCACCACTCCTACTTCTCCGACATCGCCGTCGGGGTGATTTCAGGTTTTGGCGCCTTCGGGTATGAGTTGGCGGTCCGGGCCGCGGCCCGGCAGGTGAGCGGCACGCCGCGCGCACGCTGACCTCGAGGCGCATTCCCACGCTGACCGTCCCATGACGCAAAGGGGCTTTTTCACATGGATATTCGCAAAATCAAGAAATTGATCGAGCTGCTCGAGGAATCGGGCATCGCGGAAATCGAGATCAAGGAAGGCGAGGAATCGGTGCGCATCAGCCGCATGCCGACCGGCAGCGCGATGCTGCACGCTTTGCCACAGATCGCCGCGGCGCCCGTCCCGGCACCCACGGCGCCGGCGGCGGAGGCGCCCAAAGCGCGCCCGAATGAGCACGTGGTCACCGCGCCCATGGTCGGGACCTTCTATGCCTCGCCAACCCCGGGGGCCAAGTCGTTCGTTGAGATCGGCGATGAAATCAAGGTCGGCCAGGTACTGTGCATCATCGAAGCAATGAAGATGATGAATCAGATCGAGGCCGACCGGGCCGGGCGTATCACCTCGATCATGGCGCGCAACGGTGACCCCGTCGAGTACGGGCAGCCCCTGTTCGTGATCGAATAAGCGCCGGCCGTCATGCTCGAGAAAGTCCTGATCGCAAACCGCGGCGAAATCGCCCTGCGCATCCTGCGCGCGTGCCGCGAACTCGGCTTGAAAACCGTCGCGGTGCACTCGACCGCCGACTACAGCCTCAAGCACGTCCTGCTCGCCGACGAGTCGGTGTGCATCGGCCCCCCCGCCAGCGCGGCCAGTTACCTGAACATGCCCGCGATCATCAGCGCCGCGGAGGTGACCGATGCCGTCGCGATTCATCCGGGCTACGGATTCCTCTCCGAGAACGCCGATTTCGCCGAGCGCGTCGAGAACAGCGGATTCGTGTTCGTCGGACCGAAAGCGGAAACGATCCGCATCATGGGTGACAAGGTATCGGCCATACGCGTCATGAAGGCGCACGGAGTGCCCTGCGTACCCGGCTCGGACGGCAAGCTGGGGGACGATGCGGACGAAAACCTGCGCATCGCCCGCGACATCGGCTATCCAGTGATCATCAAGGCGTCGGGCGGCGGCGGCGGCCGAGGCATGCGCGTGGTACACAGCGATGCCGCCCTGATGAACGCCATCGGTGTCACGCGCAGTGAAGCCCAGGCCGCGTTCGGCAACGATCAGGTGTACATGGAAAAGTACCTCGAGCGCCCGCGGCATATCGAGTTCCAGGTCCTGGCCGACCATCACGGCAATGTGATCCATCTCGGCGAGCGCGATTGCTCGATGCAGCGCCGCCACCAGAAGGTGCTGGAGGAAGCCCCGGCGCCGGGCATTACCGCCCGACAGCGTCGCGTCATGGGCGATCGGTGCGTGGAGGCCTGCTCGGCAGTCGGCTATCGCAGCGCCGGCACGCTCGAATTCCTCTATCAGGACGGGGAGTTCTATTTCATCGAAATGAACACCCGCATTCAGGTCGAGCACCCGGTCACCGAGCTCGTCACGGGCATCGATCTGGTCAGAGCGCAATTGCTCATCGCCGCTGGCGAGCGGCTGCCCTACGTACAGAACGACGTGCAGGTGCGCGGCCACGCGATCGAGTGCCGCATCAATGCCGAGGATGCCAAGACGTTCATGCCGTCCCCCGGCCCGGTGCGCCTCTGGCACGCGCCCGGCGGCCCCGGCGTGCGCGTCGACAGTCACATCTACTCCGGTTACAACGTACCGCCGAATTACGATTCGCTGATCGCCAAGCTCATCACGCACGGCGAAACGCGCGAGACGGCGATTGCCCGCATGCGCAACGCGCTGACGGAGATGGTGATCGAAGGCATCAAGACCAACGTGCCGCTGCACCAGGAAATCTGCAATCATGCGGCTTTCCAGAAAGGCGGCACCGACATCCACTACCTGGAGCGGCGGCTGGGTCTGAAATGAGATTTCCGCGCCGGACCTGCGGTTCCGGCGCGTCAGCGGTCAAGCACATGAGCCAGTTCCTGCAGATCAGCTTCGATCTGGGCGCGCTGCCGATAGAGGCCGCCGAACAGGCGTGCATGGACTGCGGCGCCAGCGCGATCACTCTGGCCGATGCGCGCGATGAGCCGGTGCTGGAGCCGGCTCCGGGGGAAATGCGGCTCTGGCCCGCCACGCGATTGCAGGCGCTGTTCGCGCCCGGCACGCCGCAGGACACCACGGTGCACGGGCTCGGCGCCGCCCTCGGCCTCGATCCGGCCCAGATCGAGGTAAGCTGGATCGCCGATCGGGCCTGGGAACGCGAATGGCTCCGTGAATTTCACGCCCGACGCTTCGGCCGGCGACTGTGGATTTGCCCCCATCACGAACAGGTGACGGAGCCGGATGCCGCGGTGGTCCGGCTCGACCCAGGCCTGGCGTTCGGGACCGGCACGCATCCCACCACCGCGCTGTGCCTCGAGTGGCTAGATGCGCATCCACCCGTCGACTGCGACGTCATCGATTACGGCTGCGGCTCCGGGATACTCGCGCTGGCAGCCGCACGCTTGGGCGCGCGCGCGGTGCACTGCTTCGACATCGATCCACAGGCACTGATCGCAACGCGCGACAATGCTGCTGTGAATGGACTGACGCGGCACATCCGGCGGTACGAGTCGGCCGAGGCGCTCGGCGCCACGGTGGCGCTGCTCATGGCCAATATTCTCCTGACGCCGCTCGTGACGCTGGCGCCGCGCTTCGGCGCGCTCGTGCAACCGCAAGGCCGGATCCTGCTCGCGGGACTGCTCGAGAGCCAGGCGGAAGAAGCCCGACAGGCCTATGCGCCGTGGTTCGCGCTCAATCCATTCGGCGCGCGCGAGGGCTGGATCGGACTCAGTGGCTCTCGCAACAGCTCGGCGGCTCAAGCCACCGCGCAATGACATGCTCACCTCCTGCCCAAAATGCAGCCTGATGTTGGTCGTTACGGCGGCCGACTTGCGCGCCGCGCACGGACACGTGCGCTGCGGCCGCTGCCGCAGTGTATTCAACGCGCTGGAATCACTGGCCGAGTCGACCTCCGAGTTGCGGCCGGAGGTGGCTGCGCCCGCGGGGGCCGCGCCGCTCTTGCCGGACGCAAGCCAACCGGACATGCGGGAACAGACCTCCGAGTTTGCGGTGCCGTCTGCCGAGGATCAGCTGCCGCACGAGCAACCCGTCGAACCCACGGCGCCCGAGACGACAGACGAGACGATCGAGGCGGACGCGAGTGCGCTCGAGGCGCAGCCGCTCGAGGCGGCGCCCGACCCAGTTCTGTCGCCGCATCCGCCGCCCGCGCAGCCGGCCGCCGAGGCCGCCTCGAGCGAGCTGGAGCCGCCCGCCGAATTTGCCCTCGACACCTCCGAGGCGCGGCACACGGGCGCCTGGCTGGCGGGCGCGTTCGTCCTGGCGCTGCTCCTGGCCGGGCAAATCGTCAACCACTACCGCGGGTCGCTCGCGACCCTGCCGTCGATCGGTGCTCCGCTGCGCACGTTCTATGGCGCGCTCGGTATCCCGGTCCACCCGCTTTGGAACGTGCATGACTATGACGCCCGTCAGCTCGGCGCCGCGGTCAACGGCACCGATCCTCACCAGATCACGGTGCGGGCGAGCATTGCCAATATGGGACGCTGGCCGCTGCCTCTGCCGCTGCTGCGGGTCACGCTTCAGAACCGCTACGGACGGACCGTCTCCGCCCGCGACATCGCGCCGCAAGATTATCTGCCGGCATCCTCCAATCCGGCCGCGATGCTTGCTGCGGGCCAGCGCGTCGACGCAACCGTCAGCTTCGTCAGCCCCGGTCCGCAGGCCGTCGGATTCGAGATCGACACATGCCTGCGCGAAGCCGGTTCGGTGGTCTGCACCCACGGACGGCAATGACGCTGCGCATCGGCCCATACCCGCTCACGTCACGGGTCGTGCTCGCGCCCATGGCGGGCGTCACCGACCGCCCATTTCGGGTGCTCTGCCGTCGACTCGGCGCGGGGCTCGCCGCTGCGGAGATGCTCACCTGCGACACGCAGCTGTGGCATACGCCGAAGTCACGTCGCCGCCTCGATCACGCGGGCGAGCCCGAGCCGCGCGTCGTGCAGCTCGCGGGCGCCGAGCCGCTGATGCTGGCCGAGGCCGCCCGTATGAGCGTCGAGCGCGGCGCGCAGATCATCGACTTGAACATGGGCTGCCCGGCGAAGAAGGTGTGCGGCAAGCTGTGCGGCTCGGCGCTGCTGCGCGATGAAGCACTCGTCGCGCGCATCCTCACCGCGGTTGTGCAGGCGGTCGCCGTGCCGGTCACTCTCAAGATCCGCACCGGATGGGACCACGATCA
Organism: Gammaproteobacteria bacterium; assembly: GCA_027366635.1. Classification (GTDB taxonomy): domain Bacteria; phylum Pseudomonadota; class Gammaproteobacteria; order Steroidobacterales; family Steroidobacteraceae; genus 13-2-20CM-66-19. Next base: position 20,875 of record DAHXNE010000081.1, on the reverse strand, counting down.
CCGCAACGGTGTGCAGATCGCACGCATTGCCGAGCGCTGTGGCATCCAGGCACTCGCGGTTCACGGCCGCACGCGCGCGGATTTCTACCAAGGCGAAGCTGAATATCAAACGATCCGCGAAATCAAGAGCACGGTGCAGATTCCAGTGTTCGCCAACGGCGACATCCGCACGCCCCCAGATGCGCGCAAAGTGATTGATTTCACTGGCGCCGACGGTGTCATGATCGGGCGCGCGAGCTTCGGTCAGCCGTGGATCTTTCGGGTTATCGACTCATTCTTGAAAGCGCGGGCCGACGCGCCGCTCGCGCCCGCCGAGGTGCGTGATATCATCAGCGCGCATCTCGATTCCCTGTACGGCTTCTACGGCGAGGAAGCAGGCGTGCGCATCGCCCGCAAACACATCGGCTGGTATTGCGAGCGCCACCTGCCCGATCCGGAGCCGGTCCGCGCCGACCTGATGTCGGCGACGAGCACCGCCGCGCAGCTGGCCGGTGTACGCCGATACTTCGACGCATGGGCCGAGCGCGACAGCGATAAGCCGGCGGCCGGGACGCCCGCCAGGGTAGAGTGTCGAGCGGGGATCGCGCAACAGAACGTACGATCCGGGGGCTTCGCCGGCAATGACACCGGCGCGGTGCGCGCGGCCTGAGCCCGCGAACTCATTTGAGAAACCAACATGGCAGCAAACAACAGGAATGGGGTCCGGCCCGAGACCGACATTCGCATCAACGGTCACGAGCTGCCGCTGCGCAGCCACGCCGAACGGGCGCTTAGCGATTACTTCACGCACCTGAACGGCTCGCATCCGGGCGGACTGTACGATCTGGTGCTGCGCGAGGTGGAGGAGCCGCTGTTTCGCGTGGTGCTCGATTACGCCGCGGGCAACCAGAGCCGCGCCGCCGACATCCTCGGGATCAACCGCGGCACGCTGCGCAAGAAACTCCGGCAGTTTGGCCTCGCCAACTGACCGGCCGCGATGCAACCGACGCTGCGGCCCGTCCGGCGGGCTTTGCTTTCCGTTTCCGACAAGACCGGCGTGGTCGACTTGGCGCGCGCGCTGGCGGCGCGCGGGGTGGAAATGCTCTCCACCGGCGGCACGGCGCGCCTGCTAGCCACCGAGGGTTTGGCGGTCCGTGAAGTGTCGGACCACACCGGCTTCCCGGAAATCATGGACGGGCGCCTGAAGACGCTGCACCCGAAAATCCATGGCGGCCTGCTCGGGCGGCGTGGCAGCGACGAGGCGGTCATGCAGCTGCACGGCATCGAGCCGATCGATCTGCTGGTCGTCAACCTGTATCCGTTTGCGGAGACGGTGGCGCGGCCGCACTGCAGCTATGAAGAGGCGATCGAGAACATCGACATCGGCGGGCCGGCCATGCTGCGCGCGGCCGCGAAGAATCACGAGTCCGTGGCCGTGGCGGTCGATCCGGCCGACTACCCCGCCCTGATCGGCGAGCTCGATGCGCACGCAGGTTGCATCGATGCGGCGACGCGGGCCCATCTGGCGGCCAAGGTGTTCGCGCATACGGCCCGCTACGATGCCATGGTGGCGGCGTATCTGAGCCGCCGCCACCAGGGCGTTCAGGGTTTGCCGGCGACACTGCCGCTGGTGTTCGACAAGGCCTGCGACCTGCGCTACGGGGAGAATCCCCAACAGCGCGCCGCGCTGTACCGCGACCCTCTGGAGGGCACGGGCCTCGCCGACGCGCGGCTGCTGCAGGGCAAGGAGCTATCGTTCAACAATATTGCCGACGCCGACACGGCCATGGCGTGCGTGCGCCAGTTCGACGAGCCGGCCTGCGTGATCGTCAAACACGCCAATCCGTGCGGCGTGGCGCTCGCGCCGGCGCTCGTTGTGGCCTATGAGCGCGCCTACCGCACCGATCCGACATCCGCTTTCGGCGGCATCATCGCGTGCAACCGGCCGCTCGACGCGGCCACGGCTCGCGCCATCACCGCCAATCAATTCGTGGAAGTCATCGCCGCGCCCGCCGTCGAGGCCCCGGCCGCCGCATTGCTCGCCGCCAAGCCGAACGTGCGGGTCCTGGCGCTCGGCGAGCTCGCCCAGCGCGCCGCAGATGCGCTGGAATACCGCAGTGTTCTCGGCGGACTGCTGGTGCAGACTCGCGATACGGCGCAGCTGAGCGCGGCGGAGCTGAAAGTGGTCACGCGCCGCAGGCCGACCCAGGCTGAGGTCACCGACTTGCTGTTCGCCTGGCGGGTGGCGAAGTTCGTCAAGTCGAACGCCATCGTACTGGCGCGCGAGCAAGCGACGATCGGCGTCGGCGCCGGCCAGATGAGCCGCGTGTACTCGAGCCGGATCGCCGCCCTGAAGGCGGCCGACGCGCAGCTGCCGGTCGAGGGCGCGGTCATGGCGTCGGATGCGTTCTTTCCGTTTCGCGACGGGGTGGACGTGGCGGCACAGCAGGGCGTTCGGGCGGTGATCCAGCCCGGCGGATCGCGTAACGACGCCGAGGTCATCGCCGCGGCCGACGAGCACGACATCGCCATGGTGTTCACCGGCGTGCGGCATTTCCGGCACTGAGCGGCCATGAAAGTCCTGATCATCGGCTCGGGCGGGCGTGAGCACGCGCTCGCGTGGAAATGCGCCCTCTCCGAGCGTGTGCGGGAGGTACTGATCGCGCCCGGCAATGCCGGCACCGCGCTCGAGCCGAGGTGCCGCAACGTGCCCATCGCCGCCGAGGACATCCCCTCGCTCGTCGATCTCGCGCGGCGTGAGGCCGTTCAGCTCACCATCGTCGGACCCGAGGGCCCGCTCGTGGCCGGAATAGTCGATGCCTTCCAGGCCGCCGGACTGCCCTGCTTCGGACCGACCCGACCGGCGGCGCGCCTCGAAGGCTCCAAGGCGTATACCAAGGACTTCCTCGAGCGCCACGGTATTCCGACGGCGCGCTCGCGCACCTTTACCCGCCAGGACTACGATCCGGCCTGGCTCGAGCACCAGCCCCTGCCCATCGTCATCAAAGCCAGCGGACTCGCGGCCGGCAAGGGCGTGATCATCGCCGAGACGCGCGATCAGGCGCGCACGGCGATCGGCAGCATGTTCGCCGGCCGTTTCGGCACCGCCGGCGAGCGAGTCGTCGTCGAGGAGTTTCTGCGCGGCGAGGAAGTCAGCTTCATCGTGATGGCCGACGGACACCATGTGTTGCCCCTGGCCACCTCGCAGGACCACAAGCGGCGCGATGACGGCGACCGGGGACCTAACACCGGCGGCATGGGTGCGTACTCGCCGGCGCCGCGGGTCACGCCGGAACTGCATGCGCGCATCATGCGCGAGGTGATCGAGCCGACCCTCGCGGGCCTGGCCGCCGACGGCACGCCCTACACGGGATTTCTCTACGCCGGGTTGATGATCGCAGAGGACGGCACACCCAACGTGCTCGAATTCAACTGCCGGTTCGGCGACCCGGAGACCCAGCCGGTGCTGAGCCGTCTGCGCACCGACCTGACGGTGCTGTGCGAGGCGGCGCTCGCCGGCCGCCTCGATACGCTGAACGTTGAATGGGACCCGAGGGCCGCGCTCGGCGTGGTGCTGGCGGCCGGCGGCTATCCCGATGAGGTGCGCAAGGGCGATCGGATCGAGGGGCTGGAGCGCGCCGCAGGGCTTGCGGCCGGCGACGGCAAGGTCTTCCATGCGGCGACGCGGCTCGAGGATGACGCGGTGCTGACCGACGGCGGCCGCGTGCTGTGCGCGGTCGGGCTCGGCGATTCCGTATCGGCGGCGCAGCGCACCGCCTACGGGCTCGTCGAGGTCATCCACTGGCCGGACATGCGCTACCGGCGGGATATCGGCTACCGCGCGATCGAGCGCGAACGGCGCAGCTGAGCCGCCCGCCCGGGGTTCTGCGCCGTTCGAGCTGAGCTTTCGGCTCCGATTCCTGTGTTGTTACACAGTAGCGGAGGACCGGAATCCGGACACCGCGAGTGAGAGATCGAACGCGACGGAACCTTTATGCGGCGCCGCGCGCACACACGCCTAGCGCTTCATCGATTCGAAGAACTCGCTGTTCGACTTGGTGTCCTTGAGCTTGTCGAGCAGGAACTCGATCGCCGCGAGCTCATCCATCGGATGCAGCAGCTTGCGCAGGATCCACATCTTGGCGAGCTCGCCCGGATCGGTGATCAGCTCCTCTTTGCGCGTGCCCGAGCGATTGATGTTCACCGCGGGGAATACCCGTTTCTCGGCGATGCGCCGGTCGAGGTGGATCTCGCTGTTGCCGGTGCCCTTGAATTCCTCGTAGATGACGTCGTCCATCTTCGAGCCGGTGTCGATCAACGCGGTGGCGAGGATGGTCAGGCTGCCGCCTTCCTCGATGTTGCGCGCCGCGCCGAAGAAACGCTTCGGGCGCTGCAGCGCGTTCGCATCGACACCACCGGTCAGCACCTTGCCCGAGGACGGCACCACGGTGTTGTAGGCGCGTGCCAATCGAGTGATCGAATCGAGCAGGATGACCACGTCCTTCTTGTGCTCGACCAGGCGCTTGGCCTTCTCGATGACCATCTCGGCGACCTGAACGTGGCGGGCCGCCGGCTCATCGAAGGTGCTCGAGACCACCTCGCCCTTGACGGTGCGCTGCATCTCGGTGACCTCCTCGGGCCGCTCGTCGATGAGCAGAACGATGAGATACACCTCCGGCTGGTTGGCGGTGAGCGAGGTGGCGATATTCTGCAGCAGCATCGTCTTGCCGGCCTTCGGCGGCGAGACGATCAAGCCGCGCTGGCCCTTGCCGATGGGCGCCACCAAGTCGATGGATCGCGCCGTGAGGTCCTCCGTCGAGCCGTTGCCGCGCTCGAGCTTCAAGCGCTTGGTCGGGTGCAGCGGCGTGAGGTTCTCGAACAGCACCTTGTTGCGCGAGCTCTCGGGCGAGTCGAAATTGATCTCCCCGACCTTCAGGAGCGCGAAATAGCGCTCCCCGTCCTTCGGTGGCCGGATCAACCCCGAGATCGTGTCGCCGGTGCGCAGATTGAAGCGGCGGATCTGGCTGGGACTGATGTAGATGTCGTCCGGGCCGGCCAGATAGGACCCGTCGGCTGAGCGCAGAAAGCCGAAGCCGTCCTGCAGGATCTCGAGCACGCCATCCCCGTATATGTTCTCGCCGTTGCGGGCGTGCGCCTTGAGGATCGAGAAGATGATGTCCTGCTTGCGCGAGCGAGCGAGATTCTCCAGTCCCACGGAGTCGGCGACCTTTACCAGCTCGTGGATGGGCTTGGACTTCAGGTCCGTCAGGCTCATCGAGTTGCGCGATTGGGCAAGCTCGGTCGGACTGATGATTTCGGACTCGTCGGCCTCGAAAACGTCGTCGTGCAGCGGCTCGTCCGGACGGCCGCCGGTGTTGCCGTTGGCGCGGTTGCCGTCGCGCTCACGATTGCCGTGGCGCTGGCCTTTGGACCTGTTGCGGCCCTGATTACCGAGGTAGCCTCTCACAGATTGGTTTCCAGGAATGCCGACAGTTGCGACTTGGACACGGCGCCGACTTTCTGGGCCTCGACCGCGCCGTTCTTGAACAGAATCAGGGTCGGAATGCCGCGGATGCCGTACTTCGGCGGAGTGTGCGGATTCTCGTCGATGTTGAGCTTGGCGATCGTCACGCGCTCGCCGTATTCGCCAGCGATCTCCTCGAGTATCGGGGCGATCATCTTGCATGGACCACACCATTCCGCCCAGAAATCGAGCAGCACCGGCTTATCGGACTGCAGGACATCCTGCGTAAATGTGGCGTCTGTGGTATGGACAATGTGCGGATTGCTCACGCGGGTCAACCTCCGTCGAAGGCAGAGTCTTTGATATCGGGATAAGCGAAGGGTTATCGAGGCCGGGTGGCGGGCTGAAGAGCGCGCCTGCCGGAAATGCCCGTCAAACGGTTACACTAACTCGTGAAGTAATGAGGTACCGAGCTTGGTTCAATTAGAATGGTGCCTGCTTGGAATGCCCTCATGGGCCGGCAGGCGCGGACCGGATGGCCCGCCCACTAGGGGTGTTTTAGCCCTTTCAGAGTGTTTTTGCAAGAGCCTCGCGAGCTTCGGCGCAACACCCGGGGCCGGTGCCGCGGCCATCAGCACCCCGGATGCCCGGCAATCCGCGCGGCCGGCGCAATTCGGCGGCCGCCCGCCCCGCCACGGTCTCGGCGTCGCACGCCCAGGCCAGACCATGCCATACCGCGCGCCAAGGACGCGGCGTCGTGTAGTATGCGAGCAAACAGTGAAATGATACCACGAATGCATCAGCGGCGCCTTCCCCCGGGGTTCGGGCGGACGCGGCGCACGCGGGAGAATCGATGAACGAACCCACTCCTCACATCAGCACGACCTTCGAGAGTTTCGGACTCGCCCCGCCGCTGCTCGCTGGCATTCGTGAAGCCGGCTTCACTCGCTGCACGCCGATACAAGCACAGACCCTGCCGATCGCCCTCACCGGCCGCGACGTCGCCGGGCAGGCCCAGACCGGCACCGGCAAGACAGCCGCGTTCCTGGTCGCCCTGTACCAAACCCTGCTCACGCGCACGCCCCCCCCCGGACGAACCGCCACTTCGGTTCGCGCCCTGATCGTCGCCCCGACCCGCGAGCTCGCGGTGCAGATCCATCACGATGCGGAAATCCTCGGCCAGCACAGCGGCCTGAAGCACGCCGTGGTGTACGGCGGCATCGACTACGAGAAGCAGCGGCGCACGCTCGAGGCAGGCATCGACGTACTGATCGGCACGCCGGGACGGCTGATCGACTATTACAAGCAGCACGTCTACGACCTCAAACACGTCCAGACGCTGGTGCTCGATGAGGCGGACCGGATGTTCGACCTCGGCTTCATCGCCGATATCCGCTACCTGCTGCGCCGGCTGCCGCATCCGGAGCGGCGCCAGTCAATGTTGTTTTCCGCAACGCTGTCATATCGGGTGCTGGAGCTCGCTTACGAGCACATGAACAACCCGGAACTGGTGCGCATCGAGCCGGACAGGAAGACTGTCGAGGGAGTCCGGCAGATCATGTATTACCCGGCGATGGAGGAGAAGATCCCGCTGTTGATCGGGCTGCTGCGCCAGGCCGAGGCGCACCGCACCATGATCTTCGTCAACACCAAGCGGATGGCCGAGCGCCTCGAGGCCGTGCTCGGGGCGAATGGATTTCACGCCCAGGCGCTCTCGGGCGACGTGCCGCAGGCCAAACGGCTGCGTTTCCTGCGTGACTTCCACAACGGCGATCTCGCGGTGCTGATCGCCACCGACGTCGCCTCGCGCGGGCTGCATATCCCGGAGGTCAGTCACGTCTTCAATTTCGACCTGCCACAGGACGCGCCCGACTATGTGCATCGCATCGGGCGCACCGCGCGCGCCGGCGCCGAAGGCGATGCCATCAGCTTCGCCTGCGAGGAATATGCGGTCGGACTGCCGGAGATCGAGCAATATATCGGCTACAAGATACCGTCCGCGCCGATCTGCGCGGACCTGCTGGCCGGCGGGCTCACTCAGCCCAAAATGCAGCCGGAGCACCGGCGCGGCTCGCGTCGCAGCCACACACCCCCGCCCCGGCCGGCGCGCAGCGGCGGGGCGGGCGGGCGTGGACGGCACAAACCACATCGCCCGGGATAGCCCGCCGCCGCCGCAACCCGGGGGTATGATAGCGGCCGATACGGACGGGCAGCGCGGGACGCAGGCCGGCGCGCTGCCGCTGGAATTTTCGGCCGCACGACGTCATGACGGATATTGAAACCGAAGACAACATCGATCGCGAGCTGTTCCGCAACATGGAGAAGCTGCGGCAGCTGCGCATCGCGCATCGCGACCTGGACGAGGTGATCGGCCGGCTGTCGCTCGATCTGCACATCGATGAGCTGCAGCTGAAGCGCCTGAAGAAGCGCAAGCTGATCCTGAAGGACCAGATCACCCGGCTCGAGAGCGAGTTGATCCCCGACTTGAACGCCTGATTGGCGCTGAGCCTCGGGAGACAAACCGGGTGCGGCTCAGTCAGCCTTTGCCGCCGCCTGCATCAGCGCCCACAGCGCCTCGACGTGGCGGCGCTCCGTACCTTCCACTCCGAACGAGACGCGCACCATCCACCGGCCGTCGAGCATTGCCGGGGTCAGGTAGGCCTGTCCGGACTCGTTGATGTGACGGACCCAAGCCAGGGTGTGCCGATCGAGCGCGTCGCCGGTCAGACCGGGCGGCTCATGACGCACGCAGACGGTCTGCAGCGGGGCGGGAACGAGCCGCCGCCAGTGCGTTGCCGCATCGATGCGATCGGCAAACCATCGGGTATGGGCCAAATCGCGCCGCAGGCGGGTCGCAAGCCCGCTCACGCCCTGCTCCCGGATCAGAAACCACAGCTTCAGGGCCCGAAAGCGCCGCCCGAGCGGGATGCCCCAGTCGCGAAGATTCTTCACGTGCTCGTCCGCGGCCGTGCGCAGGTAGCTCGGGCTGCTCGACATCACGCGAATCAGATGCTGCGGATCACGCACGTAGTACAGCGAGCAGTCGAAGGAAGCGCCCAGCCACTTGTGCGCATTGACAACCAGCGAGTCAGCGGCTTCGACGCCCTGCCACAGCGGGCGGCATTCAGGCAGGATCATGGCCGAGCCGCCCATGGCCGCATCGACGTGCAGCCAGAGATGATGGGTTTGCGCAACGGCCGCCAGATCCGACAGCGGGTCGATGGCGGTGGTTGCCGTAGAGCCGACGGTGCCGACGAGCGCGCAGGGGCGCGCACCCCGGCGCACATCATCCTCGACTGCGGCGCGCAACGCATCCGGGCGCATTTGATACTGCTCGTCCACCGGCACCACTCGCACGTTGTCGCGTCCGAACCCCGCCAACAGCGCCGCCTTCTCGACCGAGCTGTGGCTTTGACTCGACACGTAAACCGTGAGCGGTGCCGTGCTCGCCTGCAAGCCCCCGCGCGCGGCACCGTAGTCCGTTGCGCGCTCGCGCGCACACAGGAGCGCGACCAGCGTCGCGGACGAGGCGGTATCCTGGATGACGCCGCTCCATCCCGGCGCAAGCCCCATCATCTGGCGCATCCAGTCGCTGACCACCTCCTCGAGCTCGGTCAACGCCGGGCTCGCCTGCCAGTTCAGGCCGAGCTGCGCCAACCCCGTGCTCGCGAAATCGCCCAGCGTGGCCGCAAGCGCGCTGTTGGACGGAAAGTACGCGAAGAAGCGTGGATCCTGCCAATGCGTACACGCCGGCAGGATCAGACTCGACAGGTCCGCGAGAATCTCCTCCATCGGCTCCCGGTCGAGCGGCGGACCGGCCGGCAGGCGGCTGCGCAGCGCTCCGGGGTCCACCTGGGCCACGACCGGGAACACCCCCGCGGCGCAGTCGCGCCGATAGTCGGCGATCCAGTCGATCAACTGGTGGCCGAAGCGGCGGAACTCGTCGTGATCCACGGCCGGAGCGCTCCCGCGAGACACGGCTAAGCCGTGCCACCCACTGTCAGACTATCGATTTTCAGGGTCGGCTGGCCCACTCCGACCGGGACACTCTGGCCTTCCTTGCCGCACGTGCCGACGCCGTCATCGAGTTTCAGGTCGTTGCCCACCAGTGTCACCCGAGTGAGCACGTCCGGACCGTTGCCGATGAGCGTGGCGCCCTTCAGGGGCGCGCCGAGGCGGCCGTTCTCGATGGCGTAGGCCTCGCTGGCCGAGAACACGAACTTCCCGGAGGTGATATCCACCTGTCCACCGCCGAAGTTGACCGCGTAAATGCCGTGCTGCACCGAGCCGATGATCTCCTGCGGATCGTACGGCCCGGGACGCATATAGGTGTTGGTCATGCGCGGCATGGTCACGTGCGCAAACGACTCGCGCCGGCCATTGCCTGTTGGACTGTGCCCCATGAGCCGGGCATTGAGCCTATCCTGCATGTAGCCACGCAGGATGCCGTCCTCGATGAGCGTCGTGCACTGTGTAGGAATGCCCTCGTCATCGATGTTGAGCGAACCGCGCCGGTTTGGCAGCGTCCCGTCGTCGACGACCGTGCAGCCCGGCGCGGCAACGCGCTCACCGATACGGTTGGCGAACGCCGAGGTGCCCTTGCGGTTGAAATCCCCCTCCAGCCCGTGACCGATCGCCTCGTGCAAGAGAATGCCGGGCCAGCCGGGGCCGAGCACGACCGTCATCGTGCCGGCCGGCGCCGGCACCGCCTCGAGATTGACCAGCGCCTGGCGCGCCGCCTCGAGCGCCAGCCGCTGTGGCGTGTCGTTGGCGACCAGTTCGGCGAGCGAATACCGCCCACCCGCCCCGCAATAGCCCTGCTCGCGCCGGCCGTTCTGCTCGACCAACACCGAGACGTTCATACGCACTAGCGGGCGAACGTCGGCCGCAAGCTCCCCCTCGCTGTTGGCGATCAATACCACTTGATGGACGGCCACCAGGCTTGCCGTGACGTGCACGATCCGCGGATCGATCCGGCGCGCCTCGCGGTCGACGCGCTCGAGCCACGCCACCTTGTCGGTGTCCGAGAGCGTCACCGAGGGATCGGCCGGCAGGTAGAGCCTGTGGCCGCTGCGCTCGTGCCAAGCGCTGACGCGCCGCTCGCCGCCCTGCACGGCGATCGCGCGTGCCGCGCGCGAGGCCTCGGTCAGCGCCGGCAGCACGATCTCGTCGGAGTACGCGAAGCCGGTTTTCTCACCGCTCAGCGCCCGCACGCCCACGCCCTGCTCGATGCTGGCGCTGCCGTCACGCACGATACCGTCTTCGAGCGACCAGGACTCCTGACGCGAAAGCTGGAAGTACAGGTCCGCGTAATCGACGGAGTGAGCCAGCACCTCTGCGAACACGCGATCGAGGCGGCCTTCCAGGCCGCTCGGCCGCAGAATAAGCTCGCGGGCGAGAGTCAATGCATCGTGGCGGGTCTGATCACTCATGGGCGTTTTCCGTCGGGGTACGGGCGGTTTCCATGCCGAGCACGCGATGGCGTAGCGCCGGAAAGCTCTCGCGGTCGCGCTGCTCGGCTTCCAAATCGACGTCGGCCGTGACACAACCGCTGTCGTGCGGGAGGCGCGCGAGCACGCGCCCCCAGTGGTCGGCGATCAGGCTGTCGCCGTAGGTCTCCCGGCCGTTGGGGTGCGAGCCCCACTGCCCGGCGGCGATGACCGCGCAGAGGTTCTCGATGGCGCGGGCGCGCAGCAACACTTCCCAATGCGCACGCCCGGTCGCGGCGGTAAACGCCGCCGGCACGGCGAACAGCTGCGCGCCCCGCGCGGCCATGGCGCGGTACAGCTCCGCGAAGCGCACATCATAACAAACCGACAGCCCGAGCCGGCCGGCCGGCGTGTCGAGCACCACGACGGCGGTCCCGGGAGCGATATGCGCCGACTCGCGGTAACTCTCGGATCGATCAGGCAGCCGCACGTCGAACAAGTGAATCTTGTCGTAGCGGGCGCGCCGCGCGCCGCTTGCGTCGTAGACCAGGCTCGCGGCCGCAACGCGGTCGTCACAGGCCCCGGTCAGGGGCACGGTGCCGCCGACGATCCACAGCCGGAGCCGGCGGGCGCTCTCGGCCAGGAAGTCCTGGATGGGGCCCGCGCCGTCGGACTCGCCGATGGCGCGCTTGTCGGCGTCGCGCAGTCCCATGAAGGCGAAATTCTCCGGCAAAACGGCCAAGCACGCCCCACGGGCGGCGGCCGCCTCGAGCAGCGCGCGCGCTTGGGCGAGATTGGCGCGCACATCGGGCCCGGAACTCATCTGCAGGGCGGCGACCATGGTCATGAGAGAAGCCTACTCCGTCCGGCGGCCGCGTGCCTCACAGCGCCACGACATCGAACTGATCGACGCCGTACAGCGCCTCCACCTGCAGCCGTACGGCGCGTCCGACCTGCGCGCGCAGCGCCGCGAGCGTGGCCGATTCCGCCTCGAGCAGACGGTCCACCACCGTCTGATGTGCCAGCACCAGCAACTCGCCGCCGGCGCGCTCCTGGCGCAGCAGCTCGCGGAAGATCTCGTTGCAGACCGTCTCGGCCGTCTTGACGAATCCGCGCCCTTCGCACGCCCGGCACGGCTCGCACAGCAGATGCGCCAGACTCTCGCGGGTGCGCTTGCGAGTCAGCTCGAGCAGCCCCAGGGGCGAGAAGTTGACGATGCGCGTCTGCGCCCGGTCCCCGGCCAGCGAGCGCTCGAGCGCCGCGAGGATCTGGCGGCGGTGCGCCTCGGCTTGCATGTCGATGAAATCGATGATGATGATTCCGCCGAGATTGCGCAGGCGCAACTGCCGGCCGATCACTTCGGCCGCCTCGAGATTGGTGCGGAAACAGGTTTCCTCCAGATTGCGGTGACCGACGTAGCCGCCGGTGTTGACGTCGATGGTGGTCATCGCCTCGGTCTGGTCGATCACCAGATGCCCGCCGGACTTGAGCATCACCTTGCGCTCGAGCGCCCGGCTGATCTCGTCCTCGACACCATGCAGAGCGAATATCGGCCGGGCCTCGTCGTACAACTCGATGCGGGTCGAGGCCCCCGGCATGAACTGCTCGGCGAACGCGCTCATACGGCGGTACGTGTCGGCGGAATCGACCCGCACCGCGCCGACTCCCCGCGGCAGTTCATCGCGCAACAGCCGCAGCGCCAGATGCAGATCCTCATGCACCACCGAGCCGGGCGCAGCTACGGCAGCGCGCCCGCGCACGTGCTGCCAGAGCCGCTCGAGGTAATCCATGTCCTCGCGCAACGCCTCGACCGAGGCGCCCTGCGCGGCGGTGCGCAGGATGTAGCCGCCGCCGGTCTCGCCTGCCCGCAACTCGGACACCAGCGCCCTGAGCCGGACGCGCTCGGCTTCATCATCGATCTTCGCCGACACGGCCACGCCCTCGCCCGCGGGCAGGTACACCAGGTAGCGCGCCGGCAGAGTGATGAACGTGCTCAGCCGCGCACCCTTGCTGCCGATCGGGTCCTTGACGACTTGCACCAGCAGTTCCTCGCCGGGGCTGATCAGACGGCGCACATCAATCGCGGCGGCGGCCGGCGCCGCCGCGGCCTCCTCGAGCGGCGCGCCGATGATGTCATCGACGTGCAGAAAGGCGGTTCGCTCAAGACCGATGTCCACGAATGCCGCCTGCATGCCCGGCAGCACGCGGGTCACGCGCCCCTTGTACAGATTGCTGACCAGCCGGCCGCGGCCGACATGCTCGATGAAGATCTCTTGAACGACTCCGTCTTCGATGAGCGCGGCACGCGTCTCGCGCGGCCCGACGTTGATCAGGATCTCGATCATGCGCCGCGCCCCTGCCAGTAGGCGAGACCCGCCGCACGCAGCAGCTCGGCCGTCTCGACCAACGGCAGACCCACCACCGCCGTGTAGCTTCCGGAAAGTGACTCGATGAACACGGCGCCGAACCCCTGGATCGCGTAACCACCGGCCTTGCCGCGCGGCTCGCCGGTCTGCCAATACGCTTCCCGCTCCGCCAGTGTCAGCTCCCGCAGGCGCACCGTGGCGGCGCTGTTGCGCACCTCGACGCTGCGCTCGGTCGCGAGCGCCACGGCGGTCATGACCTGATGGACGCGCCCGGAGAGCTTGCCCAGCATCGCCAGCGCGTCGGCCCGATCGGCCGGTTTGCCGTAGACCGTGCCCGCGAGCACCACGGCGGTGTCGGCGGCCAATACGGGCAACCGCTCACCGCGATTGCGCACGGCCAGCGCTTTGGCGAGCGCCAATCGCTCCACATAATCGCGCGGCGCCTCCCCGGGCAACACCCGCTCGTCCAGATCGGCCGCCACCGCCTTGTGCGGCACACCGATCTGCCAAAGTAGATCGCGTCGCCGCGGCGAAGCGGATGCGAGGCACAGTACAGGGGCAGGCAGTTCCGGGCTCATCACGCACGATGATACGGGTGATGAGCATGGATGCTAAGTGCCCGGTAAAGCTGCTCGGCCAGCACCACGCGCACCAGGGCATGAGGCAGGGTCAGAGGCGACAGCGACAGCAGAAGATCGGCCCTCGCGCGCACCTGCGGCGCGAAGCCGTCCGGTCCGCCGACCATGATCGCCAAGTCCCGCCCCGCACGCATTCGCTCGGCCAGCCAGCCCGCAAATGCCGGCGTGGTCATCTCGAGGCCATGCTCATCGAGGGCCACCAGAAACTCCCCATCCCGCACGGCTGCCAGGAGTCTGCGTCCTTCGGTCTCGACCGCGGGGCCTACGCCCCCTCCCGCCACACGCCGCCCGGGCTCGATCTCGACGAGCGTCAGCTTCAGGCCCGGGCCGAGGCGGCGGGCGTAGTCCTCATAGCCCTGGCGCACCCAGGCCGGCGCGCGAGTGCCGACCGCCAGCAGCCGCACCCGCATCGCTCACCCTGCTCGAACGCCGCTCATGCGCCCTCGGCCGCCTGCGCCGCCGCGCGCACCGATCCGGGCTCCCCCGGGGAGGACTCCCACAAGCGCTCGAGCGCATAGAACGCGCGGATCCGCGGCAGCATCACGTGTACGACGATGTCCTGCAGATCGACCAGAACCCACTCGCCCTCGCCCTCGCCCTCCGTGCCCAGTGGACGCATGCCGTTCGCCTTGGCCTGCTCGATCACCCGCTCGGCAATCGAGCGCACGTGGCGATCCGAGGTGCCCGAAGCGATGATCAGCGTATCGGCCACATCGGTCAGGCCCCGTACGTCGATCAGCTGGATGTTGACGGCTTTCATGTCTTCGAGCGCCGCTGTCACTACACGGAGCAGCGCTGCGAATCCCTTCGGCCGGGAGCGGGAGGACTTGCCGCGGCGGGCGGCGGAGCGTGTGGTCATGTGGTCCTAGAATAGCACTCGCTGTCGAGCAGAATGCGCCGCACTTCGTCCGGCACCAGGTAACGGGGATCGAGCCCCGAGATGATCAGCTGGCGCAGCTCGGTGGAGGAAATCTCGAGCTGCGTCACCGCGTGCACGTAGATCCGTCCGGCGGTCCGCTCGTGCAGCTCGCGGATCGAGCCGGTGCCGTGGTCGACCATCACCTCCCCGAGCGGCCCCATGATCGGGGCCTTCCAGCCCGGACGATGCGCCACGACGATGTGCGCCAGCTCGAGCAGCTCCCGCCAACGGTGCCAATGCGGCAGGCCGAGAAACGCGTCCATGCCGAGCAGCAGACACAGCGAGCGCCGGGGGTATTCGGCGCGCAGCTCCGCGAGCGTGTCGACCGAGTAGGACACCCCGCTGCGGCGGATCTCCCGGTCATCGACTGTGAAGGCCGGCAGGCCGGCGACGGCGGCCCGCACCATGCGCAGCCGCAACTCGGCGGCGGCGAGCGGCTGATCGCGATGTGGCGGGTTGCCCGTGGGAAGGAAGCGCACTTCCGCCAGATGCAGCAGCTGCCACAGCTCGAACGCCGTGCGCAAATGACCGTAGTGAACAGGATCGAACGTTCCGCCGAAAACACCGATGGGCTGCATGGTCTCCCTGCATCCGGCCGTGCGCGGCACGGCGACCCGGGCGCTATTTGAACATGGATTGGGGCGTGGGAAACGCCGGCCGCGCGCACAGTTCGGCCGCAAGCAACGCCATCTCGTCCCACGAATCGCCGCGCAGCCGACCCTTGATCATGCGGTCGGCGCGCGCGGCGCGCAGCATCAGGCTCGGAAAGGTCAGACGGCCGGAACGGCGCACGGCCGCCTCGAGCGCCGCACTGGAGCGCCGCCAGCCGCCGGCCGCGCCGGGCCGCAGCGCGGCGCCCAGGTCGCGCAATGCCTTGATCAAGGCCCACAGCGCGAGCGTCGGCTCGGTGCCTTCGGAGCGCAGTCCCGCGAGCACGCGCAGCGAGCGCCCCAGATCGCCGGCGAGCACGGCGTCGGAGAGCCGAAAGACATCGAATCGCGCACTGTCGGCGAACCCCGCGCGGGCCGCGTCGCCGCCCTCGGCATCGGCGCCGAGCAGCACGAGCTTGCGCAGCTCCTGATCAGCCGCGAGCAGGTTGCCCTCGGTCCGCTCCGCGAGCAGTTGCAGCGCCTGCGGACCGAGATCCACACCGATGCGCCGGCTGCGGGCGCGCAGCCAAGCGACGAGCTTCCCGGGCTCGACCGGCCACACGGCGATCCAGGCGCCGCGCGCTTGCACCGCCTGGACCCACTGAGCCGACTGCGCGTCGCGGTCGAGACGCGGACTCAGAATGAGCAGCAGCGTGTCAGGATCGGCGCGCTCGAGCAGCGAGGTGAGAACGGCTGAGCCGCCGGTCCCGGGTCGCGCAGTCGCGAGCCGCGCCTCGAGCAGCCGCCGTGCCCCGAACAGCGAGAGATTGCCCGCGGCGGCGCGTACGTC
Source organism: Gammaproteobacteria bacterium (assembly GCA_027366635.1). Taxonomy (GTDB): domain Bacteria; phylum Pseudomonadota; class Gammaproteobacteria; order Steroidobacterales; family Steroidobacteraceae; genus 13-2-20CM-66-19. The sequence goes on along the minus strand of DAHXNE010000081.1, from coordinate 4,640 downwards.
CTCCCAGTCGGCGGCTCGCTCGATGAAGTGCACGTCCCGCTCGGTGAATCCCGCCGCACGCGCCCGCGCGCGCACCGCATCGGCGGCCTCCGCCACGAGCAGAGGCTCGTCCCCGGAAATCAGGTACGCCGGTAGCAGCTTCTGGGCGAGGTGGCCCTCGAGCGAGTCTGAGGTGAGTTTCAAGGGCGGGTGCCGCTGGGTCGCCGGCGATGATTATAGCCGCTGCGAGCGATCCGGCGCGGCCGGGCAGCCCCGCCCCGGGCGACCGCCGATCTGATAGGCTGCCCGCATGATGAGCGCCTCGCACTCCAGGGGACCGGCGCGCCGGCTGTACCCGCCGATCAAGCCCTACCGCACCGGCCGGCTGCGGGTCTCGGACCTGCACGAGATCTACTTCGAGGAGAGCGGTAATCCCGCAGGCAAGCCCGCCGTGTTCCTGCACGGCGGCCCGGGCGGCGGCACCGATCCGAAAATGCGCCGCTTCTTCGATCCCCAGCGCTACCGGATCGTGCTGTTCGATCAGCGCGGCTGCGGTAAGAGCCGCCCGAACGCGGAGCTCAGGGAGAACACCACGTGGGACCTGGTCGAGGACATCGAGCGGCTGCGTGAGCACGTCGGCATCCACCGCTGGCTGGTGTTCGGGGGCTCATGGGGCTCGACGCTGGCCCTCGCCTACGCCGAGACCTACCCGGCGCGCGTCACCGAGCTGATTCTGCGCGGAATTTTCCTGCTGCGCCGCTGGGAGCTGGAATGGTTCTACCAGAACCCCGGGGGCGCGGCGGCAATCTATCCGGACCTGTGGGATCGGTTCATCGAGCCGATTCCACCCGACGAGCGTGCCGACATGATGCGCGCCTATTACGCCCGGCTGACCAGCGATGACCCAGCGGTGCGCGCCCGCGCCGCCCGGGCCTGGTCGAGCTGGGAAGGCGCCACGAGCCATCTACGCACCGCCGCCGATTACGTTGCGAAGTTCGAGAAGGACGCCTATGCGGAGGCCTTCGCGCGCATCGAGTGCCACTTCTTCGTCAACCAGGGGTTTTTCAAGGCGGATGGGCAGTTGCTCGCCGACGTGCCGTGTATCCGACACATTCCCGCCGTCATTGTGCAAGGGCGCTACGACGTCATCTGCCCAATGCGCACGGCCTGGGATCTGCATCGCGCCTGGCCGGAGGCTCAGCTGCGGATCGTGCCGGACGCCGGTCATTCGGCGTTCGAGCGCGGCACGCTGCACGAACTCGTCAGCGCCACCGACCAGTTTGCGTAGCGCATCGTCCATGCCGCCTCCAATCGTTGCCGGCCCGCGCGCTCGCCGCCGCTCCTGGTTGCGCTTCGCAACGGCAGTCGCCCTGCTCGCCTGGTGCTCCAGCGCGCTGCTGCCGGCGCGCGCGGGCAGCAACGTTGCGGTGCTCTACGCCGGCTCGTTGATCAATCTGATGCAAGGATCGGTCGGTCCGGCGTTCGATCATGCGACCGGCGATCATTTCCGCGGCTATGCGGGCGGCTCGAAGCTTCTGGCCAACGAGATCGCCGGCCATCTGCGCCGCGCCGATGTGTTCCTCAGCGCCGCGCCGGGGGTGAACGCGCGGTTGATGGGCGCGAAGCACGGCGATTGGGTTCGCTGGTACATCACTTTCGCGCAATCCCCACTGGTCATCGGATACAACCCGCGCAGCCGCTTCGCGCCATTGTGGCATTCACGGCCGTGGTACGTCGTGCTGCAGACGCCGGGTCTGCGCATCGGCCGCACGGACCCCAGGCTCGACCCCAAGGGGGTCCTCACGGTCGAGCTGATGCGGCGGGCGCAGGCGTATTACCACATCCCGGGGCTGGTCCGGCGAGTGCTCGGCGGGCGCGAGAATTCGGCCCAGGTGTTCCCCGAGGAGACGTTGATGGGGCGGTTGCAGTCCGGGGAGCTCGATGCCGGGTTCTTCTATGCCACGGAGACCGCTGCCGCCGGCATCCCAGCCGTGACGCTCCCGCCGTCGATCACGCCCAAGGCTCTCTACACCATCAGCTTGGTCCGAAACGCGCCGCATCCGCGCGCCGCTCTTGCGTTCGTCACGTTCCTGCTCGGCCCGCAGGGGCGCACGCTGATGCGCACGCATGGCCTGGAGGCCCGGCAGCTGACGCTCACGGGCGATGCGCACGCCGTGCCGCCGCGGCTGCGCGGCCTGCTGCGCCACGCCGCCCCGAAGACCTGACGCGCCCTGTCCCGCAACCCACGCGCTCCTGCCCGCTAGCCCCGAACCCGTCCTTGGAAGCCGCCGCCCACACTTCGGGTCATTGATGCTCCGCAAAGCGTGGTTCCGGGGCCCCGGGTTCAATCCCAAACGCCGCATGCTGCGCAAAGTACCCTCGCCCCTGCCCTGGCTCGCCGGTCTGCTCGCGGTCTATCTGATCGCGCCGCTCCTCGCCGGCGTGCAGGCTGCGGCCGCGACACGCTGGCGCGACGTCGATTACGCAACTCTCGCACATGCGTGCGCGGTCTCGCTGGCCAGCGCCACCGGCGCCACGTTGCTCACCGCGCTGTGCGGGATTCCGCTGGGATTCGCGCTGGCGCGTGTGCCCGGGCGAGCGATGGGGCTGCTGGGATTCCTCGTGCAGCTGCCCTTGGCACTGCCGCCGCTCGCCAGCGGCGTGCTGTTGTTGTTTCTGCTCGGCTATAACTCGCCCCTGGGCCGGTTGACCCACGGCGGGCTGACGGACTCGTTCGCCGGCATCGTGCTCGCGGAGGCTTTCGTTTCCGCGCCGTTCGTGATCATCGCGGCGCGCTCGGCGTTCTCGTCCATGGATCCGGCCATCGAGGAGGTGGCCGCGACGCTCGGGCGAGGCCGGCTCGCGGTGTTCTGGCGGGCGACGCTGCCGGCCGTCAGGCCGGCGCTGCTCGCCGGCCTGTTGCTCGCCTGGCTGCGCGCCTTCGGCGAGTTCGGCGCCACCGTGATGGTGGCCTATCATCCGTACTCGCTCCCGGTCTACACCTACGTGGAATTCGGCGACCAAGGTCTGCCGGCCATGCTGCCGGTGCTGTTGCCGGCAATCGCCCTGGCGTTGGTCATCGTGTCGCTGAGCAGCACGGTCGGCGCGCGCTCCGCGCCCCGCCCGGTCCGGCGCCGCCTCTCCACCTCCCCCGCCGTGCGGCCGCACGCATCCGCGCCGCCCGCGGGGGCGACGCCGAGCGGCTTGCAGCTCGATGTCGACAAGCGCGTCGGTGATTTCAGGGTGGCCGTGCAATGGTCGAGCCGGGCGCGCCGCCTGGCGATCCTCGGGCCCTCGGGCTCGGGCAAGTCACTCACCCTCAAACTGATCGCCGGTCTGCAGCAGGCCGACCATGCGGTCATTCGTCTGGGCGCGCGAGATCTGGTGCCGCTCGAGCCGAGCGCCCGGCGCATCGGCTACGTGCCGCAGAGCTATGCGCTGTTTCCCCATCTTGACGTCGGTGGACAGCTGCGTTTCCCGGCGGGGGCGGATCCGGCGCGCGCCGAGCACTGGCTCGAGCGGCTGGGGTTGACGGAGCTGGTGCGTCGGCGCGCCACCGAGCTATCCCTCGGCCAGCAGCAGCGAGTGGCGCTCGCGCGCGCGCTGGTACGTCCGGCGGAGCTGCTGTTGCTCGACGAGCCGTTCTCGGCGCTCGATGCGCCGCTGCGCGCCGCGCTGCGCCGCGAAATGCGCACTCTGCAGGCCGAGTTGCCGATCATGACTCTGCTCGTCACCCACGACCCGCACGAGGCGCTGCAGTTGGCCGACGACCTGCTGCTGCTCGCGGACGGACGCCGGCTGCAGAGCGGCCCGGCGGCAGACGTGCTGCGCCGGCCGGTCAACGAGCTCGCCGCCCGGCTGCTCGGCGCGGACAACGTCGCCACAGGCATCGCCGAGTCGAATCGTCTCATGTTGGGTCGCGGCGCGGTGCTCGACGTGCCCGGCGCTCCCGTGCCGAGCGGACCGGTCGGGTGGAATGTTCCACCGGAGCGCATCTGGATACACGCGGGCGGCGCGCATTCCGGCACGGTGGAGGCGCTGCTCACCGGACCGTTGCCGCAGGCATCGATCCGCTTCGGAGATGCCTGTATCCGCGCGGCCTGCGGTGCCGAGCTGACACCGGGTCAGCACTGCCGATTCGATCTCGACACCGAGCGACTGCAGATTTGGCCGCTCCGGTCCGGCCCCGCGGACCCGGCCGAGCGCTGAGCGGCACGGGTCACCGCCCCGGCCCGCGGATTCACCCGCCGTGACCACCCAGGTCACGCAAGCCGCGCGCGGACACCCACCGCCGCGACAGGTTGGATCGTCGACCCGGTCCGCAGCAACGCCTCCACAAGGATCCGGGCCGTCACTGCCGGCGGCGCGCACCGCCGTGACGCGATTCGGCGACAGCAACGAAGCGCGCCGCGGCCGTTTGCGCCGTGTTCAGCGCCAATTCAGCGGACCGAAAGATAATCATCGCCGGTCGAATTCAGGCGAGGTTTCCACATGAAGTTCCGTACCTTATTGTTGGTGTCGTTGGCCACGTGTGCGACGGCGAGTCCGGCGTTCGCGGCAATGAACCTGGCCGGCGGGTTTGCCAACAGTGATCCGTACGTGGGCGCGAGCATCGGCTTGCTGCGCTACGATCAGAGCGTCGTGCCGACCCTGTCCCCGAG
>DAHXNE010000075.1 GCA_027366635.1 Gammaproteobacteria bacterium | reverse complement strand
GAGGATCCTTATGTCGCCCCCAATTTGGTGATCTGATGCCCGAACAAGCCCTCAATCTGGCATAACCGCAGCCCCAAGGACAGGGTGTGTCCATGTCATGACACAGGGGTGCTATCGGCGGCTCGGAAATTCATCGCAATCACCTGTGTGATGAGCGGAATATGCGCCAAGTCTGATCGCCATATCCAGCATGTGCGCAGCTACGCTGCTGGATAACCGCGATCCGTGGCGACTGCCCGAGCGTTCTCGTATAGTTGCCCTACCTCATGTCGAGCGTTCCCCATCTCGAGCGACTCAACGAGCCGCAACGCCGGGCGGCGACCCACGGGCAAGCACTGCCCGGTGGCGGTGTGCGCGCCGGTCCGCTGCTGATCGTCGCCGGGGCTGGCACCGGCAAGACCAACACGCTGGCGCATCGCGTGGCGCATCTGCTCATCCACGGCGTAGATCCGGCGCGCATTCTGATGCTGACGTTCACGCGGCGCGCCGCCGTCGAGATGCGGCGGCGGGCGGCCGAAATCGCCGCCGGCGCGCTTGGCCCAGGGCGTGGCCCGGGCGGTGCGGCGCTCGGGCAGCGGCTCGCATGGTCCGGCACTTTCCACTCGGTCGCCAACCGCCTGCTGCGTCACTACGCCACCGCGTTGCAGCTCGATCCGCAATTTACCGTCCTCGATCGCGGCGATGCCGCCGATGTGCTCGACGCGCTGCGCACGGAGCTCGGGCTGGCCGAAAAGGAGCGGCGATTCCCCCGCAAGGACACCTGCCTGCAGATCTATTCCCACCGGGTCAACACCCGCGGGGCGCTGCGGGCCACGCTCGAGGGCCAATTCCCTTGGTGTGCGCACTGGGAGGAGGCGCTCACCAGGCTGTATCGGGCCTATGTCGAGCGCAAGCAGCGCGACAGCCTGCTCGATTATGACGATCTGCTGCTCTACTGGCACGTCATGATGAGCGATGCGCGGCTCGCGCAGCGGATTGGCGCGCAGTTCGATCACGTGCTCGTCGACGAATACCAGGACACCAACACGCTGCAGGCCGACATCCTGCATGCGCTGAAGCCCGACGGCGCGGGTCTGGCGGTGGTCGGCGATGACGCGCAGTCGATCTATTCATTCCGTGCCGCGTCGGTCGAGAACATCCTGGCATTTCCCGACCGCTTCACGCCGCGCGCCGCGGTGATCACGCTCGAGCGCAACTACCGCTCGACGCAGCCGATCCTGGATCTCGCCAACGCTGTGATGGCCGAGGCCCCGCGCCAGTACCGCAAGGACCTGCACGCCGATCGCGGCAGCGGTGTGCGCCCGCAGCTGGTGACGGTGGCGGACCTGCGCCAGCAGGCCGAATGCGTTTGTGACGAGGTGCTGCGGCGCCGCGAAGCGAACGTCCCGCTGCGTCGCCAGGGCGTGCTGTTTCGCTCATCCAGCCACAGCGACATGCTGGAGATCGAGTTGGCTCGCCGCGATATCCCCTTCGTCAAATATGGCGGCCTGCGCTTCCTCGACGCCGGCCACGTCAAGGACCTGCTGGCACTGCTGCGCTGGGCGGACAATCCGCACAATACGCTGGCGGCGGCCCGCGTCCTACAGCTATTGCCGGGTATGGGGCCGGTGAACGCCCGCCGGGTGCTCGAGCGCCTCGAGGGCCTTGGCGCCCGGTTGGGCGCGCTGCGAGAGCTCGAGCCGCCGGCCGCCGCGGCGGCGCATTGGCCGGCGCTCGTCGACTTGCTGGCGGAGCTCGCCGCGCCGGACTGCCCGTGGCCGGCACAGGTCGAGCGCGCGCGCCAGTGGTATCAGCCGCATTTCGAGCGTCTCTACGAGCAGGCGCACACGCGTGGCGGCGATCTGGAGCAGCTGACGCTGCTGTCGGGCCAGTTCCCGTCGCGCGAGCGCTTTCTCACCGAGCTCGCGCTCGACCCGCCGGCCGCGGCCGGTGATCTGTCCGGCCCGCCGGCGCTCGATGAGGACTATCTGGTGCTGTCAACCGTGCACTCGGCCAAGGGAATGGAGTGGGACACCGTCTACCTGCTCAATGTCGTCGACGGCAGCTTCCCGTCGGAGTTCGCCGCCGGCCGGGCAGAGCTGCTCGAAGAGGAGCGGCGGCTCTTCTACGTGGCGCTGACGCGCGCACAGAACGATCTGCTGCTCTTTACTCCGTTGAAGTTCTTCGTCTCGGGTCAGCATCGTTATGGCGACGCGCACGTCTACGGCGGGCGCAGCCGCTTTCTGACTGATGCGGTGCTGGCGCATCTGCAGATGATCGCGCCCGCCGTTACGGTTGACGGCGAGCAACCGTCCCAGCGCGCTCTGGAGCATCAGCTCGATGTCGCTGCCAGGCTGCGCGACATGTGGTGACGGCGAACCGCCGAGCGCGGCTATGGATTGCCGACTTTGACGAATTTCAGCGTGAAGCGGTCGGCGTCACCGATCTTGCGGTAACGGCGCCGATGGAGTGCGCCGAGCCTGTAATACGGCGGCAGTGTCCAGACGCCCGCCGGGTAGTGCCTGGTATCGCGCGGGTTGGCATTCACTTCCGATGTGGCCACCAGTCTGAAGCCATACGACTCGACGAGGCGGATGGCGTAGGACTGGTTCACGTAGCCGGTGCGCGCCCGCGGGTCCACGGGCGCCGCGGGGTCGGCCCGATTGTCGACGACGCCGAATACCCCGCCGCGCACGAGCGCACGGTTGATCGTCGTCAATGCTTCGGGGGCGATGCCTTCAGCCAGCCAACTGTGTAGCGCGCCGAAGGCCAACACCATGTTGACCGAGCCCGGTGCGACGGCGTTGCCGCCGTCCGCTGGGAAAGTGACAACCCGAACGCGATCGTACAGATCGGGTTGGGAGGCGAGCAGCGCGCGGTAAGCCGCGGCGCGTGTTCGCAAGAACGGGCTGTTGCCGGGGGCGATGAGGGCGGCGTAGAACAGTCCGCGCCGGCGGACCAGCGGTGCAATGATCCGGGTGTAGTAGCCCGATCGAGGCCACACCTGCATCACGTGGGTCGTCGGGCGCAGGCCGAAGAACAACAGTGTCTGTACCGGATGGCGATAGCGGTCGCATGAGCGGTCCACAGCCGGCCGAGGTCCCGCCAGGATGGTATCCAGGTCGACGGCCGTGGCATGCCGGCCACTGATGGTGGCGCAGCCGCTCAGCAGGAAGAGGGCGGCTATGGCGGTCGAGGCAGCTGTGGGAAGCGCTCGCATTGGTGTGATTGTGGACGGGAGCCCGCCCAAAAAAAACCCCTGCTTGAGGGTGAGTGGGGGCGCTGGCCCCGTTATGGGGTGCGGTCACGCCGACGTGAGCTGGGATGCGAGCGATCCCGGCGGCTTATCAACGCGCAGCGGGATATCTGCCGGCACGTACCCTTCCGCCCTGGGCCGGTATCGATTCGGCAAGCTGTATAAAATTTCAGTGAATCGAAAGCCGCCACTGGCGATACGCGCGTGGAGCGGATCGGCTATGCCGCTCGGTCCCGCCGAGCGCGGTAAGTCCGACTGCCCTGAAGCGCGCGAACCGGACGGACGGTCTTTCGGGACCAAGATCCTGCGTATGCGGCCCGGGACGCTCAACGCAGGGTCTAGCCCGGGCTGATCGTTACCGGGCTTCTTCGGGCACCTGTCACTCGCTGCCGAGGCAACGAGTGACAGGTCCGATCTGATCAGCGACGGTACGGCCCGCCGCCGGTGCGGGGGCGCGGCGCACGCTCCTGCGCCTCGTTGACCCGCAGCGCGCGGCCGCTCATTTCAAAGCCGTTCAGCGCCTGAATCGCCGCCTGAGCCTCGCCCGAAGACATTTCCACGAAGCCGAAGCCGCGTGGCTTGCCGGTTTCGCGGTCATTGATCAACTTGACGGAATCCACCTTGCCATGTCGCTCGAAGAGCGACTTCAAGTCCTGCTCGGTGGCCTGGAATGGCAGATTGCCCACGTAAATCGTCGTCATCCGGAGCTCTCTCTTGGCAGCGCGGCCCGCGAGCCGCTGACGCGGGCCGCGGGGATCGCAAAATCAATCGGGTAGCCCAGCCTGTACACGGTGGTTCCGGCTTGGTCGAAGCGTGCGCCAGATGGCCCGGTAATCTGGATCGGGAAGGGTGCACGGACGATGCATGGGGTAGAGCGGATCGAAGCAGACGAGAACGCAACCGTGATCAATCCACTGCGGCCTGGACACGAGCAAATGCTACTCCCGGCGTTTGCGGGAAGCAAACAGGGCCGATTCCCTATGGGTTCTGCCGACGCCAGGCGTGTCGCGGAAACGCCACCACTGGCAGTAGTTGTCCATCGACTGGCGGTCGACCCCGAGTCATGAAGCGGTCCGGCAAGGGCACAGGTACAGGGACGTGCCCCGCCGCCGCAGGTGGCGGACGTTGCGCCAAAAACCACGCTTTTTGGCGCAACGGCGCTGGGCGGGGCAGGAGCCCCGATCCAGCGCTCCTAATAGCTCGCATGCTCGAGATAGGCGTAGCCGTCGAGTTCCCGCTCATAGAAGCGCTTGAGCACCTGGCTCTCGGCAATGGTCATGCGGCCATCGCGGATGGCGCGCTCGCAGTCGCGCATCAGGGCGGGGGAGAGCTCGGCGACATCGTATTCCATGTACTCGAGCACCCTGTTGGCCGTGTCGCCCTTGACCACCTCTTCGATCCACCAGCCGCCCTCGTCGTGACGTCTGACGTGCACCACGTGCGTATCGCCAAAGAGGTTGTGCAAATCCCCGAGCGTTTCCTGATAGGCCCCGACGAGAAACGCCGCCAGATAGTACTTCTGCGTGGGCCGCAGTTCGTGTAGCTCCAGCGTGTGTTTCACGTCGCGCAGCGAGACGAAATGATCGATCTTGCCGTCGGAATCGCAGGTGATGTCCGCCAACACCCCGGTACGGCTCGGGCGCTCCTCCAAACGGTGGATCGGCATGATCGGAAAGAGCTGATCGATCGCCCAGCTGTCCGGCAGCGATTGAAAGACCGACACGTTGCAGAAGTAGGTATCCGAGAGGATCGACTCCAGCCCCTCGAGCTCCTCCGGCTCGCGCTCGAGACGGCGGCAGCTGTCGCGGATCTTGGCGCACGTGGCCCAGAACAGACGCTCCGCGAGTCCGCGAAACTCCAGGGACAGCAGCCCGAGGTTGAACATCTGCAGAACCTGGTCGCGAGCGGTGAGCGCGTCGTGGTAACACTCGACCAGGCGGCGGCGGCTGACCGAGCGAAACGCGTCGAACAGGTCTTTGACCGGCTGGGGGAGCTCGTCCTCGCCGCCGTAGTCTTCTTCCTCGCGGCCGGTCACGTGGAATTTGTCGAGCGCCGATGACCCCAGCGCGTCGAAGATCAGCACGCTGTGATAGGCGGCGATCGCGCGCCCCGATTCGCTCACGATCATCGGATGCGGCACCTCGCGGGCGTTGCAGACGCTCGCGATTCGGTAGACGACGTCGCTGGCGTACTCGTTCAGCGTGTAGTTGATCGACGAGGAATAATTGGTGCCGCTGCCGTCATAGTCGACGCCCAGCCCGCCACCGACGTCGATGTACTGCAGTCCGGCACCCATGAGCTTCAGCTCCGCGTAGACGTGCGCGAGCTCGTTGATGGCGTCCTTCAGCCGGCGAATGTCCTGCAGCTGGCTGCCCGGATGGCAGTGCACGAGCTGCAGGCAATCGAGCATGCCCCGAGCCTTCAATTCACGCACCAGCTCCAGGATCTCGGTGATGAACAGGCCGAATTTCGATTTTTCTCCCGTCGAATCGCGCCACTTGCCCGAGCCTTCGGTCACCAGCTTCACGCGCACGCCGATGCGCGGGCGGATCTGGTATTTCTCGGCATGCTTGAGAATCAGCGGCAGCTCCTCGTAGTTCTCGACGACCGGGATGATGGTCCGGCCAAGCTTGGTCGCGAGCGTTACCGCCTCGATGTAACTGTCGTCCTTGAACCCGTTGCACACGATCAGGCGGTCCGGAGCGTTTTCGGTCATCGCCATCACGGCGAGCAGCTCCGGCTTGGAGCCCACCTCGAGTCCGAAACCGAATGCGGCGCCGTAGCGGTACACCTCTTCGACCACCAGACGCTGTTGATTGACCTTGATCGGATATACCGCCGCATAGCGGTTGCGATAATCGTTCTCGGCGATCGCTTGAGCGAACGCATCGTGCAGGTGCTTCAGACGGTGCGCGAGGATGTCCGAGAAGCGCACCACGACGGGCGTGGCGAGCTCGCGCAGCTGCAGCCCTTCGATGACCTCGTAGAGATCGATGTCGCTGCCGGGTTGCGTGTCGGGGCGCACCACCACGTGCCCGGCCTCGTTGATGCCGAAGTAACCCTTGCCCCACTCGTTCACGTGATAGAGGTCGAGGGAGTCCTCGATGCGCCAGGGTGCGGTCGGGTTGTATTGGCGATTGCCGATGCGCTGGGGGTCTACGGCCACGTCGGTGATTTCCGTGCGACGAGCGGGAGTGCGTTGCGCCCGCAAGATATCAAAACGGGACGGTAGCGATAGTCCCGCGCTGAAATTTTTCCGTTGTGCCGATCAGGTGCCACGCGTCACCGGACGGCGCGGATCGCGAATCCACTCGCTCCAGGAGCCGGCGTAGAGGCGGGCACCGGGCAGGCCCGCGATGCCCAGGGCAAGCAGGTTGTGGCAGGCGGTCACGCCGGAACCGCACATGCAGATGGCCGATTCGGGCGCGCGGCCGGCGAGCGCCGCGAGCAAGCGCCGGCGCAGGGTGTCCGGCGCCAGAAAGCGCCCGCCGTCCAGGTTGGCGGCGAACGGCAGGTTTACCGCCCCGGGGATGTGGCCGGCGACCGGATCCAGGGTCTCGTTCTCGCCGGCGAACCGATCGGAGCTGCGTGCGTCGAGCAACAGGACCTCGCGCCGCTCGAGCCGCCCGGTGGCCACGTCCTGCTCGATCTGGGCGGTCTCAGCCAGCAGGCGCGGGTCCGGCCGCCCGTGGAAACGGCAGGGCACGGCGGCGCCAGGCTCGCCGTGCTCGAGAGGCTGGCCGCAAGCCTTCCAGGCCGCGAGTCCTCCGTCGAGCACCGCCGCCCGTTCGTGTCCCATCCAGTGCAGCAGCCACCACAAACGCGCGGCATAGGCGCCGGGCCCCTGGTCATAGGCCACCACCTGCGTGTCCGCCGCGATGCCCCAGCGTCCGAAGGTTTCGGCGATCCCCGCCGGCGAGGGTAATGGATGGCGGCCCGTGGCGCTCGACGGCGTGGCCGACAAATCCCGTTCGAGGTGCGCGTATAGCGCGCCGGGGATGCGCGCTTCGGCGTACGCCTGCTCGCCCCAGCGCGGCCGCGTCAGATCGAATCGGCAGTCGAGGACGACGAAGCCTGGGTTGCCGAGCCGTTGCGCGAGCTGCCGCGCGCTGATGAGCGTGTCGAACATGTGCCTGCCGCCATTCTATGCCGCGCGCGCCGAATCGGACCCGCGCAATCGGTAATCATCGCTCCGGGGGCGAACCCGGTACAATTCCTGGCGAAAACTTACCGTAGAGGGGCTCATGGCGATCGAGGTCTACTGGGGCAGCGGCAGTCCGTATGCATGGCGCGTGCTGCTGGCGCTCGAGCACAAGGGGCTGCCGTACAGCGCGCATCTGTTGCAGTTCTCCAAGCAGGAGCACAAATCGCCGCACCTGCTGCAGATGAACCCCCGCGGCCGGGTGCCGGTCCTCAAGGACGGCGACTATGTATGCTTCGAGTCGCTCGCCATCCTTTACTACCTCGACCTGAAATATCCGGATCCGCCGATCTTCGGGGCGACGCCCGAGGAAGGCGGCACGATCATGCGGGTGATCAGCGAATATCAAGCCTACATTGAGCCGCACCTGCGCACGATCACCCACGCGGTGTTTGCCGGCAGCGCCGATCTGCACGCCGATGAGATCACCCGGGCCATGCACGCGGTGGCCAGCGAGGCGCGCACCATCGAAGGTCGGCTGTCGAAGTCGGACTGGGTCGTCGGCGAGCGTTTCTCGGCGCTCGACATGGTCATTTTCCCGGGCATTCAGTTGTTGCGGCGCGCGCTCGAGCGTCCGGCGGCGCGCGAGCTCGCAGCACGCTTTCTGCCCGTGGAGGTCAACTACCCGGCGCTCGGGCGCTGGCTGGCGCGCATAGAGGCCTTGCCGGGCTACGAGCGAACCTACCCGCCGCACTGGCGCGCGAGCTAGCCGCGGCGTTTCACCTGCCGGCTGGCTTTGATAATCTGCGGCCAGCCCGCGAGGCGGGCGGGACGGCGCCGTTGATTGCGGCGGCGGGCCATTACTTTCCAGATTCGTGAGCGAGATGACCGAGCATAAGATCCACGTCGAGTTTCCTGGCCGAATCATCATGGTCGGCTTCGGTAGTATCGGGCAGGGAGTTCTACCGCTGCTGCTGCGGCACCTCGCTGTGCCCGCCGAACGCATCACCATCGTGACGGCCGAGGATACCGGCAGCGCGGAGGCCGCGCAGCTCGGCGTGCGCTTCATTCGCGAACCGCTCACGCGTGAGAATTACCGCCGGCTCCTCGGGCCGCTGCTCGGCCGCGGCGACTTCCTCGTCAATGTTTCGGTGAACGTATCGAGCCTGGCGCTGGTGAAGCTGTGCTGGGAGAAGGGCACGATGTATCTCGATACGTGTATCGAGCCCTGGCCCGGGGGTTACACGGATCCGACGGTTCCGGCCGGTCGTCGTACGAACTATGCTCTGCGCGAGGAGGCGCTGGCGATGCGCCAGGGCAATGAGCGCGCGCCGACCGCGGTGCTCACTCACGGCGCCAATCCGGGCCTGGTATCGCACTTCGTCAAGCAGGCGTTGCTCGATATCGCCGCCGACACCGGTGTGCAGGCGGGCACGCCCGCCACGCGCGCCGAATGGAGCGCGCTTGCGCGCGAGCTCGGCGTGCGGACCATTCACATCGCCGAGCGTGACACGCAGGCCGCCGACACGCAAAAGCGGCCGGGGGAGTTCGTCAATACCTGGTCTATCGACGGGTTCGTGAGCGAAGGCTTGCAACCGAGCGAGATCGGCTGGGGTACCCACGAGCGCAATTTCCCGCGCGACGGCAAGCGGCACGAATCGGGTTCCCAGGCCGCGATTTACCTGCTGCAACCGGGGGCCGGCACTCGCGTGCGCACCTGGACGCCACTGGCCGGCCCATTCCACGGATTCTGCATTACCCACGGCGAGTCGATCTCGATCGCGGACTATCTCACGGTGCGCGAGGGCGCGCAGGTCCTCTACCGCCCGACCGTCCACTACGCGTATCACCCTTGCGACGCGGCCGTGATGTCGATTCACGAATTGGCGGGCCGCAACTATCTGCCGCAGGAACGTCAGCGACTGCTGCGTGACGAGATCACCAGCGGTACCGATGAGCTCGGTGTGCTGCTGGCCGGGCACAGGAAGAACGCGTACTGGTATGGCTCGCAGCTCTCGATCGAGGAGGCGCGCCGGGTGGCGCCGTGGAACAGCGCCACCAGCCTGCAGGTCACCGCGGCGGTGCTGTCGGGGGTAGTGTGGGCGATCGAAAACCCGAACCACGGCATCGTCGAACCGGAGGAGATGGATTTTCGACGTGCCCTGGAGATCTCTCGGCCCTATCTCGGTCCGGTGGTCGGCCGCTATAGCGACTGGACGCCACTGCATGAGCGCGGCCGACTGTTCCCCGAGGACATCGACGCCGCGGATCCGTGGCAGTTCAAGAACGTGCGGGTGACATGGTAGGGCCATACTGAGCCGAGCGCGCGGTTTTGGGTCGGGCCCGGTCAAGCCGCGGGCAGACCCCGCGGCGCCGTATCCTCGGCTTCACGCGGCGAAGCGAACTGGGATGGTGAGCGACTCCGGCGGGTTAAATCACCGCGCAGCGGGATGTCCGCCGGCCCAAGACGATCAGACCCAGGACTTGCATCCGTTCGCGCGACTGGAGATAATCACAGTCAGGTTAAAAACCTCTACCGCCGGGTAGGCGGGACGTGAAGCGCGTGGAGCGGATCCGAGACGCGGTTCGGTTCAACCGAGCCAGGCAAGTCCGGCCGCTGAGAAGCGCGAACTGGATGGAAGGTCCCTCGGGACCGAGGCCATGCGCGTGCTGTCAGGA
>DAHXNE010000051.1 GCA_027366635.1 Gammaproteobacteria bacterium | reverse complement strand
GATCAGATGCTGATCGATCATCCGCCAGAACCAGCGCGCCGCCGCTGGATCCGTCATGTCGATGTTGGATCCGGTCTGGTTGCCGGGATACTCATTGGTCTGAGTCGGCTTGCCGTCGGCGAGGTGGTAGAACCACCCGTTCCTCAGCAGCAGGTCATAGTAGCGCGAGCCGGGCGCGAAACGCGGCCACACGCTGATCATGGTGCGAAAGCCCATCTTGCGCAGCTCGGCGTTCATTCTGGCCGGATCCGGCCAGTCCTTCTTCACGAAGCTGAACTGGCCCATCTTCGGGTACCAGAAGAAGTCCACCACCAGATAGTCGCAGGGCAGATGTCGCTTGCGGTAGCCGCGCGCGACCGCCATGATCTCCGCCTGGGTGCCGTAGCGCTCCTTCGACTGAATGAAGCCGTACGCCCCCTTGGGCAGCAGCTGCGCCGGACCGGTGAGCCGCCGGTATCCCTCGTACAGCGTGTCCACGTGCCGCCCGACGATCACGAAGAACGACACCCGCTGACCGACCTGCGAGGTCCACGTGGTCCGGTCGTTGAAGTAGGGATCGACGGTCGTCTTCGACGGGTTGTCCCACAGAACCGCATAGTCCTTGTTGGTGACCATGAAGGGCACACAGAAGCGCTCACCGCCCGCCGCCCCGTAGTCGCTCCAACAGCGCACGCTCTGATCGCGGTGATCGAGCCGGCCTTGCTGATTCTCGCCGAGCCCGTAATAGTGCTCACCGTGCTGCGCGCTGAACACGGCCCCGACGCGATAGAACGGCGGATCCGACGGACGGCGGTCGTACAGGATATCCATATCGCCCGCGCCATAGCTCGGCCGGCTCATGAACCACTTTTTCAGCGTAACGACCGTATGCCCGTCCGGCAATTTGAAGCGCAACCGTACGTTTGCATAGCGGGGCGCGCCGTTGTCGCTGAAGAATTGATTGATGCGCCGCTGCCCGAGCAAGTGTGGACTGTGATGCCGCGGCGGCCCGAGAATCGTCACCGACAGGCGCGGCGAGGAGTAAGTCTCCCCCGAGGCGCTGCGCGCGTACCGCCAGCCTGCCACATCCGGCTTGGCGATAATGCCGTATCCCGGCGGCGCCAACGCGTAGGCTTTGAGCGTGCTGATGCTGACCCGGATGACGTTCGGCGCGTACGGCTCGAGCAGCACGGTCGTGTGGTCATGGGTCATTACGATGCCGTTGGGCACGACTCGTATCGTTGCGCCGCCGAGCGCGGCCCGCGCCGACGGCGCGGCCACCGCCGTTGTCGCCAGAACGACCCCGATGACGGCCGCCGCCCACCGCATTCCCCCGATCCGGTATTTCATCTTGGCACCTCGCTCAGTCGGCTCGGCTCAGTCGGCTCGCCCTCCCCCCGCGGCGCTCGACGCAAGGGGGCAGAGCGTCGAGCGCCGCATCGTATCACTTCGTCGCAACGCCGCAGCCATACAGCGCAGCGATCATCACGCCGCCACCGTCAGGCTTCCAGTCTGACGCGGCTGCGCAGGCGGATGTCCGCCGAGGACGAGCCGATCATCAGGTCGACCTTGCCGGGCTGGACGACGAACTGGTATTGCCGCTCGTCCCAGTAGCACAGCGCCGGATCGGCGTGCGGCAGCGTGAAGCGCACGGTCTGGCTGGCGCCGGCGGCGAGGCGCACCCGCTCAAAGCCCACCAACTGCTTGATGGG
>DAHXNE010000036.1 GCA_027366635.1 Gammaproteobacteria bacterium | reverse complement strand
GGGTCGGCTTCTCGTAGAATTCGCGCCGGCGCAGCTCCGTGAGGATGCCGGCCTTTTCACAGGCGCGCTTGAAACGCCGCAAGGCGGCATCGAAATACTCGTTTTCACGGATACGGACGCTCGGCATCGAAACCTCTGAACATACTTGGAACCGGATCCTGGGACGCCCGCGCGCCTGGACAATTGAGCAGCGCACTTGCGCGGGACTCGGAGGGCCGGGGTAAATGGGCGCGCAATTCTAGTTGAGGCTTGAGGCAAAGGCAAAAAATGCGTGTGCTGGCGATCGAGTCCTCTTGTGACGAAAGCGCCGCGGCGATCCTGGACGAGACCGATGGTCTGCTCGCCCACGAGCTGTACAGTCAGGTCGAGGTCCATCGGATCTATGGCGGCGTGGTCCCGGAGCTGGCCTCCCGCGATCACGTCCGCAAGCTCCTGCCTCTGGTTCGCCAAGCCTTGGAAAAGGCCGGATGCGGCCCTGGCAGCCTGTCTGGCGTGGCGTATACCGCTGGCCCGGGCCTGCTCGGGGCGTTGCTGACCGGAGCGGCTTTGGGGCGTAGCTTAGCCTATGCCTGGGGCGTTACGGCTGTGGCGGTGCATCACCTCGAGGGGCATCTGCTCGCGCCGTTGCTCGAGCCGCAGCCGCCGCCCTTTCCGCACGTGGCGCTGCTGGTCTCTGGCGGCCATACCCAGCTGATCGAAGTCGGCGGCGTCGGCCGGTATCGGATTCTCGGAGATACCCGCGACGATGCGGCCGGAGAGGCCTTCGACAAGACCGCCAAGCTGCTCGGGCTGCCTTACCCGGGAGGCCCGCAGCTTGCACGCCTGGCCAGCGCGGGCGCGCCCGGGGCATTTCAATTCCCACGCCCGATGCTGGACCGACCGGGTCTGGAGTTCAGCTTCTCCGGCCTGAAGACGGCTGTGCACTATGCGGTGCGCGGCCGAGTGTTCGACGGCCGCCTCGAGGCCGATGTGGCCCGGGCCGTTCAGGACGCGATCGTCGAGACGCTCACCGTCAAGGCCGAGCGGGCGTTGGAGCAGACCGGACTCGACACGCTGGTGGTGTCGGGCGGCGTGAGCGCCAATCTCGGTCTGCGCTCGGCGCTGGACGCGGCGGTGGCTCGTCGCGGCGCGCGCGTCTACTACCCGCGTATCGAGTTTTGCACCGACAATGCCGCCATGATCGCCATGGCTGGTCTGCTGCGATTGCGCGCCGGGGCGCATCAGGGACTGGCAATCGAGGCGCGCGCCCAGTGGCCGATCGAGTCGTTGGCACCGCTCGCCGCGCACGCCTCGAGCCGGGAAGTTCGCCCCGAGGCGCCGTGAAGTCCAAGCCGCCGAGCCGCGCCGGGCGCGCGAGCCGGGATGGGCGCGCCGGGCGGGCGGTTCGCCGCGCGCGCCAAAGCGCTGTATTCTGCGAACTCTGGACATCGTGCTGTCAGTGCTGTGGGCCCCGGCGCAGCGCGGGCGCGGATCACGATGAAACAAACAGAAGGTTGTCGAGTGAGTATGGCTAGCACGCCCCCTGCGGGGGACCGGATTTTCCTGCGCGGCCTGACCGCCGAGTGTGTCATCGGTTTCATCGACTGGGAGCGGCGCGTCAAGCAGGCCGTGGTGGTCGATCTGGAGATGCCGGTCGATTGCGCGCGCGCGGCCGCTTCGGACGAGGTGGCCGACACGGTCGATTACAAGCGGGTCGCCAAGCGGGTGCTGGCCTATATCGAGGCGTCTGAATTCAAACTCGTGGAGACGCTGGCGCAGCGGCTGGCGGCCCTGCTGCTCGAGGAGTTCGCTCTGGACTGGGTGCGGCTGTCGGTGAACAAACCGGGCGCGATCCGCAACTCGCGTGATGTCGGCGTGTCGATCGAGCGCTGGCGGGTGGCCGCGGCTGCCGGCGCTGCGCCGGCGCGCTGAGCGGCTGGCGATGCCCGCGGTGTACGTCGCTGCCGGCAGCAACGTCGAGCCCGAAAAGCACCTGGGGCTCGCCAGCGCCGAGCTTGGCAAGCACTTCCCGGGCCTGCGGTTCTCGCCCTGGTATCGCAATCGCGCCGTGGGTTTCAACGGCGCGGATTTCATCAACTTCGTGGTCGGCTTCCCCACGGATCTTGCGGTCGAGGAAGTGCTCGCGCGGCTGCATGTCATCGAGGAGTTGTGTGGCCGGCCTCGCGCGGCGCCCCGCTGGGCGCCGCGCTCCATGGATCTGGATATCCTCTTGTACGGCGATCGGGTGTTGGATACCCCGGCGCTGCGCCTGCCTCGTCCGGACCTGCTGAAGCGCGCCTACATGCTCGGGCCGCTCGCGGACCTCGCGCCGGCTCTGGTCCATCCGACCGTGCATTCGACCATCGGGGATCTGTGGGGGCGCTTCGACCGCACGGCGCACCCGCTCGTGCCCATTCCGACAAGCGAAGTGGGCGGTGGGGGTTGAGCCTCCTACCACCCGACGCTTCGGCCACCGTCGACCGCGAGGATCTGGCCCGTCACGAATGGGGCGTCGCAGGCAAAGAACAGCGCCGCGCGGGCAATATCCTCGGGCGAGCCGCCGCGCTTGAGCGCCGTGCGCTCGATGATGCGCCGGCGCAGCGCCGCATCGACCCCCGCCTCCGGCCACATAACCGGGCCGGGGGCTATGGCGTTGACGCGCACTTGCGGGCCGAGATCGCGGGCCAGCGACTTGGTGACCATGATCAACCCCGCCTTGGCGACACTGTAAACCGCGTGATGGCGCAGCGGACGCATGCCGTGGATGTCCACGAGGTTCAGGATCAGACCGGAATTGATCCGCAGTGCCCCGCTCAGTGCTTGCGCCAAGAACAGCGGCGCTTTGAGATTGGTGCCGATCAAATCGTTCCACGCCTGCTCGTCGATCCTGCCGATCGGCGTCGGATAGAAGGTCGAGGCGTTATTGACCAGAATGTCGAGACGTCCGAATGCCGCGTGCGCGGTTTCGGCCAGCTTCGGGATCGCCTCGGGGATGAGCAGGTCGGCGCACGCGAGGGCCACCGATCCGGCCCGCACGCTATTCAATTGGTCGGCGAGCGCCTGAGCCGCGTCGGCGGAACTGCGGTAGTGCAGAACGATCTGCGCGCCCGCGGCGTGCATTGCGCGCGCGATGACCGCGCCGAGGCGGCGTGCGCCGCCGGTGACCAAGGCGGTCTTGCCGGCAAGTGGAGCATCGGTGGGGGTATCGTCACAGCTGTGAGTCATGGGCAGGCGGTGGCTCGGTGATGAGTTCGCGCGACATTATGACGCCGCCGCTGACCGCGGAAGAAGCGGCGCACTCCCGCGCCGTGACGGAGCGGATCGTCCTGGAAGTGCGCGCCAGCGGCGGCTGGGTGAGCTTCGAGCGGTTCATGGACTTGGCGCTGTATGCGCCGGGGCTGGGCTACTACAGCGCCGGGAGCGTCAAGATCGGCGCCGGCGGGGATTTCGTGACGGCGCCGGAAGTCTCGGATCTCTTCAGCCGCTGCGTCGCCGAGCAATGTGCGCAGGTGCTCGAGCACGGCGGCGAGATCCTCGAGCTCGGCGCCGGCACCGGGCGAATGGCCGCCGCAATCCTGACCGAGCTCGCGGTCCGCGGTTGCCTACCTGATCGGTACGCGATCCTGGAGGTGAGCGCCGACTTGGCGGACCGGCAGCGCCGACGTCTTGCGGCACTGCCAGCCGGGCTCGCCGAGCGGGTGGTCTGGCTCGATCGCCTGCCCGAGCGGCCCATCGACGGTGTGATCCTCGCCAACGAAGTGCTCGATGCTCTGCCGTGCCGCCGCTTTCGCATTCACAACGGCACTATGCTCGAGCTTGGGGTGGCTGCGATTGGGGAGACGCTGCACGAGCGTGCGGCGCCGGCGGAGCCGGCGCTTGCGCAGGAATGGACGAAGCTGGCCGCGCAGTGGTCAGCGCCGCTGCCCGAGGGCTACGTGTCGGAAATCTGCCTGCGCGTAGGACCGTGGCTCGCGGGCATCGCGGACAGCCTGGAGCGCGGCGCGATACTGCTGTTCGATTACGGCCTGCCGCGGGCACACTACTATCATCCCCAGCGTCTTGCCGGCACGCTGCGTTGCCACTACAAGCATCGCGTGCATGATGACCCGTACATCAATCTGGGCGTGCAGGACATCACCGCCTGGGTGGACTTCACCCGCGTCGCTGAAGCGGCGCTCGAGTGCGGCCTGGAGGTCGTGGGCTTCGCAACCCAGGCGGCCTTTCTGCTGGCTACGGGCATCGAACGTCGGGTCGCCGAGGCGAGCGATTCGGTGGAACATGTGCGCCGGGCGGGCGAGGCGCGCCGGCTGCTGCTTCCCGCGCAGATGGGCGAGGCATTCAAAGTCATGGCGCTGACGCGGCGGCTGGATGCGCCGTTGGCCGGTTTCGCCGTGCAGGATCTGCGCGGCTCGCTGTAGATGCTGCGCCAATAGCGCGCTCACGCTACGACGCGGCGTGCTGGGTCGCCGTGGCCATCTGATGGGGTGAGCGGCAAACTTCTCGGTTGCGTTGCGCGGTTGGCTCGCGCGCCAGACGGCGCGCCGCGGCGTAGAAGCGCGGTAGATTGCCATCTTCCCGCTCGAGCAGGCGCTCGAACCCCGGCAGACAGTTGTAGTAGGTTCCCACCGAGGCCAGATCCGCATTGTTCAGCCCCGCGCGGATCCAGCGGTTGTAAACCGGGGCGCGGACCCGGAGTTTATGCTCCAGCCGTACGATGCGCCGCGCCAGGCGGGCGAAGATCTGTTTCTTCTGCGCCAGCATCCGAGTGCGAGGAATTGTCGCGGCATAGAGCCGCGCCAGCCGGTCGCGCGTATGGCGCAGCAGCCGCGCGAAGCGCATATCGGCGGCATCGAGGCGTTCGAATTCGGCGAAACGCCCCGACTCATGGCGGTAGGCGAGCCAGCGCTGCAGTCCCGTGTTCTCCACGGTCATCGCGAAGGCTTCGTCGAACTGCGAGTCGTTGGGCAGGTAGAGCAGCTCGTGCGCGAGTTCGTGGAAGATCATGGCCACCAGCTCATCGGTTCCGTAGCGCATCATCGTGCTCATGACCGGATCCGGGAGCCAGCCGAGCGTCGAATACGCCGGCACGCCCTCGACGACCACGTCGTATCCCTCATGTTTGAGGCGGCGCGCGTACGAGCGCGCCGCGCTCTGATGAAAGAATCCGTGGTAGGGCACGCATCCGGCGATGGGATAACACCATTCCTTGGGTCTGACAGAGAATTCCGGCGCCGCCACCACGTTCCACACCACGTACCGGCGGCCGACGTTCACGTAGCTCTTGTAGCTGTCGTTGTCGGGCAGCCCCAGCTTCTGCCAGGCGAAGCGGCGGGCCTCACGCACCGTGCCCAGCTCGCGCACCAGCGCCTCGGAGGTCTTCGGATCGTCGATCACGTCCACTATGGAGCGCCGATCGTGCAGTACGTGCCACTCCCCGACCCCGGCCTGCATCAAATAGCGCGTGCTGGCGCAGCCGGCCAGCGTGGCGAGCACGAGCGCCGCAGCGACGATGCGTGCGGCGCGGCCGAGCGCCCGCGCGCGCGGGGCGGGTGGATTGCGGGCGGAGCGGTGCGCGAAGTCGGTTAACATGTCCAGATGCAAGTCTACCTGGTCGGCGGCGCGGTACGAGACCGGCTGCTCGGGCGACCGGTCACCGAGCGCGACTGGGTCGTGGTCGGCGCGCGGCCCGAAGATCTCGAGCGTCAGGGGTATGTGCCCGTCGGCCGGGAGTTCCCGGTCTTCCTGCATCCCAAAACCCATGAGGAATACGCGCTTGCGCGCCTGGAACGTAAGACCGCGCCGGGCTACCGCGGGTTTACCACCGAGTTTTCTCCGGAGGTAACGCTGGAAGCGGACCTGCGCCGGCGCGACCTGACCGTGAACGCCATGGCCGAGAGTCTCAACGGAGAGATCATCGATCCATACGGCGGACGGAGTGACCTAGAGGCGCGGCTTTTGCGGCATGTCTCGGCGGCTTTCGTCGAGGATCCGGTACGGGTCTTGCGGGTGGCGCGCTTCGCGGCCCGGTACGCGGCGCTCGGATTCCGTGTTGCCGAGGAGACGCTGGAGCTGATGCGCCGCATGAGCGACTCCGGGGAGCTGGCCGCGCTGGTGCCCGAGCGAGTCTGGCAGGAAACCGAGCGCGCGCTGGCCGAGTCCCGGCCGGAGGTTTTCTTCGAGACGCTGCGTGCCTGCGGAGCGCTTGCCGTAATTTTCCCGGAGCTGGCCGCGCTCTACGGCGTGCCTCAGCCGGCAAAGTGGCACCCGGAGATCGATACGGGCGAGCATGTGATGTTGGCGCTGCGTTGGGCAGCCGACGCAGGGCTGGCGAGCACCGTGCGCTTCGCGGTCTTGACGCACGATCTGGGCAAGGCGCGCACGCCGCCCGAGCAGTGGCCGAGCCATCACGGTCACGAGGAAGCCGGTGTGCCGATGATCACGGCATTGTGCGCGCGGCTGAGAATTCCCAATGCTTACCGAGAGTTGGCTGTGCTGGCCGCCCGCTACCATGCTCAGGTCCACCGCGCGCAGCAATTGCGTCCCGGCACGATCCTGAAGTTGCTGGAAGCCACGGACGCGTTCCGCCGGCCTGACCGTTTCGATGAGCTGTTGGCCGCCTGCGAGGCCGACGCGTGCGGTCGCGCGGGACTTGCCGATCAGCCTTACCCACAGGCTGATTATCTGCGCCGCGCGCGCGCGGCGGGCGCCGCCGTGATGCTGACGTGTGCGGAGCGCCAGGATCTCACCGGTCCGGCCCTGGGCGAGCGGTTGCGTGCCAAGCGCCTCGAGGCTGTGCAGGCGCTGTGTGCGCCGAAGGCGGACTGAACGAGTGGGGGCCGCGCAGCGCGCCGGCACCCTCAGGAGGAGGTGCCGAATCTGACCGACCCGGCCCGGTTCCCGAGATAAGTGGGCAGGATGTCCAACATGGCGCGCCGCTGCAATCCGAGGCGCGCACAGCCATCTTCGGCACAGATGCTGTCGCGCGTCAGCGAGCGGAAATTGTCCAGGGTCATTGGCTTGCCGGGAAGCAGCCCCAGGACGGCCGCCTGCAGGCGGCCGAGCGCATCGGGGAGTCGCACGATGTGGCAGGGCAGACCCGAGATCTGCGCGCTCAGGCGCACCAATTGCTCGAGCGTAACGCTGTCCGGTCCTCCCAGCTGGTAAGTCTCGCCGAATGTCTCGCGTTCGAGCAACGCTCGAGCGAACGCTTCGGCGACGTCGCCGACGTAGATCGGAGCGAACCGCGCTTGCGCGCGCGCCAGCGGCATCCAGCCGTGCGACAGCCGCAGCAGGCTCGCGAACCGGTTGGTGAGGGAGTCTCCCGGCCCGAAGATGACGGAAGGACGGAAGATGGTGAAGTCGAGGTGTGCCGCGGCGGCGCGTAGGTGGCTTTCGGCCATCCCTTTGCTGCGCAGATAGGCGCTCGGGCCGCGGATGTCGGCGCCGAGGGCGCTCATGTGCAGGAGGCGGCGGATGCGGCCGGCCCGCATCGCGGCCACCACTTTTGCCGCCAAGTCGGCGTGCACGCGCTGAAATGTGTCGCGCCCGTGCTCGTTCAGGATGCCGACCAGATTGACGACCACGTCCATCCCCTCGACCAGCCGATCGAGAACGCCGGGATCATGTACGTCGGCTTTGAGCAGGCGCACGGTTGGAAGTACCCGCAGAGCCTGGCCCTGATCGGGATCACGGGCGGGCAGTGTGAGCCAGTGACCATCACGCGCCAAGCGGGTCGCCAGCCGGGTGCCGACGAAGCCCGTGCCGCCCAGCATGCATATGTTCAAGGGCGCGGCCATCGCGAGTCCTCCCGATTGCCCGCAGTGCATCGCGGGGTTGAGCCTGAAAAACGCCCTGGGGTCGGCGACACGCCGGCCCCAGGGGGGGCGCTCAGGCGGCCCGCACCTCGATGGTGCGCGGTTGCACGGCCGGAAGCTTTGGGATGACCACCTCGAGCACCCCATCGGTGTGCCGGGCGGTAATCCGGTCCACGTCGGCTCCTTCCGGCAGCGTAAAGCTGCGCGTGAACGCTCCAGTGCGGCGCTCGAGGCGTTGGCGGCCCTTGCCGTCCTGTGCTTCGCGCCCGCGCTTTTCGCCGCGCAGGGTCAAGAGTCCCTTGTCGGCGGTGATGTGGATGTCCTTCGGCTCCACGCCCGGCACATCGGCCAGAACGACGAAGCGATCCGGCTCCTCGTAAATGTCGACCTGCGGGATCCAAGAGATGTCCGCCCCACCAATGCCTTCGCCGCTATCGGCGCAGAACGCTTGGTCGAGTTGGCGCTGCAGGTTGTCGATGAGTGCCCAAGGCTGATAGCGAACCACAGTCATGATCGAGCCTCCGATTGCCGATGATGTCAGGCATGATCGCCCAGGATGTCGTGGAGTAAATCTGTGGTCGGCATTGGCGATTTCAAGCGCCGGTGGCGCAGCGGCCGTGCCGAGGTGACGAGCCCAGCCTGTGGACAACATGTGCATTTTCTGGGGATACAAGATGTTGGGCCTGGCCTTGGCCGGACCTGGAACGGGGACAAAAAAATTTTTGTGAGCCAGTGCGGCGCGTAACGCGATAAGTCATTGTTTTACTTTGTTTTTATAACCAGATGGGAGAGCTTGCAATACCTTGACGCGTGGCGGGGTGCTCATTAGGCTCTTTACCCCGACACAAGATCTTGTGTCCGCCCGTTGGGTGCGAGATCAAGCGTTCGGGGAGGCTCAGGGGGGATACTGGCTGACGAATGGCGCGCCGCTGGATGCGATACGCGTACCGCCGCGCTCAACGCGCCGCCCGTATTCCCTGTGATCCGGTGTGCAGACACTTGGGGCGCCGCGGACACATGAATACCGTAATGAAGATCGATTCGAAGGATGCTGACGCCATTCCGTTCCAGGAAGCGTCGCGCGATATCTGGGACAAGAAATACCGGTTGACCGCCAAAGACGGCACGGCCATCGACGAGACGATGGACGACACGTACAAGCGTGTCGCGCGCGCGCTCGCGGACGTCGAGCAGGAGAAACTGCGCGAGCATTGGTACGAGCGATTCCTGTGGGCATTGCGTCGCGGCGCCATTCCCGCCGGCCGCATCACTTCCAATGCGGGAGCCATCGAACACAAGCCGGCGACCTCGACGATCAATTGCACGGTATCGGGGACGATCCGCGATTCCATGGACGACATCCTGAGCAAGGTTCACGAGGCGGGACTGACGCTCAAGGCCGGATGCGGTATCGGCTACGAGCATTCGACACTCCGGCCACGCGGCGCGTACGTGTCGGGTGCGGGGGCCTATACCTCCGGTCCACTGTCGTTCATGGATATCTTCGACAAGATGTGCTTCACCGTCTCGTCCGCCGGCGGCCGACGCGGCGCGCAGATGGGCACGTTCGATGTTGGTCACCCGGATGCCATGGAGTTCATCCGCGCCAAGCGCGAAAGCGGCCGCCTGCGGCAGTTCAATCTGTCGCTGCTGATCACCGACGAGTTCATGCACGCGGTGCGCTGCAACGGCGAATGGAAGCTGGCATTCCCGCTGTCGCGCCGGGAATACGAGGCGGAGCGGCCGGATCTGAGCGATCCGGCGAGATTCGTCTGGCGCGAATGGCCGATCCATGACGGATATGTCGTCAACGAGCAGGGCCTGGTCGCCTGCAAGATATACAAGACGCTGCCCGCGCGCCGCATGTGGGACATCATCATGGCGTCGACCTACGATTTCGCCGAGCCGGGATTCATTCTCATCGATCGCGTCAATGAGATGAACAATAATTGGTGGTGCGAGAACATCCGGGCGACGAACCCGTGTGGCGAGCAACCGCTGCCGCCCTACGGAAGCTGCCTGTTGGGCTCGGTCAACCTGACACGATTCGTGCGCGAGCCGTTCACCGCGCGCGCGCGCTTCGATTGGGACGAGTATCGGCAGGTCGTCAAGATATTCTCCCGCATGCTCGACAACGTGGTCGAGATCAACGGCCTGCCGCTCGCGCAGCAGCGCGAGGAAATCATGCGCAAGCGGCGCCATGGCATGGGTTTCCTCGGTCTGGGCAGCGCGCTCACGCTGCTGCGCATCAGGTATGGCTCACCCGAGTCGGTGAAATTCACCGCGGACGTGGCGCGGGAAATGGCGCTCGCCGGCTGGGAAGAGGCGCTCGAGCTGGCCCGCGAGAAGGGACCGGCGCCGATCATGTCCGAGGAATTCACGGTCACGCCGGAGATGCTGCGCAAGCGACCCGAAATGGCTCGGGATGGTTGCAAGGTGGGCGATCGGCTGCCCGGCCGGATTCTGCACGCCAAGTACAGCCGGTACATGCAACGGATCGCGGCGATCGCGCCGGAGCTGGTGAACGCGCTGGCCGAGACCGGCGCCCGTTTCAGCCACCACACCTCCATCGCGCCCACGGGCACGATTTCGCTGTCGCTTGCGAACAATGCCTCCAACGGCATCGAGCCCTCGTTTGCGCATCATTACTTCCGTAACGTGATTCGGCCGGGCCGCAAGACCAAGGAGAAGATCGACGTCTTCTCGTATGAACTGCTGGCATATCGCGAGCTGGTCAATGCCCGGGCCGAGCCCGGCGCAACCGCCGCGACGGAGAAACTACCCGACTATTTCGCCGCCTCGGACGAAATCACCCCGAAGGAGCACGTCGACGTCCAGGCCGCCGCGCAGCAATGGGTGGACTCGTCCATATCGAAGACGGCGAACGTACCGACAGACTTCCCGTACGAGAAATTCAAGGATATCTACCTGTACGCGCACGAACAGGGTTTGAAAGGCTGCACGACCTTCCGGTTCAACCCGGAGGCGTTCCAGGGTGTGCTCGTGAAGGAGCAGGATCTGAAGAATACAGTCTACAAGTTCACGCTGGATGACGGCACGACCGTGGAGGCGCGGGGTGACGAGGAGATCGAGTACGACGGCGAGATGCATACCGCCGCCAATTTGTTTGATGCGTTGCGCGAGGGGTACTACGGGCGATTCTGAATCGCCCGCGGACAGCGTCGTGTCGATCACCATCCGGGAGCCGCATCATGGCCATCAAGATTGAACGCAAAATCGTGAAGTACGCAGTGCAGAAGTCCGAGGACAAGCCGGCTCCCAAAACGGAGGCCTCCAAGCCGGCGGCAGCTGCCGCCGCGGCCGAATCGTCGCCAGTGAGGCCCGGGCAGAGCGCGCAGATCATACGGATGCACGAACGGCTGGAACGTCCGGAAGTTCTGGTCGGATCAACCTACAAGATCAAGACCCCGATCTCCGATCACGCCATGTACGTGACCATCAACGACATCGTGCTCAACGAGGGGACCGAGTCCGAGCAGCGCCGGCCATTCGAGATCTTCATCAATTCGAAGAACCTGGATCACTATCAGTGGATCGTGGCGCTGACCCGGGTCATTTCCGCGGTGTTTCGCAAGGGCGGTGATGTCACATTTCTCGTCGAGGAGCTCAAGGCGGTATTCGACCCTCGGGGCGGCTACTGGCAGCCGGGCGGCAAGTTCATGCCCTCGATCATCGCGGAGCTCGGCTACGTCATCGAACGGCATCTGCAGGCCATCGGCCTGTTGCGCAGGCCGGTGCTCGATGAGCATCAGCAGAAGCTGGTCGACGAGAAGCGCGCGGAATACGAAGCGCGCACCCGACAGACCGATGCGTTCGCCAAATCCGACTTCCCTGAAGGGGCACAGCTGTGCGCGAAGTGCAGCACCGCAGCCGTGGTGATGATGGACGGTTGCATGACGTGCCTGAATTGTGGCGACTCGAAGTGTATGTAGTACTGTGCCAGGGCCGGCAAAATGGGGGCTTGTGTGGGTGACCCCATAAAGTGAGATTTTGACCCCATAAGCTGAGACTTTTGACCCCATAAGCTGAGACTTCCGGCGAAACAGGACTTTTGGGGCGGGTTCCCACTGAACAGGGCATTTGATTAAACATATTGCGGCGGGGCGACAGGTCCCGCCGTCTCTATCGGCTTCTCGAGTTCTCCCCTCCAGCCGAATTCAACGATCCAGTCGAGGCCTTTGAGCGGTTCCGCCCCGAAGCAATTGCGGTCCTGGCCGCGCAGACAATACCCAGAGAGGGTCAACATGGCCAATGACATTGTGAGCACCAGCGCCAAAGGGCTCTCTGCCGTCGTGGTAGAGGCATACCAAGACATCGCGCAGCCTTCAGCCAGACAAGTAGGCCTTTCCCTCGAGGCGCTGACAAAGATTGTCTTGTCGCCAGTTGACCTCCTCAATTTCGGTTTCCAACAGTCAAAAGAGTGGTTGAGCGCAAAAATCGCAGCACGGATGTCTCGTACACCCGAAGAATATCGCGTCCAGCCAAATGACAACATCAGGCTAGCCGCATTGAGCCATATCGCTCAGTCGAACGACACCCCAGAACTGCGCGACCTCTACGCGGAACTGCTCTTGAAGGCAATGGATACGCGCACTTCTGACAGCGTTCACCCTGCGTACTTTCACTTGGTCGAGCAACTGGCTTCCAAGGAAGCGCTGGTGTTAGTCGGCCTCCATGAACTCAACAGAGAAGCGCTCTTCAGAGAAGAGATAACCCCTTATAGTAGCTCCATTGGGAATTCCGGAGAACTCTCGCTGGAGGAACAATTTGCCTCCTTTTGCACGTCGGTTCTTTCTCCCGCTCTCAGTCAGCCCGAGATATGGCTGACCAACCTCTGCCGGCTGGGCTTGCTGACGCTGCAATCCGTTGGCGAGGCGATATTTCGAGAGGCGGAGAACAATAGACACGGCTATCGCCCTCCCGCTGTCGACAATCACGAGCATCGAATACTGGAGTTTACGCCCTTCGGCAGGGCGTTCATTAGTGCGTGCGCGCCGTTGGCATCTTCGCCTGAGACGCCGCCAGAGACGGCGAAGGCTCTCGACTGAGACTCGCGTCTCGCTGGCAGCCCCCTCGGCTCATGGTGGGGCCACCCGCCGTTAAAATTGGCAACGCGTGTCGACGGATGGCCGGCGACAATTAGAACTTTCGGGTGCTGGCCTCCGACGGCTGTCGTAATTGACGTCGGGTAATTGACGTCGGCGGAGCCGGCTGCGGGGGCGGCGACAACTATATTTTTCGGGTCCGACCCCCTCACGGCGG
The DNA here is from genome assembly GCA_027366635.1 of Gammaproteobacteria bacterium. Lineage (GTDB taxonomy): Bacteria > Pseudomonadota > Gammaproteobacteria > Steroidobacterales > Steroidobacteraceae > 13-2-20CM-66-19. The sequence goes on along the minus strand of DAHXNE010000036.1, from coordinate 5 downwards.
TCTCG
>DAHXNE010000026.1 GCA_027366635.1 Gammaproteobacteria bacterium | reverse complement strand
CGGTCGTACCGCTTCAGCGCCGCCCCACGATGAACCGCGAACCGGCCAAAAGGCCCGCGCAGGCTGCACAGCCCGCAAGGGCCGAGACACCTCGAGCACCGTCAGGAACGGGGCGAAGACGTGTCAGGGCAGGACTCTGATCTGATATTTTATACAGCCTCTAAAATCGACGCGAGACCTGGGCGAAATCCCACCTGCCGGCGGACATCCCGCTGCGCGGTGATTTAAACCGCCGGGGTCGCTCGCGTCCCGGTGCGCTTCGACGCTACTCTGATCGCACACACAAGACGAGGATGTGAAGATTGTCGGGCCGCCTTAAAAACAGCGGGATAAGCAGCTTCAGACCCTCGGTCAGCGCGATGGCACCCATTGCGGCGCTGCTCGTGGCGATGGGCTCGGTGCAAAGTGGCGCCTGCATCGCGAAGAGATTGTTTGCCGTGGCGGGCCCGGGCGGCACCGTGGCGCTGCGCATCGGTTTCGGAACGGTGCTCCTGTGTCTCGCTCTGCGCCCTTGGCGGTTGCGCGTGCGGCGTGAATCCTGGCCACCGCTGGTGGTATACGGCGTCGCGCTCGGCACCATGAATTTCCTGTTTTACGAGGCGCTCGACCGCCTGCCCATCGGCATCGCCGTGGCCGTGGAATTCATCGGGCCGCTCACTGTGGCCGTGCTCAGTTCCAGACGATTCATCGATTTTCTCTGGATCGTGCTCGCCGCCGGCGGGCTCACGCTGCTGCTGCCGGTTCTGCATCAGACTCACGTCAATCTGCCGGGCATTCTGTTCGCGCTCGGCGCCGGCGCCTGTTGGGCGACATACATCGTATTCGGCCAGAAAGTCGGCCATCATGTGGGAGCGCAGGGCGTTGCGCTCGGGAGCGTGATCTCCGCCGTGCTCATCGTACCGATCGGGTTATCCGTTGCGCCCGCGACGCTGTTTTCCTGGGCCGTGCTACTACCCGGGCTCGCGGTGGCCGCACTGTCCACCGCGTTGCCGTATTCATTGGAGATGGTCGCTCTGACACAGCTGCCAACCCGGATGTTCGGCGTGTTGATGAGCCTCGAGCCTGCGGTCGGCGCGCTGTTCGGACTGCTGTTTCTCGACGAAAGGCTCGTGCCAACTCAATGGAGCGCGATACTGCTGGTCATTGTCGCCTCCATAGGCAGCGCGATCACCGCACGCCAGGAGATGCCCGTGCCGGTTCCGGACTGAGCACGGGCGCGGGCATCCGTCAGTCCTCGTGCTGCCGTGGCGCAGGCACGAGGCAGAGCGCCGCGACGGTTACCAGCGCCGGCAATTCTGCGGATTATTTGAGAAATTCCCGGCGGCGCTGAGCCACGCGCTCCCCGCGGCGCAGAAAACCTCGGCGTAGACTTCCCCCCATGGCACCGGGCTGATCGATGCAGCAGCCGCGGCGCGCTCGTATACCTTCGCCGCGCCACGCGGTCGCAGCAGCGCCGGTTCGGCTGTCACGCTAATGAGCCGCCTTACCCCGACCCACATCATGCCGACCTATCACGAGCGCCGGAACAGACTCCGCCTATCCGCCGGCAGCGCTGCGCAGGGCCGTTTCAATCCGCGCCAGTGCGCGCTCCCGGCCGAGCAAGGCCAGGGTCGCATCGATCGGCGGCGAGACCGCCGTTCCCGTCACCGCCACGCGCACCGGCTGAGCCACTTTGCCGAGCCCGGATCCACTGGCCGCGGCCAGATTCTCGAGCGCCGCATGGATGGCTTCGGCCGTCCACGGCGTGATCTGCCCGAGGCGCTCACGCACCTGCCCCAGCATCTGCCGGCCGCCGTCGCCCAGGTACTTGGCGGCCGCTTTGGGATCGATCTGCACGGCGTCCACGAAAAAGAAGCGACTGTTGCCCGCCATCTCTTTCAAGGTTTTCGCACGCTCTCGCTGGGCGAGGATAACCCCCTCGAGCAGGTCCTGGTCATCGCTGTCGAGTCCGATCCTGCGCAGCTGCGCACGCAAGTGCGGTACCAGCGTCGCGGGCTCCGCACGCATCATGTGCTGCTGATTGAGCCACAGAAGCTTCTCCGGGTTGAACGTCGAGGCCGCCTTATTGACGTCCTTGATGTCGAATGCGGCGATCATTTCCTCGCGCGTGAAGACCTCCTGATCGCCGTGTGACCATCCGAGGCGTACCAGATAATTCAGCAGCGCATCGGGAAGGTAGCCCTCTTCCTCGTACTGCAGCACGCTGACCGCGCCGTGACGCTTCGAGAGCTTCGTGCCATCAGGGCCGAGGATCATCGGCACATGGGCATAGAGGGGCGGTGTCGCGCCGAGCGCAATCAGCATGTTCATCTGCCGCGGCGTATTGTTCAGGTGATCGTCACCGCGGATCACATGCGTTACGCCCATGTCCATGTCATCGACGACTACGCTGAAGTTGTACGTCGGACTCCCGTCTGAGCGAGCGATGATCAGATCATCGAGCTCGGCGTTCTGGAAGGTCACCGCGCCGTGCACCAAATCCTCGACCACCACCGCGCCTTCGCGCGGGTTGCGAAAGCGCACCACCGGCTGAACACCCGCTCGCGGCTCACGCCGTGAGCGGCAAGTGCCGGGATAACGCGGCTTTTCCTTGCGGGCGATCTGCTCGGCGCGCACCGCATCGAGCTCCTCTTTGGTGCAGTAGCAGTGGTACGCCTGGCCCGCAGCGAGCATCTGGGTGATGACCGCCCGATATCGATCGAACCGCTGCGTCTGAAAGTACGGCCCTTGGTCGGCCGTCAGACCCAGCCAAGTCATGCCCTCGAGGATGACCTGCACGGCTTCCTCGGTGGATCGCTCGCGATCCGTATCCTCCACACGCAGAATGAACTTGCCGGCCATGCGCCGCGCGTACAGCCAGCTGTATAGGGCGGTACGTACACCGCCGACATGCAGCATGCCGGTGGGGCTGGGAGCGAATCGGGTCACGACCGTCATGGGGATTTTGGAATGCGATGAGGGCGGCGCATCGTATCAAGCGGGCGGCCGTCCCGCACCTTGCCGCGCACTCCCGGCCCGTCAACGAGTCCTGCGGTCTTGCGTTGCTGCTCCCAGGAGCGGCTCGGCCGGGATCAGCGCAGGTTCAGCACCCGTTCAGCGCGACCGATCCAGGCTCCCGATAGACAAATGATGCGGAAAAGCCCTATGCAGATCCCCTTTCTCAGGCGCGTGCTTGTAGTGCTGGCGCTCCTCGCGCTGCCGCTCAGCGCGTCCGCCGGCATACCCTTCGGGATCTCCGTCACCATCGCTCCGCCGCCGCTGCCTGTTTACATCCAGCCCCCCTGCCCCGCAATCGGCTACCTGTGGGTACCCGGCTATTGGGCCTGGGGACCCGCCGGGTATTACTGGGTGCCCGGGACCTGGGTGCTGCCGCCGCAGGTGGGGTTGCTGTGGACGCCCGGCTACTGGGGCTGGATGAACGGTGTCTACATCTGGCACGCCGGCTACTGGGGGCCGCGCGTCGGATTTTACGGTGGCATCGATTACGGGTTCGGATACGATGGCATGGGATTCGACGGTGGCTTTTGGCGCGGCGACGCTTTCTTCTATAACCAGGCGGTAGTACAGGTCGGGCCGACATTCGGCGCCCACGTGTACTTCCACCGTCCCGCGTTTCATCCGTACGTGGCCCGCGTCAGCTTCAATGGTGGTCCCGGTGGGGTATTCGCGCGCCCGGACCGCCGTGACTTCCTCGCGGCGCGCGAACGGCGCTTCTTACTCACGAACCAACAGCGCTTGCATCAAAGAATCGCATTTCGCGATCCCAGGCTACGCGCAGACTTCAACCATGGACGGCCGCCCGTCGCCGCCACCCAACGGCCCGGTGTGTTCCACGGGCCCGGCGTATTTGGGGCCCGGCCGCGATTCGGCGCCCGCGCGCGCTACCGTCCGCGCATGCAGTACCGAGGACAACAGTTCCGACGCCCGGCCGCTCGCTTCCGGGGCCCCGGAGTGCGCGTACAGCGATTCGGTCCACAGCGGCAATTTCACCCACAGCAGCAGTTCCGCCCGCAGCGGCAGTTCCGCCCGCAGCAGCAGTTCCATCCGCAGCAGCAGTTCCGCCCGCAGCAGCAGTTCCGCCCGCAGCGGCAGTTCCGCCCGCAGCAGCAGTTCCGCCCGCAGCAGCAGTTCCGCCCGCAGCGGCAGTTCCATCCGCAGCAGCAGTTCCATCCGCAGCAGCAGTTCCACCCGCAGCAGCAGTTCCGCCCGCAGCAGCAGTTCCGCCCGCAGCAGCAGTTCCATCCGCAGCAGCAGTTCCGCCCGCAGCAGCAGTTCCATCCGCAGCAGCAGTTCCATCCGCAGCAGCAGTTCCGCCCGCAGCAGCAGTTCCGCCCGCAAAAATTCCATCCTCAGCCGGCGGCAAAACCGGGACGCGCGCGACAGCCGCCTCCGCCACTGTTCGGTCCACATGGACCTGGCTGAGAGTTCGGGCGCCGGCGGACCTTCTGCTGCGGATAGGCACTTCCCCGTATAGAGCCCCCTCGGCGCAATGACGAGAATTCGCGCATAAGCGCATCGGCGTGCGCGTCCGCGGTCAGCCCCCACGCGGCGCACGGGCATGAGCGCGCCGTGGGAGTGCTGATGGCCGTGGTCATCCTGTCTGCCGTTGCGCTCGTGCTGATCGCGGCCGGGCTCATTTCGATACCATTGCTCAAATCGCGTCCCTCGCTGAATCCGGCGCTGTGGATCGCCCTCGTCTGCACAGGGGTTGTGATGCTCGGCATAACGACCCTTTACGCTTCGCTGAGCAACGGATCGGTGAAGCAAGCTCCCAAGGCCGGCTCTCCCCAATCCATGGTGGTGCAGTTGGCACGTCACCTCAGATCGCATCCCGACGATCTGGCTGGCTGGATGATGTTGGGACGCTCGTACATTGTGTTCAAGGAATACCCGCGCGCCGAGCATGCGTATCGGCAGGCCGATCGACTGTCCGGCGGCACCGATGCGGATGCGCTGCTCGGGGAAGCGCAAGCGATGATGCTGATCGACGGGCGGCAACTGACGGGACGCGCCGGCAACTTGGTCGAGCGGGCGCTGGCGCTCTCGCCGACTGATCCAGAGGCGCTCTACTTTGGGGCAATCGTGGCGATGCACCGCGGGCAACTCGCGCTCGCCCGCGCACGCTTCAGCCGGCTGCTGACGCTCGATCCGCCGGCGCACATGAGGAATGTAGTGCGGGAACAGATCGCCAGCATCGATCAGCAGCTGGGAAATTCACCGCCTGTGCCCATCGCGACCGGCGCGATGATTGACCGCGCCGGGGCACACCCGGCAGTGATTCGGGTCCGCTTGCAGCTGGCTCCGACACTTGCCGCGCGGGCACCGCACGACGCGCCGCTCTTTGTATTCGTTCGCGATCCGGCACAGCCCGGCCCGCCGCTGGCGGTCAAGCGCCTGACCAGCCGGTTTCCCCAAACCGTAACTCTGACACCCGCCGACTCGATGATTCCCGGGCGCACGTTCACAACGGGCGAGCGCGTCGAGGTCGTCGCGCGCGTTGCGCCGTCCGGCAATCCACTCGATGCCCGTGGGGATCTGTCTGGACGGGCGACCTACCGAGTCGGCCGCGATGGCCAAGTAAACATCCTGATCAATCGCGTCTCCCCCTGAGCGGCTCGACAGTTGGCACGCGCTATTGCGCCAGAGCCTGGAGGCGTCGGATCTGCCGTTCCAGCTCCCGCCGTACATCCAACAGCTCGAGGGCCAGAGCCGCACCGCTGACGTTGACCCCGAGATCGCGCATCAGCCGGCCCGCCACTGCAAGACGCGGCAGTGCCGCCACCGGGAGCTGCCACTGGCCCGGAGAGTCGCCTCGGAGCGAGACCAGACCAAGCTCCGCGAACTCGATCACCGCAGCGAGATCGAGTCGGCAAAGCCGGCAGATTTCGGCGGCATCGACCCAATCGGCGCCGCCCACCACGTGCACTTCACGGATCTCCATGACACTACCTCCTGAAATCGGCGCGCGGATCGAAGTCCCCGAGCTTCGCTCGCATGTCCGCGTAGACCGCGCGCGCCTCGGGCGAGGTAGCGGGGGGGAGTACGACCTTGAGCTGCACATAGGCATCACCGGGCGGCTGACCGGGTAACCCGCGGCCTCTCAAGCGCAATTTCTGCCCGGACTGCGCATCGGGCGGCACCTGCATCTCGACGGCGCCCCCGAGCGTCGGGACAGTCACTGTCGCCCCCAGCGCGGCCTCCCAAGGTGCAATAGGTAACGTCAGCGTCACGTCGCGGCCGTCCAGCTGATACCGGCGGTTTGGGCGCACGTGCACCTCCAGATACAGGTCGCCCGCTCGCCCACCGCCAGACGCCGGCTCGCCTTGTCCGGCCAATCGAATGAGCTGCCCGTCCGTGACGCCTGCGGGAATCGTCACCCGCACGGTGTGCGTGCGCAGCTCCAGCGTGCCGTCCGATTTCAGCTCCGGCCGCTTCAGCTCGAGCGTGCGCGCGCCGCCCCCGAAGGCCTCCTCGAGATCGAGGTCGATGCGGGCATGATGGTCGCGTCCGCCGTACTGCGGGCGCTCACCAGCCGCGGCAAACGGGCTCGCACCGCCGAACAGCGAGGCAAAAAAGTCGCTGAAGCCATGCTGCTCGAATACATGTGCGCCGCCTGCACCCTGGGACGGGGTTTCACCGCCGAACTCGAAGCCGCTCGCCCAGTCCGGCGGAGGCCGAAACTGCTGGCCGGACTGCCAGCCGCTCCCAAGCTGATCGTAGGCGGCGCGCTTTTCCGCATCCTTCAGAACCTCGTAGGCCTCCTGAACTTCCTTGAACTTCGCCTCGGCATCCTTCTCCTTGCTGACATCAGGATGGTACTTGCGAGCCAGCCGGCGGTAGGACTTCTTGATCTCCTCGGCCGTGGCGGTACGCGCCACGCCCAGGGTTTTATAGTAATCCCGGTATTCCATGCGCGATGTAGCCCTCGTGAAAAAGGATTCCGCGATCGCAAACCGCCGACATGGGGGCGCCGCAGTCGAAGCCAAGACCCCGGCTTGATTCCCGGACCGACGACCCCACCCAGACGGCATGAACGCCCAAACTGAAGCCGCCCATGCGGTGATTGTGGCCTGTCCGCACTGCCACACTCTGGTCCGCGTACCCGAGGGGCGCCTGCAGGAACATCCCAAGTGCCCACGGTGCAAAGCCCAGATCCTGACCGGGGAGCCGGTAGCACTGGATACCGCCTCGTTCGCCGCGCACGTCGAGCGCGCCACACTGCCGGTGCTCGTGGATTTCTGGGCCCCCTGGTGCGGGCCGTGCCGCATGATGGCGCCGGTGCTCGATCGCGCCGCGGCTCAGCGCGCCACCGGAGTGCGCGTGGCAAAAGTCAACACCGATGAGCAGCCGCAACTCGCCGGACGGTTCGGGATCCGCAGCATCCCGACGCTGATCCTGTTCCGTGCGGGCCGCGAGCTCGCGCGTCAATCCGGCGCGTTGGATGGCTCGAGTCTCGCGCGCTGGCTGGACCAGGCCCTGGGCTGAGCGCGAGCCCCAACGCCGGCACACCGGTTTCATGGGCCGCCGGTCGGCTGCAGGCGCTGCCGCGCGTGGCCCTCGAATGCCCGCAAAATGTCGCCCGCCGCGGTCGGGGTCATCAATTCCAGTGAACGCTGCAGAAAACGCGAGCGCAGCTCGATCTCGAGCAGCAAAGCGACCTGGCAGCCGCCGGCGGGACTGGCGGCGAAGCGCCAGGTGAGATTCAAGTGACGGAACTGCGCGTCGTCAGAGGTTATTTCGATCCGCTCCGGGCGCCGCAGCAGCGCCTGGGTACGAAACCGCAGACGCATGGGCCCGAACCCGATGGTCTGCACCGCTTCGCACCGCTCGCCGTCGCGCTGCTCGATATGCGCCTCGATCCAGCCCGGCAGAAAGAACGGATAGCCCTCGACATCGGCCGCCAGATCGAACAACGCGGTTGCGTCATAAGGCAGTCGGCGCTCGGCCTGTGTGCTCAGCATGGGCAGTCCCGTGATCCAGTTCGCGCCGCGTACTCGATGATCTGTCCGTAACACAGCCCGCCGTCGTTGCAGGGCACCTGCTCGCACAGACTCACGTGAAAGCCCGCCGCGACAAGCTCCTCAGACGCCAGTTCCGTCAGCAGCGCGTTCTGAAACACTCCACCGCCGAGCCCCACATGAGTGATGCCCGCGGAACGTAAGGCCCGCGCCTGGGCCGCGAGGCCGCACGCGAGAGCGCGGTGAAACTCCAGTGCGCGCTGTCCGACCGGAGCGTTGCAGTGTACCAGCTGCTCGATCAGGGGCTGCCAATCGAGGCGCAGCACGCCCGTCGCGTCCCGGTACAGCCGAGCCGGCGCGATCGGTCGGGCCCGCTCACAGCCGCTCGCGCCGGCGCGAGCAGCCGCCTCGAGCCGCATGGGTCCCTGCCCTTCGTAGCTGGCTTCACGCACGCCCAACGCCAGGGCGGCGCCCGCATCGAACAGCCGGCCGGCAGCGCTCGTCCATGGCGCATTGACGCCTCGCTCCCAGGCCTGCCGCACCAGCGCATCCGGCTGGGGGTCGGGCAGCCGGATACCCGCCTCCCAGCAGGCGCCCGCGGCGCATCGCCACGGTGCGCGCGCGGCGCGCTCGCCCCCGGGCAGGCGAAACGGCCGCAGGCTGCCCACACGGTGCCAAGCGCCGGGCGCCCCGAGAAACGCCTCTGCGCCCCACAACGTGCCGTCCTCGCCAAACCCGGTGCCGTCCCAGGTAAAGACCAGCATCGGACCACGCACATCACTTTGACCCGCCACGGCCGACGCATGCGCCTGGTGATGCGGGATGCGCGTAACCGGCAGACCGCACTCGCGCGCCCAACGGCTCGACGCGTAATCCGGATGCGCGTCGCAGATCACTGCGGTGGCCCTCACGCCGTAGAGGCGCTGCAAGTCCTCGACGACCTGCTCGAAGATCCGCACGCTGCGCGCGCTATCCAAATCGCCGATGTGCGGCGAGACGACCACCCGATCCTCCCAAGCCAGAGCAACCGTGGCCTTCAGGTGTCCGCCCGTGGCGAGCACCGGTTGCTCGAGTCGCCGGGATAAGGCGAGCTCCAGCGGACCCAACCCGCGCCCGATGCGCAGCACGCGCGCACGACCCAGGACGCTGCGTACCACCGCGTCATCGGCTGGGCGCGCAATCGGCCGATCGTGATGCAGGACGGCATCGACCATGGGCGTGAGGTACGCGCGCGCCGCAATCACTTCGGTGATGACAGGCTCACCGCTGACGTTGCCCGAGGTCGCCACCAGCGCTCGCGCGGCATCGCTCAGCAGCAGATGGTGCAAGGGACTATACGGCAGAAAAACACCCACCTCGGCCAAGCCCGGCGCCACCAGCCGCGAGAGCCGGGCGCCGCCGCACCGCCGCGCCAGAACGATCGGCCGCGCCGGGCTGAGCAGCCATGCGGATTCGTGCTCTGACAGATGGACGTCGCCGCGCAACGCCGCCAACCCGTCGCCACCTTGCTGCGGGTACATCACCGCGAACGGCTTGTCAGGACGGTGCTTGCGCGCGCGCAGCCGAGCTACCGCCGCGTCGCTCGTGGCATCGCACAGCAAATGATAGCCCCCCACTCCCTTGACGGCCACGACCCCGCCGGCGAGCAGCACCTGCACGGCGCGCCGCAGAGCCGGCTCCCCGCGCAGCGTATGCCCCGGCGAGGACTCACTCTCGAGCCAGACCGACGGTCCACACTCCGGACAGGCCACCGGCTCTGCGTGGAAGCGCCGATCACCGGGATCACGATACTCCGCGGCGCAGCGTGAACAGAGCGCGAAGCCCGACATCGTCGTGTTGGAACGATCGTAGGGCAGCGCCTCGATCAACGTGTAGCGCGGACCGCACTGGGTGCAGTTGATGAACGGATAGCGGTGACGGCGGTCGGTCGGCTCGGTGAGCTCGGCGAGACACTCCGGGCAGGTGAACGCATCGGCGGGGACGAAGATCCGCGCCGGACCGTCGGCGGCACTGGCGAGAATCGTGAACTCCGACGTCAGTGGCAGCGTGACCGCTTGCACATCGATCAGGCGCGGGCGGGCCAACGGCGGAGCGCTCGCGATCAGCTCATGCATGAAACGCTCGAGCGCCGCCGACGAGCCGCGGACCACGATATCGACCTCACCGTGCAGATTACGGACGCTGCCGGCAAGCCCGAGCGAGTGCGCCAAGCGGTAGACGAACGGCCGGAACCCGACGCCCTGCACATAGCCACCAAGCCGCAGCCGCCGCGCCTGCGGCTCGCCCGATACAGCCGTGCCCGACGCCGGCTCAGGCGCCGGCGTGGCCGGCGGCAGCGACGTGCTCATCCCCGGTAGCCGGCCGGGCCGGATGTCGCAGACCCGTGCGGTGTGCCGCGCGCGCGCGCTCGAGCCAAACGCACCACGCCTCCATGCCTGCGCTCGAGCGGCTGGATAGCCGCAATACCGGCGCTTCGCTCGCGAGCGAACGCAGGCTCGCCTCGGCGCGCGCCGGATCGAACTCCGGCAACAGCGGTAACAGGTCCGCCTTGGTCAGAAGCACCAGATCGGCCGCATGGAACATCACCGGATACTTCTGTGGCTTGTCGTCGCCCTCCGGGACCGACAGCAAGATCACATCGAGATGCTGGCCGAGATCGAAGCTGGCCGGGCAGACCAGATTGCCGACGTTCTCGATGAACAGCAGGTCCAGTCCCTCGAGCTCGAGATCATCGAGCGCGCGGTGAACCATGTGGGCATCCAGATGACAAGCGCTACCAGTGGTGATCTGCACCGCCGGCACGCCCTTGGCGCGAATGCGCCGCGCGTCGTTCTCGGTGGCCAGGTCCCCTTCGATGACCGCCATGCGCCGACGCCCCGAAAGTGCCTCCACCGTGCGCTCCAGCAGCGAGGTCTTGCCCGCTCCCGGGGAGGACATGAGATTGATCACGAGCACACCGTGCGCGTCGAAGTGCTCACGGTTGTGAGCCGCGAGGCGGTCATTTTCACCAAGCAATTCGCGCAGCACCTCGACCGACCGGACGGCACCGCCTTCGCCGCGCTGGCTGTGATGAGCGTGCTCGCCGTCGGTGATTCCGCAACCGCAATCCTTACACATGTCGAGTCTCCTGGTTGGTCTGCCCGCGATCCACACCGCCCGTCACGGCCCGCAGCGGCGCGGGCCGACGCGCCTGCGGGCCACGATGCCGGGCCAGATGCAGCGGCGTACGTGATTTCGCCACCTTGTAGATGAAGTTGTACCGGGCCACGTGGTAGCTCGGATCGAAGCCGTAGAAGTTGCGCTCCAGGCGCGCGAGTTCCTCGCAGCGGTATGTCTCGAGCGGCTTGGCGCGCTCGTCCGCCTCGCGCCGCAGGCGCTTGGCCGCGATCCGTCGCTCCAGAGTCGGGTCGGCCGCGAGCGCTTGCGCCGACGCGCCGATCGCCGTCAATGCGTCGATAGCCTCGCACGGCAGCACCCGATCCACCAGGCCCAGACGCCTAGCCTCGGCGACGCCCATCGGCAATCGCCGCTGCATCAGCCGCTGCGCGCCTTGCGCGCCCACCCGCCGCGGCAGCAGATAAGTCCAATACTCCGAGCCGTAGAGGTTGCCCATGTCCTTGTAATGCGGGTTGAGCACCACACCCGCAACGGCCCACACCTCGTCCGCCGCGAGTGCGAGAAACACCCCGCCTGCGGCCGCGCCGCCGCGCAGCGCGGCGATCACCAGCCGGTCGCTGGTGAGGATGATGTCCCGGGTCAAATCATCGATCGCGTTGATGGTGCGCCAGGACTCGTCCGCGGGACTGTCCGCCGCTTCGATCAGCCCCAGATGAATGCCGGTCGACCAATAATCGGCCCCGCCGGCCAGAACCAGCACCCGCGTGGGCCGTTCGAGGCAGCGGGCATAGGCGGCACGCAACTGCTGACACCGCTGCGCGCTCAGCGCCCCGTTGTAGAGCTCGAAGCTCAGCACGCCAACCGGCCCGTCCTCCTCATAACGGATCGGTGCGTAACCGGGTGCCGTCGGCAACGCGGCACTCTCGGCTTGAAACACCCGCTCGGCCGGAAGCTTCAAGCCGGCGATGCCGGTATTTTCCCCACCCTCCTCTCGCACGTGTCCGATCCAGATCGCACCATCGCGAGTTGCCCGGGCGAGCGCACCATCGCACCGCGCGAGCATGCTGCCCGGGGCGCCCGCTAGGCCCGCGGCCGGGTGAGCATCGAACAGCCGTACGCGGCGGCCGAACAGTTCGTCGGCGACGCCCGGGGATCCGTCGGCGCTGCGGATCTTGCGCAATACCGTCTCGGTGCCATCGCAGAACCAGTCGATGCGCCGGTCGGCCAGACGGCACAGCGGCCGCTCACGGCCGCGCACCGCTGGATCGGCCGGATCAGTGCGCTGCGGCTGGACATCGCCGGACTCGACCCGTCCCAGCGCCTCGAGCACCGCGCGCACGACGGCATCGGCAATCTCACGCCGGTAGATGCTCGACTTGGTGGCGGCGCGCAAAGCGCTCGGAACGCTCGCCCACACCGGCCCCGCATCGAACTGCGCCTGCGCCTGCAGCACCGTGACGCCCCACTCCCGCCGCGCCTCGAGCAGGGCCCAGTCAAGCGCCGACGGACCGCGATCGCCGCGGATGCCGGGGTGGACGATCAGACAGCACCGGGTCCGCCAGATTGGCTCTGGAATCGCACGTTTTAGGAACGGCGCGAGCACCACATCCGGATCGAACAGCTCGACGGCTTCGCGCGTCACGGCGTCGTTGATGTCCAACTCCACGGACACGTGATGGCCGTGTTCTTCGAGCTCGACAAACAGACGCTGGGCGAGACTGTTGAACGAATGGGTGAGCAGTAGAATGCGCATCGAACGGCTCAACAGATCCGCGGCAACTGCTCACCGGCGAGCCAATCGACGACTCGACCGCCACCGAACCCCGTGGTCATCTGCACGAAGCGATGATCGTCCGCGACGGCCTCGCCGATGAGCGCCGCGTCACCTCCGAGAGGATGGGCGCGCATGGCCGCGAGCACCGCCCCAGCCGACTCGGGTGCGACAAAGGCCACGAGCTTGCCCTCGTTGGCGACATACAGCGGATCGAGGCCGAGCAGCTCGCAGGCGGCCGCCACGGCAGGCTTGATCGGTATGGCCTGCTCACGCAGCCGCACCCCGACACCGGCCTGCTGAGCGATCTCATTGAGCGTCGCCGCCAGGCCGCCGCGGGTAGGGTCACGCATGGCGTGCAGCCCCGCGCCGCCGGCGGCGACCATTGCCGCCACCAGCGTGTGCAGGGCGGCGGAGTCCGACTGCAACGCGGTCTCGAAGCGCAGGTCGTTCCGGCACGACATGACGGCAATGCCGTGGTCCCCGAGCGATCCGGACAACAGAACGTGATCGCCCGGGCGCACCCGTTCGACCGAGACATCCGTCCCGGGCGGCACCACACCGATTCCCGTCGTGCAAATGAACACGCCGTCGGCCTTGCCGCGCTCCACCACTTTGGTATCCCCGGTCACCACGGCAACTCCGGCCGCGCGGGCCGCCGCCCCCATGCTCTGGGCGACACGCTCGAGATCCGCCAGCGGGAAGCCTTCCTCCAAAATGAAGCTCGCCGACAGATAGCGCGGTACCGCGCCGCCCATGGCGATGTCGTTGACCGTGCCGTGCACGGCCAAGGACCCGATATCTCCCCCGGGAAAGAACAGCGGCGAGATCACGTAACCGTCGGTGGTCATCACCATGCGTCCCGGCTCGACGTCGAACGCCGCCTGGTCGTTGCCGCGGCGCAGCCATTGGTTGTCCAGCGCCGGGTGAAACACCTGCGCGATCAGCTGCGCCATGGCGCTGCCGCCCGCGCCGTGCGCGAGTTCCACCCGCCCGCAGCGAACATCGAGCAGCCGGCGCAGCGGTCGGCTCATCGGGTCCCCTGCGCCGCAACTCCCACATCCAACGGCAGCGGATCGCGAAATCGCTTGTAGGTCCAGTGCGCGGCGCAAGCACCCTCCGAGGACACCATGCAAGAGCCCATCGGCGTCTCGGGCGTGCATACCGTGCCGAACAGCTTGCAGTCGGTGGGCCGCTTCACGCCGCGCAGCACCGCGCCGCATTGGCATCCCGGAACCTCGCGCGCGGGGACGTCTTGGAGCGCGAAGCGCCGCTCGGCGTCGAACTCGGCGTAGGCGCTTTTCAAACGCAGCGCGCTGTAGGGAACCGGTCCAAGCCCGCGCCACTCGAAGCTCTTGCGTAGCTCGAAGAGCTCGGCGACATCACGTTTCGCGTGCTCGTTGCCGTCCGGACGCACCGCCCGCCCGTATTGGTTCTCGACCTCATGGCGTCCGTCATTGACCTGTCGGATGAGCATGAGTATCGCCTGCAGCACATCGAGCGGCTCGAACCCGGCGATGACCACGGGCTTGGCGAACTCCTCGGCAAAGAACGCATAGGGCGCGCTGCCGATGATCGTGCTCACGTGCGCCGGTCCGATGAACCCATCGATCCGCACCCGCCCGAGCTCACGCACATCGGGACTTTCCAGAATATTCTGGATCGCCGCGGGCGTCAGCACGTGATTGCAGAACACACTGAAGTTCTTCACACCGAGTCGCGCGGCGAGCCGGATAGCCAGCGCCGTCGGCGGAGTCGTGGTCTCGAAGCCGATTGCGAATAGCACGACCTCGCGCCGCGGCTCGGCGCGCGCCAGCGCCACGGCATCGGCGGCCGAATAGATCATGCGCACGTCGGCGCCCGCCGCCTTGGCCCGCAGCAGCGACACGCCGCGCGAGCCCGGCACGCGCATCATGTCGCCGTAGGTGCACAGCGTCACTTGCGGCCGTTCGGCGAGCCGGATGGCGCTGTCGATGCGGGCCACCGGCAGGACGCACACCGGACAACCGGGTCCATGGATCAGACGAACCGATGCGGGCAGCAGATCTTCCAGGCCATAGCGGGAGATGGCGTGGGTATGCCCGCCGCAGAATTCCATGAAGTGATACCCGCCGGTACCGCCGACCACTTCTGCGCCGATTCGATCCGCGAGCACGCGTGCAAGCCGGCCATCGCGATATTCGTCGGCGTGCTTCATGCGCCGGGTCCGGGCACCGCGTCCAGGGAAATGCCCGCCTCGGCGGCCAGACCGCGCAGTGTCGCGAGCAGTTCGGCGGCCTGGTCTTCATCGATCAACGCCATGGCGAAGCCCACATGCGCGAGCACGTACTGTCCCGGCTGCGCCTCGGGGGTGTACGCCAGGCTGATTTCCTTGACGACCCCACCGAAATCGACGCGCGCAGTGCGCACCACGGGGTCGTCACCGCAAACGCTGAGAATTCTGCCGGGTATTGCCAGACACATGCGCCACCCCTTGAATCAGGCTGCTGCTCTACCGTGCCGCACCGGCGTGGTGTCTTGAATACGTACCTGTGCGGATATCCTAGGCAATCGTACGTATCGACCCGCACCGGCCTGTCCCGGATGCTGTTGAAAATGAACGCACGTCGTGTCGGCGGACTCTGTTGGATGGTGGCGCTGGCTGTCGCGGCGTTGCTGCTCGGGCCGGCGCTCCAGGCGGCGCCCGCCGCGGCGCCGATCCCCAACAGCGAGTGCCTCGCCTGTCATGCCACCGGCCTCATGGGTGCACCGAAGGTCAATCCGCGGGTGCTGGCCCACTCGGTGCACGCCTCGCTTGCCTGTGTCAGTTGCCATGCCTCGATCAAGCGGATACCGCATCCGGTGCCGGTTGCCGCGGTCAATTGCGCGCGCTGCCACGTAGCCGAAGGCTGGGCGCTGGCCCACGGGTCGCATGCCCCACCCATGGCGCCCAGTCCGACTCCGGCCGCCGCCCGACGCACCACACCCACCTGCGTCACCTGCCATGGCACGCACGACGTGCAACCGGTGACCAGTCCGGTGTTCCTGCGCCGCATCACGCGCACCTGCGCCGGATGCCACGCCCAGGCCTATCGCTCCTACATGAGCACGCCGCACGGCCAGGCCGCCGCGCTCGGAATGAAGGGGGCCCCGACCTGCATTAGCTGCCACAACCCGCACCTCGCGCTGCCGCCATCCAATCCGCTGTCACGCGTCTCCGCGCGCAATCGGCTGACGACTTGCCAGAGCTGCCATGCCGGAGCGACGGCCAACTTCATCGGCTTCGACCCGCATCCCCAGCCAGATGATCCGCGGCGCTCCGCGCTGCTGACCGGCGTGCATTACTTCATGTTGGCATTGCTCATCGGCGTGTTCGGCTTCTTCGGCCTGCACACACTGCTGTGGCTGCAGCGTAGTTTCGTCGGCCGGCTGCGCGGCGAGCTGCCGCGGGTATCGCACTTCGGCGGGCCGCACATCCAGCGGTTCACCGTGGTTGACCGTCTGACGCACCTGACCGTGATCCTGAGCTTCATGCTGCTGGCCCTGACGGGCCTGGCGCTGATGCATCCGCAGACCGCCTGGGCCCGCGCCGTGACCGCCTTTTTCGGCGGTCCACACACGATGAGCATCGTGCACATCGTCAACGGCGGCATCACCTTCGGCTACTTCTTCTTTCATTTGTGCTACCTGGGCTACCGCGTGGTGGTGAAAAAGCAGCGCTTCCGCCTGTTGGGGGACGATTCTCTCGTGCCCAACCAGAAGGACATCCGCGATATCTGGGGTAACTTCCGCTGGTTCCTGTACCTCGGACCTCAGCCGCGCATGGGCCGCTGGACGTACTGGGAGAAATTCGATTACTGGGCGGTATTCTGGGGCGTGGCGATCATCGGCGTGTCCGGGCTCATGATGGCAGCGCCGGTCTATTCCACACGCTTGCTGCCCGGGATCGCCCTGAATGTCGCCTTGCTCGTGCATTCCGAAGAGGCACTGCTCGCGACCGGCTTCATCTTCATTTTTCATTTCTTCCACAATCACCTGCGGCCCGAGAAATTTCCGATCGATGTCTCGATCCTTACCGGCCGGGTGCCGCTCGATCGGTTCAAAGAGGAGCGGCCCTTGCAGTACCAACAGTTGGTGGACGAGGGTCGGCTCGAGCAGTCGATTGTGCCGGCGCCCTCGCCGTTCATGACGGCCATCAGCGTGCTGTTCGGGTCCGCCGTCGTGATCACCGGTATCACGCTGATCCTACTGGTAATCTTCGCAGGATGAGCGGCACGCACTGCGGCCATTGCCCCCTGTCGTGAAGCGGATGAGCAAAAGTGACGGTAATCAAAGTGGCGCGGCGGTACAGGCCGCGGCATAGGAGTCCGTGACGATGACGACGCCCATGCAGACAACTCCCGCCGAGCCGACCGCCGCCGCGTTCGGCGGCGGCTCATTCGCGGCACGGACGCGGCGGCTGGTGCTTGCGACGCGGCCGGCCTTCGCGCCCGCATCGCTCGCCTCGGTGCTCATCGGCAGTGCCTGGGGCTACCGAGTCGCCGGACGGTTCTCGTGGAGCCTGGCACTGCTGGCTCTGCTGGCAACGCTGTGTGTTCATTTGGCCGCGAATGTCCTCAATGACGTCAGCGATGATCTGTCCGGCGCCGACCGCGGCAACGAGGAGCGGATATTCCCCTACACCGGCGGCTCGCGCTTTATTCAGAACGGCGTGCTCAGCCCGCGCGAGATGACACTCTGGGGCATAGCGCTGCTCGCTGTCGCGGCGGTATTGGGGCTCGCACTGGTCGCGCTGCGCGGACCGGGCGTGCTGGCATTCGGCGTGGTCGGAGTCGCGCTCGGACTGGCCTATTCCCTGCCGCGGATCCAGCTCGCCGCCCGGGGCCTCGGTGAGGCGAGCATCGCCATCGCATTCGGAGTTCTGCCGGTGGCCGGCGCGGCATGGCTGCAGAGCGGACGGCTCAACGCCACAAGCATCCTGATATCGGTGCCCATGGGCCTGTGGGTCGCGGCGATTCTGCTGATGAACGAGGTGCCCGACCGACAGGCCGACGCGCGTGCCGGGAAAGCCACCCTCGTGGTACGGCTCGGCGTGCCGGCCACGCGCCGGTTGTTTCTCGCGCTGCAGGGCGGAGCCTGCGCGGCGCTGATTCTGGCCGCCATCTTGGGCGTGATCCCGGCCTGGGCGGGCTTCGCCGGCCTGCTGCTGCTGCCCGCGGCGTGGCGCGCCGCCGGCGCGATCGTCGAACCAACCGAGCGCGCCTCGCTGCAGCGCTCCATCCGCACCACATTGAAGCTGCACTTGGCGGGATCGGCGCTGCTGTTCGTCAGTGTGTTGAGCGCGGCCATCGTACGCTGAAACGCGCGCAGGAGAATCTCATGAATCGACAGCAGTGGTGTCAACGGCTCTTCGCGAGCATCGACGGCAAGCGCACCAGGGAATTCGTCGGCTTCCTGACGCCCGACGCCCGCTTCCGCTTCGGTAGCGCGCCCGCGGCGCAGGGCGAGACCGCGATCGCGCAAGCCGTGGATGGATTCTTTGCCAGCGTCGCATCCCTGTCGCATCGCGTGCTCGATCTGTGGGAGACTTCCGGGCACGTCATCTGCCGCGGCGAGGTGCGTTACCAACGGCTGGACGGCACGACCGTTCAGCTTCCGTTCTGCGATGTCCTCACGCTACGCGGCGACAAAATCTCGCATTACGAAATTTACCTGGATCCGACCCCGCTCGCTCCGGGTTGAGCGTGCCGATCTATGCTCTCGGGGCGAGGCCGGAACCGCCCGGCGCCGCGCTCGGCCTCTACCGGCCGCCAGCCTTGATGTAGGCCACGAGCGCGGCCAACTGCGCGGCGCTCAGCTTGCCGCGGAAGGGCGGCATCATCACGTTGGCCCCAAGCGCCTTCTTCGGATCGAGAATGGCCGCCTCGAGCCGGCTGTCGGAATCCCCAACATAGCTCGACAGTGGCTTGGCCATGCCGCCGGCCACATGGCACATGTCACAGCCCTGCGAGCTCGCCAATGCCTTGCCTTCGGCCGCGGGCGTGGCCGCAGACGCCATGGCCGCACTGGCCGCAAGCGCGAGCCCCAGTCCAGAAAGAATCAGACCTCTAGTGCTCATCCGGGAATCTCCTCTGCTATCGTCCCAGCCGGTACAGGAATGATACGCTGATCAGGTCCACACCGTAGCGATACGGCTGCACTCCGAGGGCGAGTAGCTGTGGCACAGTGTCCGGATAGACGCTCTGCAGCGCCCAATCGTTGGATCCGAAATTGGCCCGCTCGTAGCGCAGGCGCAGCGACAGCGCCGCGGTCCACCGGTAGCTCGCATCGACTTTGACTGTGTCGAGTGAGCTGCCATCCTGTGGAAATCCCCCATAGACACCCACACTGTCGAGCGACATGTTCGCGCGCGAAGCCGCGTAAACGTAATCGGCCCGGACGCGCCAGCGCGAGCTCACGGTCCAAGTTCCTCCCGTGCCGGCGGTCCAGAAATATTCGCCCTCGCGCGCCTGCCAGGCGATGCCGGCGGGGATCTGCAGGCCGTACTGGCCGGTCTCCAGGTGCTGGTAGCTGCTGTCGAGATACAGGCTCCAGGGGCTCGCGGGCGACCACTCCAGCGTTGCGGAGAGCTCGCGCTCGCGTGCATCGCTCAGGCCAAGCTGCGAGCGGCGATACGCGTCCGTGGCCGCGGTGCTCTGCAGCGAGAATGCCACCCGGGTGGTGATGGCCCAGGTGCCCCGGACCATGAGGAACTCCCGATCGCGGGGCGCGTAATCGTACGCCAGCAGCTGCGGATCCTCGCCCGGCGGCAGGGCGGCCACATCGAGTGCCGAGGCGTCGCGGCGCGAGCTGCCCCCCTTGACCGTGACGCTCACCGCCGCCACCGGCTGTACCGTCGCCTGGCCCCATGCCTGCAGCTCGCTGAGCGAGGTCAGGACCTGCAGAGGACCGTAATGGGTGTGGCCGTACTCACCCCCGACACTTACCCGCGCCCAGCGGACCAGGCGGTAAGAGGCGCTGCCGGTGAGCCGCACACGATCCTCTCCGTAGCGCGGCGTGACACCAATACCGCCCGGCAGCGTGTCCGTCACGATGTAGGGAATGGCGAGCACCGCGGTGTGGTCGTCATGGCCATCGTACGTGGCCCGACCGAGCAGATCGAGCCGGGCCATCGGCCGCAGCGACAGCCCCAGCGCGTAATGTGTCAGGTCAATATCGCCGGACAGCGAGCCGGACAGCGGCGCCGGGCCGCCCGGGAGCGTACTGCCGGGAACGAACGTCCCCTCCTGGGCAAGACGGCCGACCGAGGCCAGATAGCTGAGCTCACCCGACCAGATGGGCAACACCACTTCGCCCGCAATCGAACCTTGCTGCAGGTCGTTGTCCGGCGGCAGTGACAGCAGACCCGCACTCGCGCCGGGCACGAGCGGCAGATAGGGGTTCTGGAACACCAGCGCGTCCAGTTTGTCGTCGAACCAGGAGCCTTGATAGGCGATGCGCACGCTGGCGCCGGCATCGGCCCACACTGCGCCGGCGTGGACATCGTCGGTTTGGTAATCGATCGGCTCCGGCAGCTGCACCGCTTCGG
The DNA here is from genome assembly GCA_027366635.1 of Gammaproteobacteria bacterium. Taxonomy (GTDB): domain Bacteria; phylum Pseudomonadota; class Gammaproteobacteria; order Steroidobacterales; family Steroidobacteraceae; genus 13-2-20CM-66-19. The sequence continues at coordinate 25,848 of DAHXNE010000026.1, read as the reverse complement.
TGAGAAAGCTCGCTCCCGTGGCATCGGTGCCGGTCCGCTCCGTCTGGCTGAGAGTACCGAACAGCGTCCAGACGCTGCTGGTAAAGTACCGGCCGCTCAGAGTCACCGTACGCCGGTTTGATTCGATGCGAACCGGCTCGAGGTCCGCCCGCAGGGCGGTCATGCCCGCTGTGGTATTGGCCGTCACCCAGCCACCCGGGAGCACCAACTCCCCATCGCCAGCGCTGCGGTACGGGGTCTCGGCGTCATCGTATTGGTGAAACGGCTGCCCCTGGTAGGTTGCATGGACCTCGTAACGCCCCTCCTCGCCGGCTATCACGGCGATATGGCGTGAGGCAAGGCCCAGATGATCCGCCGTAAAACTCCCGTAAGCCCCGCCCGCGGTGCGCCAGCGACCCTGCGCGCCGCCTTGCAGGTACGCGCCGTTGTGATCGACGCCGTTGTAGCGCCCGGAGGCGAAGTTCGCGCCGCTGGCGTCGAGCACCCCCACTTCGACCTTGGCCTTCGCGCCTGTATAGAATACGCAAAGCTTGCACGTCCACGCGCTGGTATTGGGCCGCGGCGCAGTGGCGCGCGCCAGCGGCGCCGCGAGTGCGGCGCCCACCGCCATGGCGATCACCGCTGTGGCACGTGGTGCGCGGCGCGTGAACGAGTCGCCTGTGCCGCGCTGTCTCGAACTCCCCGGGGACATGGTTCCTCTAGCGCATCAGATACTGCCCCGACGGACTGTTCGAGCCGTGGATGCGGGAGTGGCAGTTCACGCATCCACCGATCAGCAGATAAGGGTTGGGCATGCCTGCGGGCAGGCCCTGGGGACCGTACGGCACGGACGGATGGCCGGCAAGATCATGACACTGCTGACACAGAATGGGCGTCGGCTCCTTCAGCAACGACGCCACGGCCGAACCGTGCGGCGTATGGCAGTCCAGACAGTCGTCGGTGACCGGCTGATGTTCCCATAGGAACGGACCGCGCATCGCGGCATGACAACTGGTGCATGTCGCGTTCACAGTGCTCTTGATGAGCATGTCCGGTCCGAACGAGCCGTGCGGATCATGGCAGGACGAGCAGGTCATGGTGCCCTCGAGCACTGGATGATGATAGGGCATGCGAAACTGCGCCACGACCGCCTGATGACACTTGGCGCAGACGCTTGCCTCGGTGGCCTGCATCATGACCGGATCCGTGCCGGCATGAATCTGGTGACAGTCGGCGCAACTGACGTTATTGGCCGCGTGCGCCCCGGTCAGCCATACGCGCGCCACGTTCTTGTGGCAAGCCAGGCACATCGAGTTCTGCTTGGCCACCGGCGTCGGCGAATGCGGACCGAACACCACGATGCCCGCCGGCTTCATCCCGAACGCCTTTACGTGGGCCTCGCCCGGCCCATGACAGGCCTCGCACTGCAACCCGCCCGGCCCGAATGGGCTGCGCGGGTTGTTCGGCTGCGCGTGCGGGCTGCGAAAGATGGCCATCACCCGCGCGTTGGTCCGATGGCACATCAGGCAGGTATCGGCGCCTTGGGCGCTGTAGCCAAGCGCCGTGGGCGAGTTACTCGGCACGGCAGGCACGGGCGGACCGGCGGGCGGCGCGGCCCATGCCGCGCCCGCTGCCAGAAACATCACCATACCGGCCAGTGCCACCGCCGCGGCTGACCAGAACCGTTGAATTCGTGGACGTGCAGCATTCATGTGGCGTTTGCCCGCGCCTTAATTGCTGGCGGTGCTACCGGTACTATTGGGGAAATCCGCCAGGTTGTGCATCACCGCCACGTCCGCTATTCCACCGGGCCCGTGACACAACGCGCAGGTCTCGACGCTCGACGGCACCAAGGCGCCCGTGGCGCTCTTGGTCGCAGTGAAGTCACCGCCATTCTGGATCATGTGCTCCTCAGCCGTCTGGCTCGTATGGCAGCTCGCGCAGATCGCGGCGTTCGGCGAGACCGCGACGTCATCGGTCAGGGTCGTGCGGGCGGTCGGATCGAGACCAACCGTCGGACCCAGCGCCTGGGCGTCGCTCACCGGGTAGTACGAGTTGTTCACGTGACAGGCATTGCAGTCCTCCAGATTGCCCGGGTAGGCGACATTGAACGTCTGGGGCCTCGCGCCGAAACTACAAATGGTCAACCCATTCGGGTAGCGCAGATTGCCAGCGGCATCGACCGCGCCCGAGGCATGGATCTCATGGATGAAGATCGCGAAGTCGATCGACTGGACGGGATTCGCGCCCGCGCTGCCCACCGGCCCGCAGGCGCCCGAGGCGGCCGTGTGCTCCCCGATGTCAGTGGCATCGGCGTTGTGGCAGGCCGCGCACAGCTCTATTTTGTTGGTGCGCAACTGGCCGTGCTCACTCAAGTCGTGATGACAGGCATCGCATTTGGCGATCGAGACGATTTGCGCGGGCGCCACCGCGCTCGCGTCGGTGATCGGAAAGTCATCGGTGACACCGTCGATACCGAGGTTCACCGTGGTCGTGCCGCTGCCCGATACATTCGGCAGCGCCACCGGCACCCGCCCCTCCACCGCCATTTGCCCCGAGCCGGAGGCCGTAGTCGGAATGGGCACCGGTGAGAGTGCCGTGAACGTGCCATTGCCGTTGTCGGTCACGTTGCTACCGAGAAAGTTGATAGACACCGGCTGATTGGGCGTGCCGCTGGTGGCAGTGGCGCTGTCGCTGCCGATATTTTGGAAGCCCTCGGTCGGCCACGCCATATCGACCGACAGCGACCCGCCCACGAACGGTCCCGGCAAAGTGTACGGCGCGTCGTTGGCATCCGGGTTGACGACCTCCAGGGTCACGGACGGCGTATCGCCCGGCGCGGTGTTCGCGACATTCACGATCTTGAAGGCGAACTTTCCGGCCGCGGCATCCACCCCCAGAGCATGGGCGGCCGCCACCTGCAGCGTGCCATTGTCGAGCGTAGAGGTCGGTCCGTGACAGGTCGAACACTGGGCGTCGGTTGCTATGATCCCGTCATGGCCTTGTCCCGTCGCGAAATCGATGTTGTCGTGACACGAGGCGCAGGTGGCAGCAACAATAACCGTCTGGTAATCGCCGGATTGCGGCGCACTGGGATCGTCAGGCTCGTGGCAGGTCGTGCAGAAACGGGTACCGGAACCCGATACTGCGCTGCTGTTGTCGCTGAGATCGGTCTGCGGATAGGCGACGTTACTGAAATCGAAGATCTGGTTCTGGTAACCGAAGATATAGTAATTCGTGCCCGCCACGACGCTCGGCAGATCGACGCCCATGTGGATCTTGTGAATCATCACCGAGAAATCGAGCGTATTGCCGCTCGACGGATCTATCGAGCTCGGATTGTGGCAGATGACGCAATACTGCACGTTGGTGCGCGCACCGCCGTGAAAGGCCAGTTGCTGGTGACAGGCGAGGCATTGCGCGTTGGACACGGCATCGTTGGCATCGAACCCGGTGGTCGCTCCGGTCGCCGGGATGAATGTGTACACCGGGCTGTTGGCGGGAGCGAGATTGCGGATCTCGAGACCGACGCGATGAACGTAGCTCGGATCGTAGGTCACGACCGGATCGGTTTCGATGTCCTTCGCGAACTCGTACTGGTAGCTGCCATTGCCGTTATCGACGAGCGTTCCGGCGGTGCCGGCTTCGGTCGTTGCCTGCGGCTCAGCCGTGGTACCTACGACCGGATCGGTGGCGGTTCCGGCGGATGCGGGCGCGGGCTCGACCATGTTGTAGAGGTAGGACTGCCATTGGGGCCGCAGGAGCGGAACCGGCGCCGGCAGCCTCGGGTAGGCATTCAGTTGCACGCCAGCGGGCACGAGCCGGGCAATGGCGAAACTGACATCGGCGGCGGGCAGGCCCGAGAGCGGCTCGCCGTTCTGATCCACGAGCGTGAAATCGACGATCGGTTGTCCCGAGGAGGGAATCGTGACGTTGGTGATGGTCGCGGTGATCTTCGTGGCGGTGCTCACGTCGAGCGCGCTCACCGTGCTGCTCGGTCCGGACGGGCCGGCCGGGCCGGTCGCACCCGCCGGTCCGGCGGGGCCCGATGCGCCGGTGCTGCCCGCGCATGCCGCAAGCATCGCCACGGCCCCCAGAACACCTACTCTGCGGATCAGGCGGCCGGCCACCCAGATCGCCTCACGGACCTTACCCATCGGCGTCTCCCACCTCGCACCCCGGCCGATCGCGGCAGAGGCGTCACTGGGCAGCGATGCTAACGAGGCGTGATGGTGCAAAGCAGTACGGGATTTCCGCAAGGAATCCGCCGGGAGGCGGCGAACGGTCCGCTTGGAACGGGTCTATGGCGTGCCAGCGCCGCGTGCTGCACGCCCGAAGTCCGCCCCGCCGGGGCGGTATTCCTCGGCCCGAATGTGCCGGCGCATCTTGTCACGAAATGTGTTCACCGCCGTGAAGAACTCGGACATCATCGACATCCAGCAGCACATGCCGCGCTGCGTCAGACGGATGGCATCCGCGTCGTAGCGTATGGCGCCGATCAGGCGCATGGCGGCCAGCTCCGGCGCCATCCGCCACCAGAACGAGCGGCCGTACTTCGCCGTGATGAACGCGTACGGCAGGGAGAGCCCGAACAGCCGCATCAGGAAGTCGTAACGCATGCGCTGCTTGAGTGTCAGGACTTTGCATTCCGTGATACCGCTTTCCCCGGCCGCGATCCGCTCGCGATAGCGGTTCAGGGAGAACGTGGTCGAATACAGCCGCCCACCCACATAGCTGAATGCCCCGCTGCCGACACCGACGTATTCGTCCTGCTGCGTGACGTATTCATCGATAGGCCGTGGACCGGACCGAGGCGCGGCGCGCGAGAAGCACCACGCGGACGATGGTTCGTAAGCGGGACGCAACAGCTCGAGGATCCGTTCGTAATACTCGAACTCGCGACCGGGAGCCGCAACCCCGAGACTCTTCGCCATGTGGCGGGCCGTGGACGTGGCGCTCATCAGCGGATAGAAGGACACTTGCTCCACTTCGAGCTCGCGCACGATGGCGAGGTCACGCTTGAGGGACTCGTGGGTCTGCTCCGCGAAATTGAAGATCATATCGACGTTGAGCGTCGGGAAGCGGCCCCGGGCCGCGGCCAGCTGCGCGGCGATCCGGGCGCCACTGCCGTATGGCTCGTAGCGCCGCATGGCGCGCAGCAGCATGTCATCGAAGCTCTGCACGCCGACGGACAGCCGGTCGACACCGGCACCTTGCAACGCATCGAGCAGGTCCGGCCGCAAATGGTTCGGATTGGTTTCCACCGACAGCGTGCGGATCGGCCAGCAGGCGCGGATCAGCCGGACGGTCTCGATGAGCTCGCGGGGATTGACAGTCGGAGTACCGCCGCCGACGTAAACATCCCCGAAAGTGAAGCCGCGATCGCAGTACAGGCGGATCTCCCGCCGCAGCATCGCGAAATACTCGCGCGACTTCTCCTCTCGGTACTTGACGCGGTGAAACGAGCAGAACGGACAGAGCGACTCGCAGAACGGGACGTGCACGTAGAGCTGACAGGGCGCGCTCGGTGCCGCGATCGGCGCGACCGGCAGCGAGCCGTCAAATCGCGTCACGATCGCGAACTCGCGCCGCAAGACGCGCACAAATGGCGCTTTGAACCCGGGCACGCCCCCGCGGCATTCAGTCATGGTCAGTCCGTCCGCACATTCCGCGACCCATGTCGAGCTGAGAGGGTGGCACGCGCGGGGCTAGTATGCTGTGCGTATCTTTACCCACGCCCGAACCAGTCGGCGAACTGCGCAATGTGCCCAGCGTTACGCTTTGTAACCGCGATGTGGATCGTTCCTGAGTCGCAATTGCGGCACGCATCGGTGAACTGGTATTCTTTTCAAGTAACACCTGCGCGACGCGGTAAATTTGGCGAAGCTTGCCGCCAATGCCCCGGACAGTACGCCGCAGAATAGACACGGGTATGGATGGCCGCACCGTCAAACCCGGTTGTCGCCAATGGGAGGACGCTGCTCGTCATGCGCATGATGCCACCTCAGCTCGCGCTCAGTGCGCTGGAAGCGGCCCCCGACGCGATGCTCATGGTCGACGCCGAGGGCGTCATCCGCTTTGCCAATCGGCAGGTGCTCGCCCTGTTCGGCTACGCGCGCGAAGAGATCGTCGGCCTGCCGGTCGAGACACTGATCCCGCAACGGTTCCGCGACCGCCATCTGGGTCACCGTGCCGATTACATGACGCGCATGCGGGTACGGCCCATGGGCCAGAACCTCGAGCTCTACGCGCTGCGCCGCGACGCCAGCGAGTTCCCCGTCGAGATCAGCCTCAGCCCGGTCGCGGACAACGACCCGCAACTCGTGGTCGTGGCGATCCGCGACGTGAGTGAGCGGCAACACGTGCAACGCGAGTTGATTGCGGCCCGCTCGGCGGCCGAGGAGGCGCGCAATGTCGCGGACCAGGCGCGCGAGAGCTCCGAGCGCGCCAATCAGGGCAAAAGCCGGTTCCTCGCCACCGCCAGCCACGACCTGCGCCAGCCGCTGCAGGCACTGGCATTGCTGAACGGCACGCTGCGGCGCACTGTCAGCGACCCCTCGGTCACCGAGGCGCTGGCCCAGCAGGAGCAGGCCATCGCAGCGATGTCGCGCCTGCTGAATGCCCTGCTCGATATCAGCAAACTGGAATCCGGCAGCGTGCGGCCGGACATCACCGACTTCTCTGTGGCGTTCATCTTCGAGGAGATGCGCCGCGAGTTCGCCACGGTCGCGACCCGCAAGGGTCTCACGCTCGAGATCGATGCGACGGACGCGCGTGTTCACAGCGACGCCTCATTGGTCGAGCAAGTGCTACGCAACCTCGTGTCGAATGCCATCAAATACACCCGCAACGGCGGCGTGGCGCTCACCTGCGCGGTGGCGGACCAATCGATGGTACGGCTGGAAGTGCGCGACTCCGGCATCGGAATTTGCGCCGACCAGATCCCGCTGATCTACGACGAGTTCTATCAAGTCGGCATCGCCACCAACACCACGCGCGACGGATACGGCCTGGGCCTCGCGATCGTCAAACGCATCGTCGATCTGCTCGGGTTGAAGATCGAGGTGCACTCGCAGCCGGGTCGAGGCTCGAGCTTCGCGCTGCTGTTGCCGTCGGCCGGCAGACTCACGCCCGCGCCGGAACCGCGCGAGGAGTACGCCGCCGCTGCGCCTGCCGCCGTTCGCAGTGCTCAGCCGCGTATCCTACTCGTGGAAGACGACCCGAGCGTGCGCGATGCGACCCGCATGTTGCTGAAAATCGAGGGCTTTGCCGTCACGGCGGTCAGCTCGCTCGAAGGGGCCCTGGACGCGCTCACCGCGCAGCCGCACTTCGATTTGTTGATGACGGACTACCACCTCGGCCCGGCCCAAACAGGCCTCCAAGTGATTGCGGCGATTCGCGAGCGCCTCGGCCCCCACTTCAAAGCGGTGCTGGTCAGCGGCGACACATCACTAGCGATCCGCAGCATCGCCTTCGATCCGGACCTGCGCGTCACCAGCAAGCCCATCCGCGCCGAGGCGCTGCTGCGGCTGCTGCGCGAGCTGCTCCCGAGCGGCGGTTGAGTCAGCGACCGGGCCACGAGCCGCGATGACAGGCCGATCCGGCGCCCCGCGCCGGAAATACTCCACAGCGTTACCGGCACTGTTGCTCGTCTGACGCGAACGCGGGCGCCTTGCGTCACAGACAGGCCGCCACCGCCTCCGCGCGCACGGCGGCGTGGACCAACGCTTCTTCCCACCGCGCGCCGACCCATACGGCCGGCACCTGCGAGCACTCGTCAAACCCGTCGCTCGCAACAGAGCGTAGCGCCACTGACACGCGCGCGCGGCACTGGTCAAGAGGGCCCCTGACCAGCGTGTTTCCGTGTCAGGGGCCCCTAGTGTCGGTGGCCTACAGATTCACCGTCGTAGTCTGATTCGCGGTGACGGTTCCGGTCACGCCTGCGGCCGGCACGAACACCACGCTGGTCGAGCCCGTGCTCGAGGTGCTGGTGCACGCCACCGCCAGCGTATAGTCGCCTGCGAGCAGGAACGGCTGATCATAAGTGTAGCTTCCTGAGGACGAGAGCGCGATCTCCGGCTCCACGACCGGGGTCAGGCTGCTCGAAGGCGTCACGCTCCCCGAGAAAATGTACACCTGGGCATTCGGCAGCGGGCCGCTTCCGGAATCGCCGGCAAGGCATGCCGAATTGCTCTGCAAGCTCGAGAGCGCCACCGTACCGGCGATCGTTCCGGCCTGGACATTGTTGACGAGGCGCAGCGCCGGCTTGAGGAGGTAGTCCTGCGTACCCCCGCCCGAGGTCAGTCCGGGCGGCGCGGTGATCGACTGCTGCAGCATGAAGTCGATGGTGAAATTAGCTACCTGATTGGCTGTCATGGTGAAGCCCTGAACCAGTTTCAGGCCCGTCTGCGCCCCGCTCGGAATCACCAGCGGATATTGCGCACCGTTGATATCAATGTACGAATTCGCCACCGTGCCGTTCGAGGCGACATTGAGCAGCAGGCGGATCCAGGCGTAATTTCCCGCCGGAACGGCAACGCCGCTGAGCAGCGACGCTTCGTTGCCGTTTTGCTCGTTGAGCAGATCGATTGTCTCGGGGCTACTGAAATTGAAGGTGATCGCCTTGCCGCCGCCGCTCGGTTGCAGCTCCACGCCCGTGAACGAAACCACTACCGAGCTCGCCGACGTCACCGGTCCGTCGGTGATTCCCAGATTCAGCGTCGAGGACGAGGAACCGCTACCGCCACCACATGCGGCCAAAAACGGCACAGACAGACCCGCGACGGCTATCAGGCGTACCACTCGCCATAGAGAAGTGAAACGACTCGAGGATGTCATAGCGCACTCCGCAATTGTCACTGCAAGACTCAAAGTCTAATGACAGGCATTCTTCGTAGTTGTCCCGCTGCGCAGTTCGCCACCAATTCCACCCTGGCAGGCCCTCGCCGCGGTCCTAGGCGGAGTACTTTAGCGAATGTGTATGAACCGCCGCTAAACGCTCGATTTAGGGGCAACGCAACCGGCCACCGCCGGTTGGCAGCGCGGGTTCAGTTAGCTGGCGTTCAGGATTCTGGCGACAAACCGTGAACTACGTCACGGTTCCCGGTGGTGTCGCGGAAGTGGCGAAAATTCGAGGATGGCTCCCAGATTGATTTCCGAGTCAATCGCGGCGCGACGAGCGCGGATGAAACTACGCCATGCGAAGCGGCAGCATCGGATCGACGGATCCGCTCATCGGCAGCGAGTGGCTCGATCCGCTGGCAGCGTGCGCGCAACCTACCAGGCCCGGTTGTCTTCCCGGCGTCGCGAAGCTGATATTCGGCTCCGTGTGATCGTCACGCTCCGGCTTGAGCAGGCACCGCGGAATGTTGCCAGCGGCGGCCTCACCTGCCAGATGGGATTTTTCGACGTGGCCGCTTGGTCCGAGACGGCGGCGCGGACAAGCCTATTGCAGAGGCAACGGGCCTAAGCGGCGCTCGTTCCAACATCCCGGTTGAGCCGGACCTGATCGTCCGCGGTTCGCGGCGCCGCGGCGGCGAACTGCCGGCGGTAGAGGTCCGCATACAGGCCACCCGCCTCGATCAGCCGCGCATGCGTCCCTCTCTCCACGATCCGCCCGTCGCGCAGAACCAGTATCTGATCGGCACGGACGACGGTGGACAGCCGGTGGGCGATCACGATCGAGGTGCGTCCGACGAGGGCCTGCTCCAGGGCCACTTGTATCGCCGTCTCGGACGCCGAATCCAGATGCGCCGTGGCTTCATCCAGAATGACCAGATCCGGTGCCTTGAGCAGCAGCCGCGCGAGGGCCAGGCGCTGCTTCTCGCCGCCGGAGAAGCGATAGCCGTGCTCGCCGACCATGGTGTCCAGGCCATCGGGCAATGCCTCCACCACATCGAAGATCTGGGCGGCGCGCAGCGCCGCGCGGATATCCGCATCGCTCGCCTCCGGCCGGGCATAGCGGAGGTTCGCCCCGAGTGTGTCGTGGAACAAATGCGCGTCCTGGGTCACAACACCGATTCGCGAGCGCAGGGATGCCAGTGTCGCCTCACGGACGTCGATACCATTGAGGCGCACGGAGCCCGCCTGAGGATCGTAGAGACGCGGGATGAGATGAGTAATGGTCGTCTTTCCCGACCCCGACGGTCCGACCAGCGCCACCAGCTGCCCGGGCCACACGTCGAAGCTGATATCATGAAGCACCGTTCTCTGCTCACGCTTCTCCGGAACGGTGATCGACTCCAGCGACGCCACGGAAATCTCATCCGCCGACGGATAGCGGAACGAGACAGCCTCGAAGGTCAGTCGAACGGGTCCGCTCGGAATCGCCACGGCATGCTCACTCTCGCGAATCATCGGCTCGAGATCCAGGACCTCGAATATCCTCTCGAAGGACACGAGCGCGCTCATCACGCTCACCTGCACGTTCGAAAGGCCCATGAGCGGCGCGTACAAGCGGGTAAGGAGGGCCGCGATCGCCACGACCGTACCCAACTCGAGCGCATGCCGGCTGGCCAGCACGCCGCCCCATCCATACGCGAGGGCAGTGGCGAATGTCGCGCTGAGGACCAACAGCGTGGCGAAAATACGTCCGTACATGGCCGCTTTGACGTGCGTCCGGGACAAGGCCTTCGTTTTCATCTCGAAGGCGCGCGCGTCTTGCTCCGGGTGTCCGAACAGCTTGCTCAGCAGGGCGCCGGACACCGTGAAGCGCTCCACCATGGCGCTCGCCATGACGGCCCCGGCGTCGAGTGACTCGCGGGTGACTTGCCGAATTCTCCGGCCCCAGTATCGGGCCGGGAACAGGAACAGCGGCAGGAGAATCAGGACGAGCAGCGTGATCCGCCACGACAGCGTGAAGAGAACCGCGAAAATCAGGATTACGGTCACCGCATTCCCGGCGACGTTGGAGAGAACATCGGAAAAGGCTCGGCGGGCCCCACGGGCGTCCGTAACCAGCCGATTGACCAGAGCCCCGGTCTGGGTGCGGGAGAAAAACGCCAGCGGCATTCTCTGGATATGCTCGAACAACCTGGCGCGCAACGACGCCACGACGTCGGCACCGACCCGTGCCGCCAGATACGTCCGACCGAGACCGAGGCCCGCATCCAACACCCCCAATCCGGCGATCAAGATCGCCAGACGGACGATGAGCGCCGGATTGTGCTTGAGGATCCCCTCGTTGATGATCGCGCGGTAGATGAGCGGATACGCCACCCCGATGGTGGAGCTGATGACCACGACCCCAAAGAAGATGAGCAGCATGCGCGTGTGCGGCGCGGCGACCCCCATTGTTCGCCGGACGGTGGGCCAGCTGATCTTCTGCGGGTCGCCGCCGGCAGCGGGTCCCGATGCGCTCGGCGATCCGTCGGTCATGAGGCCCTAATCAGTCTCATCAACCACGCTGACCACCCACCGCCAAGCAGCCCCACCCCGGTTTCGCGGCTGGACGGAACGTGGGACATCGGGGCAACACGGGCGAGCCCCCGATCGACCGCCTCGGCGCGCCGTGTCGCGCCGTTCACGCGTCATTGAGCAGTTTGAGCGCAGCTTCGGCCCTGTCCTCGGGAACGAGCAGCTGGACGCCGCCGATTCCGCCCTCCATGCCGATGCCCACGCCCAGCACCATCGCTGGTATTCCCGCGCCCTCCAACGTAATTCTGGCCAGATCCGCCTCGACACGGGTCGGAAAGGTTCTGATCACCTGCATAGGGCTTAGCCTCGAGCGTGACATGGACGACTGAGCGGAGCTCACGGCACCGCCGGTTCGACTATAGCCGGCAAGAGCAAGGTTTTGTCAATTTCAAACTCGCCGTCCGCCGGACAGCGTAATCCGTCGGCCACACCATCGGCCGCAAGGCTTACTCAATGTGGACTCAATACGTACGTGTGCATCTCGCCGGAACGCGAATCGGCGCCGCGCGCAACGATCCAGCCAGAATCGTTGATTCCCCTGCCTCAAGTCAGCGTCACGTGCACCGCCGCATGGCGATCGAGCATGGTGTTCAGATTGCGAATTTTTCCGTTCCTGTACAGGAATGCCCGTATGGCCCCGTCGGCCGTCACGGATTCGCCCGTGACCTGGCCCCGCGTGTTGATCGCGTATCCGGTGCTCGTGGCGCCGCCGAGCGTGCCGAGGTCCGTCACACCGCCCTCCGGGGTCACGAGAAACGCCCGGTCCATGTCGCTTTCGGTCAGCCAGTCGCCCGTGACCTCGCCGCGTGCATTGACGGCATACCCCGTGGTTGCCGCGGTTCCGAGTGTCGTGACCGCGTATTCTCCGGCGTACGCACAGATCTGAGCGGCGAGTAAATAGGCGTTCGATATTCGAGAGCGCATCGTGACGCACCTTGCGCAACCATCGGACGAGCAGCATGGCAGGCGCCGTGCAGCAATGACGCGCCGAGCCTCGGCCGATGCGGGATTGTACCGCATCACGGCGGGACATGAATTCGCAGGGCCGGGTGCGCCCGACAGCGGTCGTTCACGCCTCGCGCTTGATTGCTGCGAACGCAGAGTGGTTGTGGATGGACTCGAAGTTCTCGGCCATCAGCCGGTAGCACGAGACACGCTCCTCGCCGTTGAGCCGCACAGCCACGCCCCGGACCAGGTCCTCGACGAATTTCGGGTTGTCGTAGGCTCGCTCGGTGACGAATTTCTCATCCGGGCGCTTCAACAAACCGTAAACCTCGCACGAGGCTTCCTCCTCGGCGATACGCACCAGTTCCTCGATGCTCATCGGTGCAGTCAGGTCCACCTCGATGGTCACCTGCGAGCGCTGGTTGTGGGCACCGTAGGCGGAGATTTCCTTCGAGCATGGACACAGGCTCGTCACCGGCACGCACACCTGGAGCGTGACGCGGGTACCGCTCCGCGGATCGTGCATCGCGGACATCACGACTTCGTGGTCGAGAGCGCTCTGAACGCCCGAGACGGGCGCTGTCTTGCGGATGAAGTAGGTGAACGCCACGGCGATCTCGCCCCGATCGGCATCAAGCCGCGCGAGCATGCGCTGCAGCAGCGCCACGAGAGCAGGCACATCGAGCGCGCACTGCTGCGCCTCGATGAGGTCGACGAAGCGGGACATGTGCGTGCCCTTGAGGTGCCCGGAAAGTCCCACGGACATGTCGAGCCGCGCCACCACCGGCTGCTCCGTCCCGTCGGCCTGGCGCACCCGCAGCGGGGCCCGTAACCCCTTCACGCCGGCCCGGTCGATGGCGATGCCACGGTGGTCCGCACTGGACTGGACATCTGCGAGAGCAAAAGGCGTTACCGGTGTCATTGCAGTCTTCAAGGGATTGTTGTCCTAGACAATATTGAACTTCTGGCGGACAATAACGCATTACAGCCGAGTTCTCAACCATCTGTGTCCAGGACATAATTGAACGTAATGACGTCGCCTGAGGTCGGCATCAGCGTTGTCGAGCGGGAAACGGGCCTGTCGAAAGACACGCTGCGAGTCTGGGAACGTCGCTACGGGTTTCCGGACCCGCACCGCGATCGTCACGGCGAGCGGGTCTATTCGGCCGAACAGGTCGGCAAGCTGCGCCTGATCAGCCGCCTGCTCGACCGCGGGCTGCGACCACGCCAGCTGGTGGCGGCGTCGATCGAGGAACTGCGGGCGCGCGTGGCGGCGCCCGCTCAGCCCAGCCCGGCGGCCGACAACAGCCCGCCGTTCGAGACCACCCTGAAGCTACTGGCAGCCTACGATGACGCTGGACTGCGCTCGCATCTGTCGCTGACGCTGCAGCGGCTCGGGCTGCTGCGCTTCATCCTCGAATTCGCAGCACCGATGAACGTCCAAGTCGGCGACGCTTGGTCGCGAGGTACGCTCGCCGTCAGCCAGGAGCACCTGTATTCCGAGCAGATGCAGCACCAACTGCGTCAGGGCATCGGAACGATCTATCCCGGCAGACGCACACCCAGCGTGCTGCTGACGACGCTGCCGGGAGAAGCCCATCAACTTGGGGTGCTGATGGCTCACGCCTGCCTGGCGCTCGAGGGCGTGCGCTGCATCTCTCTGGGCGTGCAGACGCCCATCAGGGACATTGCTCAGGCCGCCCATCAGCACGGCGCCGACGTCGTTGCCCTGTCCTTCAGCGAAGCGCTGCGCTTAAAAGCCGCGCTCGCCATGCTGCAGGAGTTGCGGGCGCAATTGCCGCAGTCGATCGAGATCTGGGCAGGCGGGGCGCTCTGGGACCACGCGCAAGATGTGCCGCCCGGGATCCGCCTGGTCAGCCGCCTCGAACACATTCCACACGAGCTCGCCGAGTTCGGTCAGCGCCACGGAGCCCCGCCGGCGGCCGCCGTTTGACTCAACATGTTCCGCGACTTCGCGAACGTATGGACTCCGGTTGCGCTGACCGCGCAACTGCGCGCCAACGATGTGATGCGGATCCGTGTCGCGGGCACCGCGCTCGCGGTGTTCCGCGACACGCATGGCACACCGGCCGCCGTACTCGACCGCTGCCCGCATCGCGGCGCCGCGTTGTCACTTGGATCGGTTCGCGACGGCTGCCTGCAATGTCCGTACCACGGCTGGCGATTCGACCGCAATGGACAGTGCGTGCAGGTTCCATGGAATCCCGACGCGAAACGTGCTGCGCTGCACGCCCTGGCGATACCGGCCCGCGAACTCTCCGGACAGATTTGGATCCGCACCTCCCTCGGCCCCGAGGCGCCCGACGCGCCAACGGTGCACGAATCGCTGCTCGACCCGAAAACGCGGCTGACCGGAATCGAGACGATCTGGCACACGCATTGGACCCGCGCCATGGAGAACATGCTCGACTGGCCGCATCTGGCGTTCGTGCATCGCGGCAGCATCGGCAAGGACCTCGTGCCATTCAGCGCGGAACGTATGGACACGCTGATCGAAGAACACGAGTGGGGATGGCGCGTACGCACCGCCTTGCGCGGCGCGGTCCGGCCCGGCATGCTCGACTTCCGCCGGCCCAACCAGATGAACCTGCACATTCCCATGCGTGGACGTCATCTGACGCTGGCGGTGGCGTGTGTGCCGCTCGATGAGCACCGCACTCGGCTGCTCCTGATGGCGGCGCGCAGCTTCGCGCGCGCCGCTATTTTCGACTGGTTCTTCAACCGGACCAACCGTCGCATCGCGGACGAGGATCGCAACATCGTCGAATCCTCCGACCCGCCGCAGATCCCGGCCGCGAGCGCCGAGCGCTCGGTGCGCACAGACAAGGCGACGCTGCGCTTTCGCAGCTACTATTTCAGCGAGCTGCACGGCAGCCTGTGCCGGCTCCCGCCGGCCTGAACGCCCGACCGGTCAACGGCTGACGATGCAGGCCGCCGCTATCCCGCAGCGCCACTGCGCGTAGGCTTGCTGGCTGGCCACACTCAATCGGACCGTCTCCTACCGCACGGACGGCGCGATGGACCCGGGGTACCTCGATCAGGCCTGGATCGCGGTCAGGATTGCCTGCAGGATGCGTACCGGGCTCGGCGGACACCCTGGCACCGCCACGTCCACCGGGATCACATTTGCAACCCGCCCCAGCGAGGCCGGACACTCCCCGAGGATTCCGCCGGTGCAGCCGCAGTCCCCCACCGCCACGACCCGCTTCGGATCCGGTGTCGCCGCATACGTTCTCTGCAACGCCAGCTCCATGTTTTTTACCACCGGTCCGGTGACCAGCAGCAGGTCCGCATGCCGGGGGCTGGCGACGAACCGGATGTTGTGTCCTTCCAGATTGTAGTATGGGTTGCCGAGCGCCTGAATCTCGAGCTCGCAGCCATTGCAAGAGCCGGCATCCACGTGCCGGATGCACAGCGCCCGGCCGAGCACCGCGGCGATCGTGGCGTCCGCCGCGCGGCGCACGCGCAGCAGCTCGTCGGGCGCCGGCGCCGGCTCCGATATCAATCCGATCGACGCGATCTTGCGCAACGTCTTCAACATGGCTAGAGATCCACGCCGCTGTAGGACAGATTGAACGACTTGTTGATGAGCGGAAAGTCCGGCACGATGTTGCCCATGATGGCGTATTCCAGCGCCGGCCAGTTCTGCCATGACGGATCGTGCGGGTGGCACCGGCGGATCGAGCCCGAAGGTCCCGCCTGCAGCGCCACGAGCACCGGCCCGCGCCACCCCTCAATGAGACCGACGCCGAACGCGCCGTCCGCGGGAACACCGACCTCCACCGCATGCATGCCGTCCGGCAATGCCGACAGCAAGCTCGTCAACAACCGCCCCGATTCGCGCACCTCCCCGAAACGCACTGCCACCCGCGACGCGACGTCCCCGTCGTGTTCTACGACCATTGCAACGGGTAGCTCCGTGTACGGGGCATCGGGCAGATCCACACGTACGTCGCGCGCTTGTCCGCTGGCGCGCCCCACCAGCCCGATCACGCCGAGTCGCGCGGCCCGCTCCGGTTCCAGACGTCCCGCGCCCGTGAAGCGATCGCGCACGCCCTCATGCTCGTCGTAGATATCGCGCAGTTCCTCCGTCTCGGTGCACACCGCGCGCACCACATCGGCCAACGCACCGGCCGCCGCTGCCGACACATCAATCGCCACACCTCCCGGGACGATGATGTCGAATAGATAGCGCTCGCCGAAAACCGCGGCCATGGCGCGTAGCAGATCTTCCTTGAGGCGGGAGAACTGCGTCAGTCCGAATGCGAATCCGACGTCATTTCCGAGCGCCCCGAGGTCGCCGAGATGATTCGCAAGCCGCTCAAGCTCCAGGCACACGGCGCGAAGCCAAGCCGCCCGCGGCGGTATCGCCCGGCCGCTCATGCCTTCCAACGCCTGGCAGTAGGCCCAGGAATACGCCACCGCCGAATCGCCCGACACGCGCGCCGCCAGCCGATGGCCCTGCAGAATCGGCAACGCCGTGAAGCGCTGCTCGAGACCCTTGTGCGTGTAGCCCAGACGCTCCTCGAGCTTGAGCACCTTCTCACCGACCACGGAGAAGCGGAAATGGCCCGGCTCGATAGTGCCGGCGTGCACCGGACCCACGGCGATTTCATGCACGCCTTCTCCGTCCACCCGTACGAACTCGTAGGGCCGATCGTGATTCAGCCAGGGCCGCGCGTCCGGATCGCTCGAGCGGATGCCGGAAAGATCATGCGCGGCGCGCTGCATCCGCGCGGCAGCGGGGAAAATCCCTTCCAGCCCCGGATAGGTCTGAGTGGCCGCGGCGGGCAGCGTGAGCTCGACGATCAATACACCCGTGTCCGTCAGATACGCGCCATAGACGATGCGCTCTTGCACGGCGTGATCGCCCATCGCCGCGCAACTCATCCACAGAGCGTGCAGCACACCGCCGGCGGCCGCCACGTCCCGCGCCACCTGCAGCCAGTCCTCGGTCCCAACGCCCAGACCCCGGACGTGAGGCGCGCCCGTGACGGGCTGCGCGCGGTCCCACCAGCGCCTCAGGGGCATCGAGCGATCCTCCCTACTCTGCCGTCCTGCACGTTCTAGCCTCCGATCAGATGCGCCGCGGCACGGTACCAGTCCGCGAGGTACGGCGGGATGTACAGCCCGAGCAGCAGCACGATCGCCAGGTGCGCAAACACCGGCAGCAGCGCAGGAGCATGCGGCAGGCGGCGGCCGGTGGTTTCGCCGAATACCATGGGCTGCACTTTAGAGAATATGGCCGCGAACGCCACCGCGAGGGCCGCCAGCAGGATCGGTGTGGCCCAGGGCTGGGTGCGCATGGCGGTGGTCAGGATCAGGAACTCGCTGGTGAACACTCCGAACGGCGGCACTCCGAGAATGGCGAGCGAGCCGAGCATCAGCCCCCAGCCTACGGTCGGCGAAAGCGTGATCAGACCACGGATGCGATCGATCTCCTGAGTGCCCGCCTTCTGCGCGGCATGTCCCGCGGTGAAGAAGATGGAGGACTTGGTGAGCGAGTGCACCGTCATATGCAGCAGAGCGGCGAAATTCGCAATGGGACCGCCCATGCCGAAGGCGAACGTCGCAATTCCCATGTGCTCGATCGACGAATAGGCGAACAGGCGCTTGATGTCACGCTGCCGCCACAACAGCAGTGCCGCCACCACCACCGACACCAGTCCAAACCCCATGAGCAACCGTGACGGGAGTTGCGAGTGCACTGAGCCCTCGACCAGCACTTTGCTGCGCACCACCGCGTAGAGGGCCACATTGAGCAGCAAGCCGGACAGGACGGCCGAGATCGGCGTGGGCCCCTCGGCGTGCGCATCGGGCAGCCAGCTGTGCAGCGGCACCAGCCCCACTTTGGTGCCATAACCGACCAGCAGGAACACAAAGGAGAGCGCCAGTACCGTGGGCTCGAGCTGCGATTTGACGGCGTCGAGGTGCGTCCACAGCAGCGCCGTCACGCCCTGGGAACCGAGCACCTTTTCAGCCGCCACATACAGCAAGATGGTGCCGAACAGTGCCTGAGCGATGCCGACGCCGCAAAGAATGAAGTACTTCCAGCCCGCCTCGAGGCTTCCAGGCGTGCGGTACAGGGTCACCAGCAGCACGGTCGAGAGCGTCGCTCCCTCCATGGCGACCCACATCAACCCCATGTTGTTGGTCGTCAGCGCTAGCAGCATGGTGAACATGAACAGCTGATACATGCTGTGATAGAGGCGCAATCGTCGCGGCGTCAGCCGGCCATGATCAACCTCGATGCGCATGTAGGGACGCGAGAATAGCGCCGTAGTCAGCCCGACGAACGCCGTCAACGTCACCAGAAAGACATTGAACGGGTCGATGAAGAACTGCTCCTCCCCAAGCAGCAGATCGCCGTGGCGGATCACGCGCACCGCAAGGGCGCAGGCGGCAAGAAAAGTCCCGAGACTCACCACCGCGTTGACCTCGGGAGCGCGCCGATGCGCGCCGGTGATTCCGAGCCATGCGGCACCTCCGATCGGCAGGATCAACAGCAGCAGCAGCTCCACGTTATTCGCGCTCCTTCAGACTTTCCAGGTGGTGCAGATCGAGGCTGTCGAACCGCTCGCGGATCTGGAAGAAGAACACTCCCAACACCAGCACGGCCACCAGCACGTCGAGGGCGATTCCCAGCTCCACGACCATGGGCATGCCGTAACTGGCGCTCATGGCGCCGAACAGCACACCGTTCTCCATCGACAAGAACCCCATCACCTGCGATATGGCCTTGCGCCGCGTGATCATCATCAGGAACGAGAGCAGCACCACGGCGATGGCGATCCCGATGGAGCTGCGGGTCGCCGTGCTGGCGAGCCGCGTGATCGGCTGCGCCAGAGAAAAGGCGAATACCACGATCACCAGGCCCACCAGCATGGTGCCGGAGACATTGAACAGCGGCTCGGTGTCCCGATACACCTCGAGCTTGCGGATGAGTCTGTACAGCAGCCAGGGCAGCAGCACCACCTTGAGTCCGACAGTCAGCGCGGCGGAGATGTATAGATGGGTTTCGCCGGTCCGCCACGCGAGCAGCAGAGTCGCTGCGGCGAGCACCGCGCCCTGCACCGCATAAAGATTGACCAGAGTCACCACACGCCGCTGCGACAACATGGCGAAAGACAGCAGCAGCAACAATGCCGCGCAGGAATCGAGTAGCTGTTGTCCCAGGGGCAGGTGTGCCATTGCGCTCAGGTTCCCAGTAGTACGTGCACCAGCAGTCCGAGCACGGCCAACAGGAACGCCGTGCCGAGAAACTCCGGTATGCGCATGACCCGCAGCTTGGCCGACAGTGTCTCGATCACGGCCAATCCCGCGCCTGCGACCGCGAGCTTGATCGCGAGCGCGGGGATCGCCACGACGAGACCCACCGGCCCGATGTGCGCCGTCGCCACCCCCCAGGGGAAGAACAGGGCGAAGCCGATGCAGATGTAGTTGAACAGCTTCAGTTGTGCGGCCCACTCCATCAACGCCAAGTGGCGGGCCGAGTATTCCAGCACCATCGCCTCGTGGATCATGGTGAGTTCGAGGTGGGTAGCGGGATTGTCGACTGGAATGCGCGCGTTTTCCGCCAGCAGAACCAGGATGAATGCCACCGCGCTGAAGGCCAGCCCCGGCGACAGTCCCAGGCGTCCGGAGGCGAGGTGCTCGGTGATCACCGGCAGCGCCGTGCTCGAGGAGATCTGCGAGGCGACGAAGATCACCATCAGCAGCGCCGGCTCGGCGAGAAAGCCGACCATCATCTCGCGGCGCGCGCCCATCGTGCCGAACGCGGTGCCGACATCCATGGCCGCCAACGTCATGAACATGCGCGCCGCCGCGAACAGCCCGACCAGCGCGATCGCATCTGCTGAACCGACCAGTGGCAGTTGCGTTCCCATCGACGGAATGATGCCCGCGGCCAGCCCCATCGTGCCGAAGACCACATACGGGGCGATCCGGAACAGTGGTGAGGCGTTCTCGGCGATCACGGCCTCCTTGCGGAACAGCTTGTGCAGGTTCCGGTAAGGCAGCCACAGGCTCGGTGCGCGCCGGTTCTGCAGCCAGGCACGACATTGGTTCAGCCAGCCGAGAAGGGCCGGGGCGGCCGCAACCGCGGCCACGACCTCGAGCACCTGGGTGATCCAGTCGATTGCGCTCATCTGAGCAACGCCACCGCCAGCAGCACCAGCAGGGTTACGAAGCTGTACAGCAGGTACACAGAGATGCGCCCCCGCTGTATACGCGCGGCGGCGTTGGCCAGCCCCTCGACGGCGCCCACCAGCGGCGCGTACAGCAGCCGCCAGATCCGCTCCCGAACTACGATACGATAGCGGGGCGCGAGATCGGCCGGCTCGGGCAACTCGCGCTCGATCTCGAAGAACGGCTGGAACAGATTGCGGATCGGCTGGCCGAAGCCCTCGGCGGTGTCCTGCATGCGTGCCGTGAGACCGCCGGCGCCACAATCCCAGGCCGGTCCCCGCCGCACGCGCTGGTGGTAGGCCAGGCGCACAGCGAGGACGGTCATGAGCACCACGGCAAGGGTAGCCATCAGAAACACCAGCGGTCCATAGGAGACCGACCGGCCGGGCACGGGCGCGAGCAACCACCAGGCGGAGGACGCCTGTGGAACGACCGCGCCGACCAGTTGGTGCGTGACCGACCCAAGCGCCCGAATCACCTGCAGCGGGAACAAACCGAGCGCCACGCAGCCAAGCGCCAGCCATGACAGTCCGATCCGCTCGAGCCAGCCACAGTCGTGTGCGTGGGCCAGAGAAGCTTCACGCGGCTGGCCGAGAAAGATCACTCCATAGAACTTCACCATGACATAGCCGGCGAGCGCGGTCCCGAGCACGACCAGCGCCATGCCCATGGGAATCAAGAGATTTACGAACGCGTGCGGCAGGCGCCCGGTAAACAAAAACGCCTGCAGCATCAGCCACTCCGACACGAAGCCGTTCAGCGGCGGCAGTCCGGCGATCGCGAGGACTCCGATGAGGGTCAACCATGCCACCCACGGCATGCGGTGGATCAATCCGCCCAGGCGCCCGAGGTTGCGCTCCTTGGTGGCGTGCAGCACCGCGCCCGTACCGAGAAACAGCAGGCTCTTCATAAATGCGTGGTTGAGACAGTGATAGAGGGTGGCGAGCAGCGCCAGCGCCGCCAGCACTTTGAGCCCCGAGCCGGCGAAGATGATTGTCAGCCCGATGCCGGTAAACACGATGCCAACGTTCTCGACGGACGAGTACGCGAGCAGGCGCTTCATGTCAGTCTGCACCGCCGCGAACAGCACGCCGTAGATGATCGTGAAAAGACCGAGGACCAACGGGGCCAGGCCCCACCACCAGACCGGCCGGCCCAGCAGGTCGAGCCCCACGCGCAGCATGCCGTAGACGGCGGTCTTGAGCATGACGCCGCTCATCAGCGCCGACACCGGGGAAGGCGCCGCCGGGTGCGCCTCGGGCAGCCAAATGTGCAGCGGCACCAGCCCGGCCTTGGCGCCGAAGCCGACCAGTGCCAACCCGAATGCCGCCGTCGCCCAACCCAGTGAGAGGTGCGCGGCGCGCATGGCATGAAAGGTGAAGAGCCAGCTGCCGCCCTGCAGCACACCGAAACACAACAGGAGGCAGAGCGCACCCACGTGCGCCATTACAAGATAGATGAGGCCGGCGCGCCGGATCTCCGGGATGCGGTGCTGGGTGGTGACCAGAAAGTAGGACGAAAGCGCCATCACCTCCCAGGCCACGAGGAAGCTGTACGCATCATTCGCGATGAGCACCAGTCCCATCGACGCCAGAAACAGGTGGTACTGCAGGCATAACAGTCCCGGGGCAGTCCCCTCCCCGACCCGGAAATAGCCGCCGGCAAACAGCGAAATGCCGAAGGATGAGGCGCCGAGCAATAGCAGAAAGATGCTCGACAGAGGATCGAGCCGCAGATGCATCGGCAGGTTGGGCAAGCCGATCGGCAGGATCAGCCGCTCGACGCCGCCGCCGAGCAGGCTCGCCCCGGCGAGCGCCGCCAGCGCGAGCCCGAGCAGCGCTCCAAGCGGAAACAGGACGCGGCCGGTCAGCAGCACGCTACGGGGGCGCACCAGCCCGGCGAAACCGATTGCGGTCCAGCTCAGCAGGAGCGCGACGCAGCCGACGAGGAGCATGGGGGATGGACTAACCACAGGATGCACCGAACCGTGAATTTCATTATCATAGGATGGTGCTCAAATGTGAAGAGGATTCGTCACCGTGGCCCTCGAAACGCGCACCGCCCGCCTGACCGTCCTGATCGATCCACGCAAGAAAGCCATCTTCGAGCGCCTGTGCGCGGACGAGGACACGACCCCCTCGCAGGTCGTGCGGCGGTTGATCCGCGGGTACATAGAGGAGAAGCAGGGCCGCCCGTGGCGACCCGAAGATGAGTTGGCGCCCGCGCGGCGCCGGCGCGGCTCGAAGCGGTAAACCCGTTGATTTCCTTCTGGAAAATGCCGCAATCCTGGTGCTGCGAATGCGCCTCCAGCCGCCTTGCCAGCGAAACGAATTGGTAGTAGTCTCTACTACAATATTAGGAGACTGGCATGACGGCCGCGCGCCGCCTGAGTCGATTCGAGCTGCAGATCATGCAGGCGCTCTGGGCCGGCGGTCCTTTGTCGATCAGGGAAATCCAGCAGTGCTTCCCGCCGGATGACCGACCCGCCTACACGACGATCCAGACGATGGTTTATCGGCTCGAGGCGAAAGGAGCCGTTGAACGGGTCAAGAAGATCAGCAATGCGCATATCTTCGCGCCCCTGATCACTCGCGAGAGCGCCCTGCGCCGTCTCGTTGAAGAGTTTCTTGGACTGTTCGGCGGCCGAGCCCAACCGCTGATGGCCCATCTGATCGAAACGGGCAAGCTTTCCCTTGACGACATCCAGGAGGCCGAAAAGACGCTACGACGACTGAGCAAGAAGAAGGAGAATTCATGATCGCTGCAATCTTGAATGATCTGTGGCAGTCGACGGCTTTCCTATGCCTGGCGGCTCTTCTGACTCTGCTCCTGCGCACGAACAGTGCAGGTGCACGCTACCGGGTGTGGCTCGCGGCGTCGGTGAAATTTCTCCTTCCGCTTTCGCTGCTCGCCAGCCTGACCGGCCGGTTACCCCCGCTACCCGCATTCGCCGTCCTCTCCGGCCCCCCATCGGGACTGGCTCAGCGGATAATCCAGCCGTTCGTGCCAGGATCCACGCCCGCCGGCGCGTCGGCGGCAGCTCCACCGGTGGGGCCGCCTGAGAATTTGTGGGTCGTACTGCTGATCATCTGGGGCGCGGGCGTCGGGATCGTGCTGTTTTCGTGGCTCATCCGGTGGCGGCGAGTGCGCCGAGCGCTATCCTCATCCACACCGCTGCCGCTCGAAGCGCCGATTCCCGTACGTGAATCGAGCGCCTCGCTGGAGCCCGGACTGGTCGGCGTCTTGCATCCGGTGATCCTGTTTCCCGTGGGTCTTGCCGCGCGTCTCACGGCCACGGAGATGCGCGGCATTGTCGCCCACGAACTCTGCCATTACCGGCGGCGCGACAACCTGACCATGACGATGCACATGGTGGTGGAGGCGCTTTTCTGGTTTTACCCGCCGGTCTGGTGGTTGGGCGCCCGGCTGATCGCCGAGCGTGAGCGGGCCTGCGACGAGACGGTGGTAGCCGCCGGTCATGACGCGGAAATCTATGCGGGCAGCATTCTGAAGGTTTGCCGGTTCTTTGCGCAGTCGAAGATCGCCTGCGTTGCGGGCGTTTCCGGTTCCGATTTGAGACATCGCGTGGAGGAAATCATGAGCGAACGCAGCGCCATACCCGTCGGCCGCACAAAGAAATTGTTGATCGCAACTTCCATTGCCGGCGCGCTCTGTACCATGGCTCTCTCCGGAGGGTTGTCGGTCACGGTCGCGCACGCCCAGGCGGCCGCCGCCACGGTCCCGGCGCCGGCCGATCGCGCCAAGCTCCTTGCCGAGCAACAGGCGCCTCAGCAGGAGGTGCCGTTCAATCCCGCACGCTTCGAGAAGTTCGCGGGCTATTACAGAATCGGCCCATCCGGCGCCCCCGTAGGCTTCGCACGCGCCTATCGCAAGGGTGATCACTATTACTTGCAGTTGACCGGCCAGCCGCCCGTTCAAGTCTTCCCCGAGAGCCCCACGAAGTTTTTCGCGACGGTGGTGGCGGCGCAAATCAGCTTCGTGACCGGACCCACCGGCAGGGCGACCGGCATGGTTCTGCATCAGAACGGCTATCTGCACGCCTGGCCGCGCAGCTCGAAGACGGCTTATGCCGCGTTCGAGTCGGAGCTACGGCACCGAATCAAGCAAAATCGGCCCAGTCCCGGAACCGAGGCAGCCCTCCTGCGGCAGATTCAGTCGCTGGAGAGCACCGGTCACGGACTCTATGCCGAAATGACGCCCGAGCTTGCGGCAGCAGCCCGCGAGCAGGAGCCGAAAACTGCCGCCCTGTGGAAACGGCTGGGCGCCTTGCGGTCGCTGCGGTTCGCGGGCGTTCTGCCGAACGGCAGCAATGACTACATCGCCACTTTCGCGCACGGGCAACTCGCCATCATCATTTCCCCACTGACGTCTGCCGGCAAAATTGCCGGACTGTTATACCGCTTTCCGTGACACATGAGGAAGTCCGCGGCAATGATCCCCAAGTTCAGCGAACGCAGGGGGCGCGAGAGTCTGTGTGCCGCCCAGGAATCTGGTCAGCTCAGAGATTGCCGACACGAATAGCCGCTGCCGGTTCAAGCGGCTCGTCGTAGCGGTAGCGGCTCGAGGGTAGGAGGAGAAATTTGTGTGGTGAGGGCGTCGCGGGCGACCCGATAGGTATCTGCCAGTCGCCTATGCCGACTCTGGGAATGGCTCAACCGTGCGCTCGATCTCCTTGGCCTTCTTGATTTCGACAAGCCGCAGATCATGTGCGATCTGAAGGTTGAGCCAGGAGCGGGCGTCGCCGCCAAAGCAGCGCGCAAGGCGCATGGCGGTGTCTGGGGTCACGCCACGGCGCTCGAGCACGATGTCGTTCAGGCGCGAGGTGGGAATGCCCAGCCGCTTGGCGAGAGCGTTGACGCTCATATCTAGCGGCCTGAGGTACTCCTCGCGCAGAACCTCGCCGGGGTGCACGGGCCGCATGCCGTTCTTGAATGCCATGTCTGCCTCTCCAGCCACCCACCGGCGGCTTCAGTGATAGTCGACGATCTCGAGGTCTTCGGCGCCTGCCGCGGTCCAACGAAAACATACGCGCCACTGATCATTAATGCGGATGCTGTGCTGTCCGAGACAGTCACGCTCCAGTGCTTCGAGGTGGTTGCCGGGCGGTGAGCGCAGGAACTCCAGGGTCGCGGCCGCCTCGAAGCGAACATGGACGTGAGCGACCCCGCCGGCTTTGAGCCACTGCGCAGCGTCCGCGCGCGCCAGTCATTGCGACGCTGCGCGCGCAGTGAAGCGGGGCGTCCGGCGGCAGGTGTTGTTTTGTCCTGCCCGTTGAGGCGG
>DAHXNE010000012.1 GCA_027366635.1 Gammaproteobacteria bacterium | reverse complement strand
GAGCGTACAGCTCACGCAGCGCTGGTGAATAGTTCCGGAACGTCGGCCGTCACCAGTTGTCCATCGACTGGCGGTCGATCCCGAGTCACGAAACGGCCCGGCAAGGTCACAGGCACAAGGAGGTGCCCCGCCGCCGCAGGTCGCGGACGTTGAGCCAAAAACCACGCTTTTTGGCTCAACGGCGCTGGGCGGGGCAGGAGCCCCGATCCAGCGCTTCTCAGTAGTACTGCCAGCCAACTGCCGAGTCGTATTTCGCACCCAGAAGTCCTCCCTGGGTCTCGGAGATCTTGCCGAGTTCGACCAATTCGGCCTCTGGCTCCATCGAGGGTTCCGCCGGGGCGGGACCGGTCGGCTCAACCCCTTCCTCGCGCGTCGATAGGTTCATCCGATGGGTTCTCCAGGTCGGGACACTGTGCATCTCAAGACGGCATGCCCGCGCGGTTCGCGATCGGGCAGCTTATGTCGCATCGTAGCGCGCTCGGCTGGCTGAACCAATATTTTTGCATCACCCTGGGGGGGCACAGCGGATCTCGAGCATCTTAGAGTTGAAGGACAGGGAATGGATAAGCCATTGGGCGAAATCAAACGGTTTCCCAGATCGGGGGGAGCAGACGCTTTTTTCGAGCAACTGTGCCGCACACATGAGGCACAGCTGCTCGCCTATCTCACCCAAATGCTCGGTCGGGTGGATCTGGCGCGTGAGGCGATTCAGGACACCTACGAGAAGCTGCATCGGATGTATCGGCCGGAGCAGGTGCTGTTTCCGCGGGCCATCCTCTTCAAGGTCGCGACCCAATATGCGCTGATGCAGTTGCGTCGTCGCCGCGTCGAAAGTGCCGTGATCAGTGGACCGGCGGGCATGGAGCAGGTGCCGGACTCGCGTGGGGGGCCGGAGCGGCAGGTCATGGCCGAGCAGATCGAGCAGCGCGTCGCACAAGCGATCGGCGAGCTGCCCTCTGCGTTGCGCACGGTGTTCGTGCTGGCGCACGTGCAGGGCGAGTCGCGCAAGGAGATCGCTCAGCGGCTGGGGATCTCCGAACGGCGTGTGGACAAGCGAATGACGCGCGCACTGAAGCAGTGTCGCCTAAAGTTATCTTTGCAAGGCATTGATTTGGTGGAGGTTGATTGACTCTCGACGTATTCCTCGAACGGCGTCGGCGGCGCGCGCGGGCTCAGGCAGCGCGGTGGCTGACCCGTATGGGTCGTGGGCTCACTCCCGCACATCAGCGTGCGCTCGAGGCGTGGCTGGCCGATACGTTGAATGCCCAGGAGTTCAGTGAATTACGCGCGATATTGGATGTGACTGCCGAACTCAAGGGACCGGCGCGGGCCGCGCTGGCCGCGACAGCGGCGCAGACGCCGCAGCGGATGAGGCTGGACGGTCGGGCACTGTGGCTCGCTGGTGTCATCGCCATGGCGGTGCTCATGGTGGCTGCAGCGGGTGGGCTGTGGCTCTGGGGGCAGGGGTACCTGCCGCGCACCTATGGCACCAGGGTCGGCCAAACCCGCAGCGTGGTGCTGCCGGATGGCAGCATCGCGTATCTGAACACGAACTCGCGACTGCGCTGGATCGGCAGCCCCGACGACCGCAAGGTGCGATTGCTCCGCGGCGAGGTGTTTTTCGATGTGGTGCACGATCCGGCCCGGCCGTTCCGGGTCCTGCTCGCGCACAGCGAGGTGCAGGTGCTCGGGACGCGGTTTGACGTCTACCGCAAGTCCGATGGCAATGTGCTGGTGACGGTCGTCAGCGGCATGGTCTCGGTGGAGGGACTGTCCAAGGGGGCGCGCGCGCCGTCATGGATCCGCCGTCTGACGACCAATCAGCAGATCGAGTATTCACCGGTCGGATTGATCGCCGACGTTCACGCGGCGCGGGCGCTGAACGTGATTCGCTGGCGCCAGGGCATCATCGAGACCCGGGGCGAGCCGCTTTCCGCGTTCGTCAGCGATCTCAGCCGGTACACCACGCAGCGCATCGTCATTGCCGATCCGCGTGCGGCCCGCATGCGGATCGGTGGAGCGTTCAGCGTGCGCAACGTCGGCACGACTCTTGACCGCATTGCCCGGATCGAGCCGCTTACCGTCACTCACGAGGACGGAGCATTCGTTCTCGGTTATCGAGCCACGGATCGGCAAGGGGGGGGCGACCCCCAATGAGCCGTTTGGATCGATTGTAGTTTTGGACCATAAACACCTAGAGAGGACCAGCAGATGCTCATTCTTACAAGGCGAGTCGGGGAGACCGTGATGATTGGGGATGACGTCACGATCACGGTGCTCGGCGTCAAGGGCAACCAAGTGCGCATCGGTATCAATGCGCCCAAGCACGTGGCCGTGCATCGGGAAGAGATTTACGAGCGGATCAAGCGCGAGCAGCGCGCCGCCGACGCAGTGAATGGCGAGACGGCGAAAGCCGTACCGAGCTTCGCGCCGTCGAGCGTCTGACACATCCCTGGGCGACTGCGCGGGTGGGGAGGGCGCGGCGCCCAGTATGCTTCATCGGTAAGTCGACCGTTCAGCCGTCAACGCCGCCGCGGCATTTGCGGCGGCGCTGACGGCGCCGCGAGTGCAGCGACAGGTGCGCGCCGCTACATTACAATAAGTAAAATAAAGGCCACGCCTATTTAGCCGCATGCTTTACCAGCAATCGAGGGAAGAAAGCGCCGAGATTCTCCGGCGCGTGCTGCAGCTGATGTCGCCGCACCCAGCCGGGTACCATCCGCTGAGCTACATGGTCTGGTACGAGCATGCTGCGCAACTCAATCCTCCGCTGAGCCAGGATCTGGAGAAGCTCCTGGTGTCGTCCTCGCCAGTCTCGGACGCCGATGTCCGGCGTCTGCATGCACTGCACATCGCCGCCCGCGACGTGGAGTTGTTCGAGCTGGCGCAGCGGGATCTGCGCGAGCTGATTGGGCGCACCGAACAGGACACTGCCGATGCCGAAGGGGCTCTGAGGCATTTCACCCAGACGCTCGCTGCGGCGGTGCAGCAGTTGGCGGAGCCGGACGGCGATGCGGTGCCCGCGCTGGTCGGCAGCCTGCTTGCCCAGGCCGAGCAGGTGTGCCCGCGGCTGAGCGCCTTGCACGCCCAGCTCCTCAGGCAGCGCGAACAGCTCGTCGACATCGTTGAGCGGCTCGAGCGCGCGCATACCGAGCCGCAGCGCGATCCGCTGACCCAGCTGGCCAATCTCAATGGTCTGCGTCGTGCGATCGACGGCGAGGACGACCCGGACGGGCTGATGCACGTGGCACTGTTGGCCATCGACATCGATTATTTCAAGCGCGTCAACGATACACACGGCCATGTGGTCGGCGACAAAGTGCTGGTGAAAGTGGCCGGGATCCTGCGCGAGCAGCTGGCCGGCGACGATCTGGCCGCGCGCATCGGCGGGGACGAGTTCGCCGTGCTCGTGCGCGGCAAATCGCTGGCCGCGGCGGCGGCGCTGGCGGAGACGATCCGCTCTGCGGCGCAGCGCATGCTGATCGTGCATCCCGACGGAGCTCAGTTCGCGGGCGATGTGACCCTGTCGATCGGCGCGGCGGTCGCGCGCGCCGGCGATACGCTCGAGACGTTGCGTCACCGGGCGGATTCGGCGCTGTATGAGGCCAAGAGCGCCGGACGCAATCGCGTCTCGGTGGCGGCCGATGGCAAGTCGCAATAACGAGGCACGCGCGGGCACGGCAAACCAGGCGCCGCGGAGTCGATAGCGGTGCCCGGAATCGCTCTTCCGGCGTTGTCTGGCCCCTGTTGGCGGCGTCGTGGAAGTCCGTCGGGGATCGAGCGCGGCGGGCGGCCTGTTGCGCTCAGCATTCGGTGAAGTTGACCGCCAATCCTCCCTGTGAGGTTTCCTTGTAGATCGTGGACATGTCCGTGCCGGTCTGGCGCATGGTCAGGATTACGTGGTCCAGGGACACCTTGTGGTTCCCGTCGCCGCGCATGGCGAGCCGCGCGGCATTGATGGCCTTCACTGCGCCCATGGCATTGCGCTCGATGCACGGAATCTGCACCAGCCCGCCGACCGGATCACAGGTCAGGCCGAGATTGTGCTCCATGCCGATTTCCGCCGCGTTCTCGATCTGCTCGTTGCTGCCCTGCAAGGCCGCCACCAGGGCACCCGCGGCCATCGAGCAGGCTACGCCGACCTCGCCTTGACAGCCCATTTCGGCTCCCGAGATCGACGCGTTCTGCTTGTAGAGCATGCCGATCGCGCCGGCGGTGAGCAGGAAACGCAGCACGCCCTGGTCGCTGGCACCCGGCTCGAAGCGGCGGTAGAAATGCAGCACGGCGGGGACTATGCCTGCCGCGCCGTTGGTTGGCGCGGTGACCACGCGCCCGCCGGCGGCGTTTTCCTCGTTCACCGCCAGGGCAAACGCGTCGACCCAGTCGAGCGCGTCCAGGGGCCGAGCCGTTGCGCTTTCGGTCAGCTGGCGGTACAGCTTTGGAGCACGGCGCCGCACTTTCAGCGGTCCGGGCAGCACGCCGTTCTGTCTGAAGCCGCGCTCGACGCAGGCCTGCATCACGCTCCAGATGTGCTCGAGGCCGGCGCGGACACTGGCCTCGCTCGAGCGCGTACATTCGTTGGCGAGCATGAGCTCGAAGATCTCCAGGCCGTTGTTGCGGCACTGACTCAGCAGCTCGCGCGCGCTCGAGAAGGGATAGGGGATGTCCGCGGGGCCGCCGGCTTCCTGCGCCCTGTCTGCTCCGGCGCGCACGATGAAGCCCCCGCCGATCGAGTAGTACTCCTGCTCGCAAAGCAGCGCGCCGCCGACCCCCGCGGCGGTAAAACGCATGCCGTTTGGATGTTGAGGAAGCCGCTCGCCACGCAGAAACAGCAAGTGCGCACGCTCATCGAAGGCGATCTGGTAAGTTCCGAGAAGCGCGATGCGGCCGCTGGTGCGGATGCGCTGCACAGTGGGCTCAATGGCGTCCGGATCGACCGACTCGGGTAGCGCGCCCGTCAGTCCCAAGAGTATTGCCCGATCGGTGCCGTGGCCGAGCCCGGTGAGTGCCAGCGATCCGTATAGGCGCACCGTGACCGTCTCGAGCGCCGCGACCAGACGGGACTGCTCCAGATCGCGCGCAAACTGACACGCTGCCCGCATCGGGCCCATGGTGTGCGAGCTGGAAGGTCCGATGCCGACCTTGAAGATGTCGAACACGCTGAGCGACATGCCCCGATCTCCCCCGAGCGCGATGGCGTTGCGCTCCTGATACGCCATTATCGGCTCCTCGGGGTGAACCGCGATAGCGGCGAGCGCTCGAGCCATTGGCCGGCGCCCGCGTCGGGTGGTGCGACAGGAATCAGCCCGAGCGCTCCAGAGCTTCATAGCACGATGCGAGGCCGAGTGCGCGCAACTCCAGGGGCGAACGGTCGTGAGGCGCGCCGATGCGCCGATGCCCCCAAGGAGCGAAAGTCGCGGGGGTGGGGGCATGGGCTGCGGTGGGCCGCTGGCGGGGTGCCTGACGGCAGGACAGGTGCCGGCAAGGGGGGGACGGTGACGGGAAAAAAAGCCTTCCAGCGCAGGGGGTCTTGAGCGTACAATGCACCTGCTTCGCGGGCCTCGGCTGCGGAGACAGGAGCGGCTGTGCCCCTCGGGTGAGCGCCCCGACAGCGTGACAGCCAGAAAGCCCCCCGAGGGGCTTTTTGCTTTTTGGGCGGCCGACAAGCGGGCGTTGCACTCAGGGGTGGTGCCCGTTGCTCTGGCTGGGCGGGCCCGGTGGCCCGTTTTGCATTTTTGGGGCTAGGTTACGGGAGCGGATCGATGTCGGCGACATTGCGTGAGCGGCTGATCGCCCTCATTGAGCCGTTGACCGGGCGGTTGGGCTGCGAGTTGGTTGATTTGGAGTACGGTCCCGGACGCGGCAACGCGCTCGTGCGGTTGTACATCGACCGGCCCGGCGGCGTGGGGATTGAGGATTGCGAGCGCGTCAGCCGCGAGGTTTCGGCCCTGCTCGATGTCGAGGACCCGATTCCCACGGCCTACACGCTGGAGGTGTCCTCGCCGGGATTCGACCGGGTGTTGCGCACGCGCGAGCACTTCGAGCGATTCGCCGGTCAGCGGGTGCTGGTCGAGCTCGCGACGTCGCGCGCGGGCCGGCGCCGCTATACCGGCACGCTGGTGGCGGCCGGGGAGGCGGGGATCGAGCTTGACGTTGACGGCGAGCATGTGGCGGTACGTTATGAAGAGTTGGCCAAAGCCAGACTGGCGGGTTGATCGGCGTTGCGCGCGGTGGCGACAGGTTCAGAGGTAACAGCAGTGAACAAGGAAATCCTGATGGTTGTCGATGCCGTCTCGAATGAGAAGGGCGTCGACAAAGATGTGATTTTCGAGGCGCTCGAGGCCGCGCTTGCCGCCGCGACGCGCCGCAAGCACGGCGAGGAGTGTGACGTGCGGGTGGCGATCGACCGGCGCAGCGGCGATTACGACACGTTCCGCCGGTGGAAGGTGTTCGCCGACGATTCCACCGAGCTGCAGGCGCCGGATCGGGAGCTGCGTCTCGATGATGCGCGTGATCTGGATCCGAACGCGCAGATCGACGGGTTCGTCGAGCAGCCGATCGAGTCGGTCGCCTTCGGGCGCATCGCCGCCCAACAGGCCAAGCAGGTCATCGTGCAGAAAGTGCGCGAAGCCGAGCGGCGACAGGTGGTGGACGCCTACCGCGACCGCGTCGGCACGCTCCTCAGCGGCGTCGTGAAGCGGGTCGACCGCAACGGGCTCTACATCGATCTCGGCTCGAATGCCGAGGGTTTCGTGCCGCGAACCGACATGATTCCGCGCGAGCAGGTCAAGGCCCAGGACCGCATCAAGGCGTTTCTGCGCGAGGTGCGCTCCGAGCCGCGTGGCCCGCAGCTGTTTTTGACCCGCACCGCGCCGGAGTTTCTGATCGAACTGTTCAAGCTGGAGGTCCCCGAGGTCGGTCAGGGACTGATCCATATCCTCGCCGCGGCGCGTGATCCGGGCGTGCGCGCCAAGATCGCCGTACGCAGCACCGATGCGCGCATCGACCCGGTCGGTGCCTGCGTTGGCATGCGTGGGTCGCGCGTGCAGGCGGTCTCCAACGAGATCGCCGGCGAGCGTGTCGACATCATTCCCCACGATGAGAACCCGGCTCAGTTTGTCATCAACGCCATGTCGCCCGCCGAGGTTCTCTCCATCGTCGTCGACGAGGATGCTCACAGCATGGACATCGCGGTGGCCGAGGACAAGTTGTCCCAGGCGATCGGCCGTGGTGGCCAGAACATCCGCCTGGCCAGCCAATTGACCGGCTGGGAGTTGAACGTGATGACCGAGTCCGATGCCGAGACCAAGAGCGACAGCGAGGCCAAGTCATTGGTTCAGCTGTTCATGAAGCAGCTTGATGTCGACGAGGACGTGGCGACCATTCTGGCGCAGGAGGGCTTCTCGACCATCGAGGAGATCGCCTACGTTCCACAGGGGGAGCTCGCCTCGATCGCCGAGTTCGACTCGGGGATCGTCAAAGAGCTGCGCAACCGTGCGCGCGACGTGCTCTTGACTCAGGCGATCGCCAGCGAGGAATCGCTGGATCAGTCGATGCCCGCCGACGATCTGTTGCTGCTCGAGGGCATGAGCCCCGATCTGGCGCTGGCGCTGGCGCGCCGCGGGGTACGCACGCGTGAGGAACTCGCCGAGCAGTCGATCGACGACCTGAACGATATCGAGGGATTGGCGCCGGAAGAGGCGGGCAAGCTCATCATGACAGCGCGGGCGCCCTGGTTCGCGCCCAGCAACTGACCTTAAGGGTGCAAGACGTATGGCGGAAGTGACCGTAGCGCAGTTCGCGGAAGTACTGAAGGTGCCAGTGGATCGGTTGCTCGTGCAACTCGATCAAGCGGGCATTGTGGTCAACGGACCGGACGATCACATCAGCGACGACGCGAAGCTCGAGCTGCTCACCCATTTGCGCCGCAGCCACGGAGCGGGCAAGGACGGCGATGCCGCGCCCCGTCGTATCACCCTCAAACGCAAGACGCAAAGCGAGCTGAGGCTCGCCAGCGCGCAGGGCCGCTCGCGCACGGTGAACGTGGAAGTGCGGACTAAGCGCACCTACATCAAACGTGACGTGCTCGAGCAACAGGCGCGCAAGCAGCACGACGAGATCGAACAGAAGCGCCGCGAGGCAGAGGAGGCCGAGCGGCTCGAGCAGGAACGGATCGAGCACGAGCGCCGCGAGCACGAGCGGATCGAGGCGGAGAATCGACGCCGCGTCGAAGAAGAGGCCGCCCGCAATCGCGCCCAGGAAGATGCGCGCCGAGAGGCGCAGGAGCGGGCGCAGCAGGAACAGGCGCGCCGCGAGCGTGAGGCGCTCGATCGCCAGAGCCGCAACGATCCGCCGGCCGAGCCGGCCCCGAAGGCCAAGGAGCCGCCCGCAGCAGCGCGCCCAGCGGCCCCCGGGGTCCATCGCCCCGCGCCCGATGACAAGCACACGCGCTATGGGCGCGAGGAGCTGCATGTCGCCTCCGACGTCAGCTCGCGATTCAAGAAGCGCCGCCCGATCAAGTCACGCACGGTGCGTGGTGCGGCGGAGACGCGTCATGGATTCGAGAAGCCCACGGCTCCGCTGGTGCACCAGGTGAGCATCGGCGAGACCATCACCGTGGGCGATCTGGCCCAGAAGATGGCGGTCAAGGCACCGATGGTCATCAAGGCGCTCATGAACATGGGGGTGATGGCCACCATCAATCAGTCGCTCGATCGGGACACGGCGGTGCTGGTGGTCGAGGAGCTCGGTCATACCGCCAAACTGATTCAGGAGGATCAGATCGAAGCGGGGCTGCAAGGCGAGCAAGCCGAGACCGAACAGCTGGAGGCGCGACCGCCGGTCGTGACCGTGATGGGCCATGTCGATCACGGCAAGACCTCGCTGCTCGATTACATTCGGCGCACCAAGGTGGCCGCCGGCGAGGCAGGCGGCATTACGCAGCACGTGGGCGCTTATCACGTGGAGACGCCCAAGGGTGTGGTGACTTTCATCGACACACCAGGCCACGCGGCCTTCACCGCGATGCGCGCGCGCGGCGCGAAGGCCACCGACGTGGTCATTCTCGTTGTGGCTGCTGACGACGGAGTCATGCCGCAGACCGTCGAGGCGATCCAGCATGCACGTGCCGCGGACGTGCCGATCGTGGTCGCGGTCAACAAGATCGACAAGAGCGATGCGGATCCCGACCGGGTGCGCAATGAGCTGGCCAAGCAGGGTGTGATTCCCGAGGCATGGGGCGGGGAGAACATGTTCGTCAATGTGTCGGCGCACTCCGGCGAGGGGATCGACGCGCTGATCGAGGCGGTACTGCTGCAGGCGGAAGTGCTCGAGCTGCGTGCGCCGAGAACGGGGCTCGCCAGCGGCGTGGTCATCGAGTCGAGCCTTGAGAAGGGGCGGGGAGCGGTTGCCACGGTGTTGGTCAAGAAAGGCATGCTCAAGCTCGGTGATTCGATCATCGCCGGCACGGAGTTCGGGCGTGTGCGCGCCCTGTTCGACGAGAACGGCAATGCGGTCGAGGCGGCTCCGCCGTCGATGCCGGTGGTGGTCCTCGGTCTCTCGGGTGCCCCAAACGCCGGCGAGGAAGTTCTGGCGGTCGAGAGCGAGCGCAAGGCACGGGAAGTGGCCATGTATCGGCAGAGCAAATCTCGCGACGTGAAGCTCGCCCGGCAGGCGACCCGTGCGGAGGATGTGTTCTCGCAGATGCAGGAGCAGAAGGCCGGCGTGGTCCCGGTGCTGGTCAAAGGTGATGCGCAAGGCAGTGTCGAGGCGCTGCGCGAGGCGCTCGAGAAGCTCTCGACCGAGGAAGTGCAGGTCAAGCTGATCGCCACTGGCCTCGGCGGCATCACGGTGTCGGATGTGCAGCTCGCCGCGGCTTCCGGGGCGTTGATCGTCGGTTTCAACGTTCGCGCCGACTCCGGTGCGCGCGAGGCGATGAAGGAAACCGGTGTCGAAGTGCGCTACTACAGCATCATCTACGAAGCTATCGACGACGTCCGCCAGATGATGACCGGATTGCTGCGGCCGGAGATCAAGGAGCAGATCGTGGGTGTAGCGCAGGTTCGCGAGGTGTTCCGCTCGAGCAAGTTCGGCGTGGTGGCCGGCTGCCTGGTCACCGAGGGCTTCGTGCGGCGCAACAACCCGATTCGCGTGTTGCGCGACAACGTGGTTATCTTCGAGGGCGCGCTCGAGTCGCTGCGACGTTTCAAGGACGACGTCAACGAGGTGCGGGCCGGCACCGAGTGCGGCATCGGCGTGAAGAACTACCAGGACGTGCGCGCGGACGACCAGATCGAGTGCTTCGCGCGCGTCGAGGTGGCTCGGACGCTGCAATGAGGGCTGCCGACTCCAGGGCTCGCAAGATCGAGGCGCAATTGCAGCGGGTGGTTGCGGGGCTGATCGCCCGTGAGGTGAAGGATCCGAGGGTTGGTCACGTCACCATCACCGCCGTGCGGCTGGCCGCCGATCTCGGGCTTGCCCGCGTGTATTTCGTGCCCTTCGCCGCCGAAAGCGCTCCCGACGAGGTGCTGCGTGGTTTGACCCGAGCAGGCGGATTCCTGCGCGGACAGGTTGGACGCGAGCTCGGCCTTCGGCATGCGCCTCGGCTGGAATTCCACCTCGACGACACCGTCGAGCGGGCTGCCCGCCTGAGCGGCCTGATCGATCGGGCACGGACCGAGGATCAGGCTAAAGACCAGGCTAAAGATCAGGCCAAGCACTGACGCCGATGCCCATCGGGATTGTCCTGCTCGACAAGCCCGCCGGGCTTTCGTCGAACGCGGCGTTGCAGCGCGTGCGGCGGCTGTACGGGGCAGCGAAGGCCGGTCACGCCGGCAGCCTCGATCCGCTGGCCACCGGGATGCTGCCGATTTGCCTTGATGAGGCGACCAAGATCGCCGGCGAGATTCTCTCTAGCCGCAAGTGCTATCGATTCACTCTCCAGTTGGGCGTGAGTACGGCCACCGGCGACCGCGAAGGGCAGATCGTCGAGCGCTCGGGCGTGCCGGTTCTCGCGCCGGAGCGTATCGAAGCGGTGCTCGAGACGTTCCGGGGACTTGGGCGCCAGGTGCCGCCGATGTATTCGGCCCTCAAGCGTGGGGGACGCCCTCTCTATGAGCTGGCCCGCGCCGGCGTGGTGGTCGAGCGCCAAGCCCGGCCCATCGAGATCTTCGATCTGCGGCTCCTCGCACGACAAGACGACACTATCGATCTCGAGACCTACTGCTCCAAGGGCACGTATGTGCGTACGCTTGCCGAGGACATCGCCCGCGCGCTGGGCACTTGCGGACACGTTGCGGCGTTACGGCGCATCAGTGTCGAGCCCTTCGAGCGCGAGCCGATGCAGACTCTGGAATCGATTGAGCTCGCGTGCCAGACGGGGCCGCCGCCGCGGTTGTTGCCGGCGGACTGGCCGCTTGCGCACCTGCCGGCGGTGTACCTGGATAGCCTGCAATCGGCGCGGATCAGGCATGGTCAGGCGGTGGTGATCGGGGCGGGCGCCGGCGGCGCTGGGAAAGTCAGGCTGTACGAGACAGAACGCTTCCTCGGCCTTGGAGAGGCCGATGGCTTCGGGAACGTGCGCCCCAAGCGGCTGTTCAGCGCCTGATGCCCGGTATGCGGGATGTTACGGGAACGGCACTGTGCACTGCCCGAGTACGGGTAAGCGCTCCAGAGCGCGCGCGGACGGTGGCGCGGTGATCGCCGGATCCAGGCCCTGCATGCGCCGACGACAGATTTGTATGCACCGTCTGGCGCAGTTGCCGGCCGGAGCACCCATTGCCCCGGGGTATGCACGGGCTTTTCGCGGGGATGAGGCCGTTCGTTGTGCGGTCACATCCCGCCGGTGTGTCCGCCATCCTGTGCTCGGGCCATGTGGCCGGAAGGCTGGCGCAACCGCTGGCGTGATCGCACTGCCCGGACCGGCGAGCGATCGAAATCACGATGGTCGCGGGATAGCATCACATACGCTGCTTGTGGCGAGGGGCATTGCCCAGGTAAAATTACCGGCTTCCTATTAAGGGTAACCGGTACTGCTACCTGGGATTGTCGAGCAATGGCTTTAACCAGCGAGAAGAAAAGCGGAATTTTGGCGCAATATCAGCGCGATCCAGCGGATACGGGATCTGCCGAGGTCCAGGTCGCGCTGCTGTCGGAGCGCATCAACGGCTTGAGCGAGCACTTCAGCGCGCACCAGAGCGATCACGCCTCGCGTCGCGGGCTGGTCAAGCTCGTCAATCAGCGTCGCAAGCTCCTCGATTACCTCAAGGCGACCAAGCCGCAGACGTACCAGGAGCTCGTGGAGCGCCTGGGGCTGCGCCGATAGCCGACCACCCGAAGGGCCGGGCGTTACAGCCGGCCCTTCATGTTTTGGGGTGTCGGTTGCATCCTCCGAAAGTTAGATTTACATCAAGGAGTTGACCTTGAGCGTCAGCAAATCATTCCAGTACGGCTCACACACGGTCACATTGGAGACCGGTGAGCTGGCTCGCCAGGCCGACGGCGCCGTGCGTGTTTCCATGGGCGATACGGTGGTGCTGGTGACCGCGTGTGCGCAAAAGAGCGCGCAGGCGGGCCGCGATTTCTTTCCACTGACCGTCAATTATGTCGAGAAGACTTACGCGGCCGGCCGGATTCCGGGTGGCTTCTTCAAGCGTGAAGGCCGCCCGAGCGAGAAGGAAACCCTCACCTGCCGCCTGATCGACCGGCCGATCCGCCCGCTGTTTCCCGACGGCTTCTACAATGACGTGCAGGTGGTGGCCACCGTGATGTCCCTCGACCCGCAGGTCGATCCGGACATCGCCGCGCTCCTGGGCGCCTCGGCGGCGCTGTCGCTCTCGGGCATCCCGTTCAACGGTCCGATCGGTGCGGCCCGCGTCGGCTGGAAAGACGGGCAATACCTGCTCAACCCGACGGCCGCCGAGCTCCTCGAGTCCGAGCTTCACCTGGTCGTTGCCGGTACCGAGCACGGCGTCCTCATGGTGGAATCGGA
Organism: Gammaproteobacteria bacterium; assembly: GCA_027366635.1. Classification (GTDB taxonomy): domain Bacteria; phylum Pseudomonadota; class Gammaproteobacteria; order Steroidobacterales; family Steroidobacteraceae; genus 13-2-20CM-66-19. The sequence continues at coordinate 99,398 of DAHXNE010000012.1, read as the reverse complement.
GGCCAAGTGCCTGTCTGAAGACGTCATGCTGGGCGCGGTGGTCTTCGGACACCAGCAGATGCAGAGCGCCATCGCCGCGATTCACGCCTTGGTGCGCGAGGCCGGCAAGCCACGCTGGAACTGGGAGGCTCCCGCGCAGAACGCCGAACTGGCCGGCGCGGTGGCCGGCAAGGCGCGCGCGCCGCTCGCTCAAGCCTATACCATCACCGAGAAGCAGCAGCGCTATACGCGCATCGGGCAGATCAAGGCCGAGACCATCGAGGCGCTCGCCAGCGGTGAGGCGGCCCGGTGGAGCGGCGAGCAGGTCGATGCGGCGCTGTTCAAGCTGGAAAGCGACATCGTCCGGCAGCGGATCCTCAATGGCGAGCCGCGCATCGACGGGCGTGATTGCCAGACCGTGCGGCCGATCACCGTCAAGGTCGGTGTGCTGCCCCGCACGCACGGCTCGGCGCTGTTCACGCGCGGTGAGACCCAGGCGATGGTGGCCACCACGCTCGGAACCACTCGCGATGCGCAGATCATCGATGCGCTCGAGGGGGAGCGCCGCGAGCCGTTCATGCTCCATTACAACTTCCCGCCCTTCTCGGTGGGCGAGACCGGGATGATGGGATCGCCCAAGCGCCGGGAGATCGGTCACGGCAATCTCGCTCGCCGCGGCGTGAATGCGGTGATGCCGAACATGATGTCGTTCCCGTACGTGATCCGCGTTGTCTCGGAGATCCTGGAGTCGAACGGCTCGAGTTCCATGGCCACGGTATGCGGTGCCTCGCTGTCGCTGATGGACGCCGGGGTGCCGATCAAGTCGCCGGTAGCCGGTGTGGCCATGGGCTTGGTCCTGGAGGGCTCTCGGTACAAGGTTCTGACCGACATCCTCGGTGACGAGGATCATCTGGGCGACATGGATTTCAAGGTTGCGGGCACGGAAGGGGGCGTCACCGCCCTGCAGATGGATATCAAAGTCGAGGGCGTGACACCCGAGATCATGAAGGTGGCGCTCGAGCAGGCGCGCGCCGGCCGGCTGCACATCCTCGGGGAGATGAACAAGGTCATCAGCGCGCCCCGGTCCAACATGTCGGAATGGGCGCCGTCGATCATCACGCTGAAGATCGATCCGGAGAAGATCCGCGACGTCATCGGCAAGGGCGGTGCAGTGATCCGCCAGATCACCGAGGAGACCGGTACCACCATCGACATCGAGAACGACGGCACGGTCAAGATCGCCTCCGTCAACGGCACCGCTGGGCGCGAGGCGCAGCGGCGCATCGAGCTGATCACCGCGGATGTCGAGGTCGGCCAGATTTACGAGGGCAAGGTGGTGCGGCTGATGGATTTCGGCGCATTCGTCACCATCCTGCCGGGCCGCGACGGCTTGGTGCACATCTCGCAGATCTCCAACGAGCGGGTCGAGCGGGTCAGCGACAAACTCAAGGAAGGCGATGTGATCCGCGTGAAGGTGCTCGAGGTTGATCGTCAGGGCCGTATTCGCCTCTCGATGCGCGACGTCGACGCGGCCTGATCGCGTGACGTGAGCGCATCGCTGGGGTTCGTCCGCAAGGCGAGCCCCGGCGGCGGGCGCTCATGTGCCGCAAGAGCTCATTCCGTGCTGCTGAGCGCGACGGTGCGCACGCCGCGGAAGGTGGCCGGGTTCCAGTGCGCGACGGCCCAGGCGAGCACCTCGTGCGCCGGTGCACGAGCGAGCGCGAGCGGTGGCCTCTGATCGAGCAGCCGCAAGATCTGATGCAACTGCGCACCGGCGCGCGCCGACTGCAGCGCCACGGAACGTCGCGATTTGGCGAGCTTCGCCCCGCCGGGCTCGGTGACCAGCGGCAGGTGCGCATAGCGTGGCCGCGGCAGATCCAGGGCCTCCTGCAGCAGGATCTGCCAGCCGGTGCTGGCGAGCAAATCGGCCCCGCGTACCACGTCCGTCACGCCCTGTAGGGCATCGTCCACGACCACCGCGAGCTGGTAAGCGAACACACCGTCGCGGCGGCGCACGATGACGTCCCCGAGGCTGCTGGGCAAGCAGGTGCAGGGACCCTGAAAGCGGTCTTCGAAGGTGATCGCGCGCTGCTCGTCGATACGGACTCGCGTGGCCGTCGGTCCTGGACGGCGCGGACCTGAGCGGCATGTGCCCGGATAGCGGCTGGCCGACGCTCCGGCGTGCGCGAGCTGCCCGCGCGAGCAGCTGCACTCGAACGTGACTCCGGCGGCGCGCAGGCGATCCAGAGCGGCCTGGTAGTGCGCCGTGCGACGGCTCTGGTATTCGACCGCGCCGTCCCAGTGCAGCGCAAAGGCTTCGAGGGTTTCCAGCAGCTGCGCGGCGCAGCCCGGAATGCTACGCGGATCGAGATCCTCCATCCGCACGAGCCAACGACCGCCGTGGCTGCGGGCATCGAGAAAGCTCGCGCTGGCGGCCAGAAGCGAGCCCAGGTGCAACGCGCCGGTGGGAGAGGGTGCAAAGCGCCCCGTGTACCCGGAGGCGCTTGCCGCAAGCCGATTATCGGTAGCGGTCGTCGCGGTCGCCGTACTGCTTCTCGCGCCGCTCGCGCCGTTCCTGCGCCTCGATGCTGAGCGTTGCCACCGGTCGCGCCTCCAGGCGCTTGATGCCGATTTCCTCGCCCGTTTCCAGGCAATAGCCGTACGAGCCGTCGTCGATGCGCTTGAGCGCCTCGTCGATCTTGCGGATCAACTTGCGCTCTCGGTCGCGGGTGCGCAGCTCCAGGCTGAACTCCTCTTCCTGCGTGGCTCGGTCCGAGGGGTCCGGGAAATTGGCGGCTTCGTCCTTCATGTGCGAGACCGTCCGATCGACCTCGACCATCAGATCGCGCTTCCAGCCATTGAGGATGTTGCGGAAGTGCTCGAGCTGGGTCTGGCTCATGTACTGCTCGCCGCGCCTGGGAATATACGGCTGAACGTTGCGCGGGCCCGCGAGCAGGCTTCCGGGTTCGACCGCTTCGACCTCATCCGTGTCCATCGTGCTCGGCATTTGAGAGTGTACTGGAGGGGCATCCTGCGGCAGCGTCTTGGCCGCTTCCACAGCCTGCCGGACCGCTGATTTATGCGCTTGCTCGGCTGCCGAGCCGCCCGGGGCGTGCGTACTCGCCGCGCGGCCCGGTCCTGGCTTGTGCACAGGCGCGCGGGTGGTGGCTTTGCGGGCGGGCGGCCGCTTGACTGCCGCGGTTTTCTTCGCAGCCGCCTTCGCGGGCGCGGCCTTCTTACCCTTCGCGGCTTTCGGCGCGGGCTTCTTGGCCGACATCAATCGCTCCTACACATGGGCTTGTGGCGGGACGCGGGATTATACCGGCGCACCTGCGGCTGTACAGGGGCGGTGGCGGAGCCAGATCATGGAACCGAGCCGGCCCAGCCGCTCTGGCGGCGCTCGACGACGACGGATGTGGTGATGCCGCCACGCACCTTGAAGCGCGCCTCGAGGCGCAGGTACCGGGGGTTCAGCGCCTCGGCAAGGTGGTCGGCGATCTCATTGGTGAGGGCCTCATGAAAGACGCCCCGGTCGCGGAACGACCAGATGTAGAGCTTCAGGGATTTCAGCTCCACGCAGCGCCGATCGGGCACGTAGGCGAGCACGAGTGTGGCAAAGTCCGGTTGTCCAGTGAGCGGGCACAGGCAGGTGAATTCCGGAATCCGCATGCGGATGGTGTAATCCGCCTGGGGCGCCGGATTGGAGAAAGTTTCGACGGTGTGCGCAGGCTGTGAGGGCATGGATAATTACTCTACACTAGCCGGCCTCGCTGCGGCGGCCATTCAGACAGAGAACGGAAGATTGCGCAGATGCGGCTGACCAAGATTAAGCTCGCCGGTTTCAAGTCCTTCGTCGATCCCACTCAAATCAGCTTCCCGAGCAGTCTTACCGGCGTGGTCGGTCCGAACGGTTGCGGCAAGTCGAACGTCATCGATGCGGTGCGCTGGGTGATGGGGGAGTTGTCCGCCAAGCATCTGCGCGGCGACAACATGGCCGATGTGATTTTCAACGGCTCCTCGGCGCGCAAGCCAGTCGGCACGGCCTCCGTGGAGCTGGTCTTCGACAACTCCGATGGCCAGGTCGGCGGCGCCTATGCCAGCTACAACGAGATCTCGCTCAGGCGCCAGGTCTCGCGTGACGGCTCGTCCGGCTATTACATCAACGGTGCGCGCTGCCGGCGCAAGGACATCACCAACCTGTTCCTCGGCACCGGTCTCGGCTCGCGCAGCTACGCGATCATCGAGCAGGGGACCATCTCGCGCATCATCGAGGCGAAGACCGAAGATATGCGCGCGTTCGTGGAGGAGGCCGCCGGCATTTCCCGCTACAAGGAGCGTCGACGCGAGACCGAGAGCCGCATCGCGGAAACGCGCGAGAACCTCGAGCGCCTTCAGGATGTGCGCGAGGAAGTCGAGAAGCAGATCCGCCACCTGCAGCGCCAAGCGGCCACCGCCCGCCGCTATCAGGCTCTGCAGGAGCAGGAGCGGCGCGCGTTCGCGGAATTGCTGGCACTGCGCATGCGCGAACTCGACAACGGCGCTGAAGCGCACGATAGCGTGACGCGCGAGCGCGAGCTTGCGATGCAGTCGGCGCTTGCCGATCAGCGCGCCGCGGAGGCGGCTATCGAGCGGGCGCGCGAGCGGCACCGAGAGTCGGGCGATCAGCTTGCGCATGTCCAGGGACGTCACTACGCGCTGGGCGCCGAAATTTCCCAGCTCGAGCAATCGATTCAGCACACTCGAGCGCTGCGCGAGCGGCAGCGCTCGGATCTGCAGCAGTGCGGCGCCAGCCTCGCTCAGTTGGCCGGGCACATCGAGCGCGAGACCCAGGCGCTCGCCGCGGTGCGCAGCGAGCTCGAGCAGAGCGCGCCGCAACTGGAAGCCGCGCAGGGGAGCGAGCATTTGGCCGGCGAGGCGCTCGCGGCGAGCGAGCGGGAACTCGCTGCATGGCAGGAACGCTGGGAGCGCCTCAACGAGGCGCTTGCGGCGGCCGATCGCACCGCGCAGGTGGAGCGCGCGCGCATCGAGCAGCTGGAGAATCAGCTGCGTCGTTTCACGGCGCAGAGCGAGCGCCTCGCGCTCGAGCGCGAGGCGCTCGGTGCGCAGGATTCGAGCGAGCAGCTGGCGCTGCTCGACGAACAGGAAAGTGTTGCGCGCGCGGCGAATCAGACGCTCGCCGAGCAGCGGATCGCGGCGCTGGAGCGGGTGCAGAGTGCGCGCACTGCGCAGCTCGAGGCTGAGCGAGCCCTGGAAGCCGCCCGGACGCAGCGAGAGCGGGCGCGGGCCGAATGTACCTCGCTCGAGGCAGTACAGCGCGCCGCCCTCAGCAGCAGCGCCGGCCAAGTGAGCGAGTGGCTCGGCGGCGCAGGGCTCACCGGTCGAGCCCGCCTCGCCGAGCGGATTGAGGTCGAGTCCGGATGGGAGCGGGCCGTCGAGACCGCACTCGGCGACTATCTGGAGGCCGTGTGCGTCGAGGGGCTCGATGCGTTCGCCGATTCGCTCGAGTCGCTGACCCAGGGCCGGCTGATGCTGGTGCAGGAGACGGGTCGAGCCGAGCCCGCCGCGGCCGCCGCGGATACCCGCGCCCTGGCCCACAAGGTTGCGGGGTCCGCCGCCGCGGCCGAGTCGCTGGCGGGAGTGCGTACCGCGGAGTCGCTCACCGAGGCACTGAGCCTGCGCAGCGCGCTCGGCGCGCACGAGTCGGTTATCACGCGTGGCGGCGAATGGCTCGGCCGGCATTGGCTGCGTGTCAGTCGCGGCGTCGATCCGCACGCGGGCATTATCGAGCGTGAGCAGCGGCTCAAGACCATGCGCGCGGATGCGGAACGCTGTGAGGCGCTCGTGCGTGAGGCCGAGTCTCAATTGGATGAGGTGCGCGGGCGGCTCGCGCAGGCCGAAGCGGAGCGAGAGACCGTGCAGGGCCAGATCCAGGCGGCGCAGCGCCGCCATGCCGAGCTTTCCGGGCAGTTGCAGGCGGCTCGCACGCGCGTCGAGCACACCCGCGCACGGCGCGCGCGCATCGATGAGGAAAGCGCGGAACTCGCGCGCGAGATGCACGGGGCTCGCGAGACGCTCAGCGGTGCGCGCGGTGCGCTCGAGGCCAGCGTCGATCGTCTTGCGGAGCTCAACGCGGAGCGTCATACGCTGGAGGAGGAGCGCGAACTGAGACGCGAGGCGCTCTCCGGAGCGCGCACGCGAGCGCAAGCAGCTCAGCTGGCCGCGCGCGACTTGATTATCCGCATCGAGTCACGGCGCTCGGCCGAGGGGGCCGCGGTGAGCGGACTGGCGCGCATGGCCGACCAGCGTGCACAGCTCGAGCAGCGCCGCACAGAGCTCGAGGCGGAGCTTGCCGGGGGCGATGGGCCGATCCTCGAGCTGGAGGCGCGCTTGAACGGTACGCTCGCGCAGCGGTTGAGCATCGAGAGCGAGCTGGCGGCCGCGCGTGCGACCCTCGAGGAAGTCGACACCGCGCTGCGTACGCTTGAGGTTCAACGCGTCGAAGCGGAGCGGCGCGTCGGGGAGGCGCGCGAAGCGATGGATGCGGCCCGTCTGGCGGCCCAGGAGAACCGTGTGCGGCGCGAGTCGCTCTTCGAGCAATTCACCACCACGGGCTTTACGCTCGCGACGGTGCAGGGCGAGATCGCCGCTGAAGCCAGTGTTCCGGTGTGGGAGGAGCGGCTCGGCGGTATCCGCGCCGGCATCGAGAAGCTCGGGCAGGTGAATCTCGCAGCAATCAGTGAGCTCACCGAGCAGACCGAGCGCAAGGAATACCTCGATCGGCAGTTCGCTGATCTTACCAGCGCGCTCGAGACGCTCGAGGAGGCGATGCATCGTATCGACAAGGAGACGCGCAGCCGCTTCGAGGATACCTTCGAGAAGATCAACGCCGGCATGAAGGAGAAGTTCCCGCGGCTCTTCGGCGGCGGGCACGCGTACCTCGAGCTGGTCGGAGACGACGTGCTGGACGCTGGCGTGGCCGTGATGGCCCGGCCGCCGGGCAAGAAGAACAGCACCATTCATCAGCTCTCTGGCGGCGAGAAGGCTCTGACCGCGGTGGCGCTGGTGTTCTCGATCTTCGAGCTCAATCCGGCGCCCTTCTGCTTGCTCGACGAGGTAGACGCGCCGCTCGATGAGTACAACATCGGGCGTTTCTGTGACATCGTGCGCGAGATGTCGCAGCGCGTGCAGTTCATATTCATCACGCACAACAAGACGACCATGGAGCTTGCTGCGCAGCTGATCGGCGTCACCATGCACGAGGCCGGAGTCTCGCGGCTCGTGGCCGTGGATGTGGACGAGGCGGTTCGGCTGGCCGCGGTCTGAGCGCGGAGGTGTGATCGTGTCGACATTGCGTTGGACGCTGTTGATTCTCGGGGGAGCGTTCATCGTCGCGCTGGCGCTGTGGGAGCGGCTGCGGCCAAGGCAGGCGCGCGGGCGTGATGCGCCCAGTGCGATCGAGTCTGCGCCGCCGACGCTGAGCGCGGCCGATGCCGAGCGCGCCGCACAGGGCGAGCCGTACATTGGCGAGGTTGGCGCCTCGGCCGACACCCTCTCGCATCTGCCCACGGTGTTGATCGAGGAGGATGAGCCGCCCGCGGCGAGGGCCGCCGAGCCGCGATCCGCCGATCTTCCCGAGCCGCGCATGCCGCCTCCCGCAACCGATCCGGCGCGGGAGCTGGAAGGAGTGGCCGAGGGCGTCGGATCCGTCAGGCTCGTCGAGCCGGTTCGCGGCCGTGACGCGCCCGTGGTGGAGCCACCGCGCGCAGCGCCGCTGCCCTGCGAGGATGCAACGCAGCTCGAAAGCGATCTCGAGCCGCGCTTCGATTCCGGTGACGCGGCCGATGTCCCTGCTGTGGTGCTCGAGTGGCCGGCGGAGGCTGAGCGGCACATCATCGCGCTGCGCGTGGTGGCGGGTGCCGAGCGCTTCTCCGGACGGACGCTGCGCCTGGCACTGGCGGCCGAGGGCTTTCGTCTCGGTCCCCTCGATATCTTTCATCGGCCGGACGATCTGGGCCGAGCGGTGTTGAGCGTCGCCTCGCTGACGCGTCCGGGCACGTTCAATCTGGACTCGATGGACGCGCAGCGCTATGCCGGGCTCAACCTGTTCGCGGTGCTGCCGGGTCCGCTGCCGGCGGCAGAGGCCTTCGAATTGCTGCTCGCCGCAGCCGAGAATCTCAACGAGCGCCTGCAGGGCGTAGTGGAGGACGAGTGTGGCGAGGCCCTCACCCCCGAGGGCGTCGAGAATTTGCGCGCGACTGTGGCGGAGCGCGCGGGCTGGGAGGGTGGGTGACCACCGACGCGCGCAGCCGCGTCGCGGCGCTGCGCGCCGAAATCACCCGGCACGATTATCGCTACTACGTTCTCGACGATCCGCAGATACCGGATGCCGAGTACGACCAGCTGATGATCGAGCTCAAGGCGTTGGAGTCGGCCAACCCCGAACTCATCACGCCCGACTCTCCGACCCAGCGCGTCGCGGGCGCCCCGAGCGCCGCGTTCGGCGCAGTGGTGCATGCCGTCCCCATGTTGTCGCTCGACAACGGATTCACCGACGAGGACGTGGCGGCCTTCGATCGCAGGGCGCGCGAACGGCTCGGCGTCGCTGAGCCGCTCTGGTACTGGGCCGAGCCGAAACTCGACGGACTGGCGATCACGGCGATATTCCGGGACGGCAGACTCGTTCAGGCCGCGACCCGTGGCGACGGCGTGCGCGGCGAGGACGTCACGGCCAACCTGCGCACGATACGGGCATTTCCGCTGAGTCTGAGCGGCAATGCACCACGGCTGCTGGAAGTGCGCGGCGAGGTTTTTATGCCTTACGACGGGTTCGCACGCATGAATCGCGAGGCGCTTGCGCGCGGTGAGAAGGCATTCGTCAATCCGCGCAATGCCGCCGCCGGCAGCCTGCGTCAACTAGATCCCGCCGTGACCGCTTCCCGGCCGCTGCGGGTGTACTGCTACGGTCTCGGTTCGCTCGAGGGTTGGGAGCCGCCGCCGCTGCAGAGTGAGTTGCTCGGGGCGCTGAAGGCATGGGGCCTGCCCATTTGCCCGCACGCCGAGCGGGTGCGCGGTGTCGAGGGCTGCATCGACTACTACCGCGCCATGGCCGAGCGGCGCGCACGATTGACGTATCAGATCGACGGCGTCGTCTTCAAGGTCGAGCGGTTGGAATACCAGTCGCGCCTGGGCTTTATTTCACGTGCGCCGCGCTGGGCATTGGCTCGCAAGTTTCCGGCCGAAGAGGCCCTGACTCGCGTCGAGGCGATCGAATGGCAGGTTGGGCGCACTGGCGCGCTCACACCGGTGGCGCGGCTCACCCCGAAGTTCGTCGGTGGAGTGACGGTGAGCAATGTGACGCTGCACAACTTCGATGAGGTGCGCCGTAAGGACGTGCGCGTCGGCGATACCGTAGTGATCCGGCGCGCCGGAGACGTCATTCCGGAGTTGGTGCGCGTCCTGCCGGAGCGCCGGCCCGAGGGCGCCGTCCCGGTACAGCGGCCCGAGCGCTGTCCGGTATGCGGCTCGGAGGTGATCAAGCCCGCGGGCGAAGCTGTGGCCCGTTGCACAGGCGGGTTCAGTTGCGCAGCGCAGCGCCAGGAAGCGATTCGGCACTTTGCGAGCCGCCTGGCGATGGATGTCGAGGGATTGGGAGAGAAGCTCGTCGCGCAGCTGGTGGAGGCAGGCATGGTGCGCTCGCCGGCCGACCTCTATACGCTCACCGTCGAGCAGTTGCAGACGCTTGAGCGGATGGGCGAGAAGTCAGCTGCGAATCTGCGCCGCGCGATCGAGCGCAGCAAGCACACCACGCTCCCGCGGTTGCTGTACGCCTTGGGAATCCGCGAAGTCGGCGAGGCCACGGCGGTGGCGTTGGCGCGGCACTTCGGCGACCTCGAGCCGCTGATCGAAGCGGCTCGCACGCACCCCGAGCGTGTCGAGGAGGTGGCTGACGTCGGACCGGTGGTTGCCGCGCATCTTCACGCGTTCTTCAACGCCCCGGCGCATCGCGAACTCATCACCGCGCTGCGCGCCTCGGGGGTGACTTGGGAGCCGCTTGTGCGCAGCGCCGCGGATCTGCCGCTCAAGGGTCAGACCTTCGTGCTCACCGGAACGCTGCCGAGCATGACCCGCCAGGAAGCGCAGGCCGCGCTCAGCGCCCTCGGCGCGAAGGTTGCTACGAGCGTGTCACGCAAGACGCGATACGTCATTGCCGGCGCCGACCCGGGCTCGAAGCTCGAGAAGGCCCATGTGCTCGGTATCCCAGTCCTCGATGAGGCGGGATTGCGGCAACTCTTCGCCGCGCACCGGCGCTGAGAGCCCCCCCAGGCCGGCATGCGCCCGGCCTGGGGGGGAATTGTGGCCCAGCCTCAGCCGCCCGTGGCGGGGGCGGTAGCGCCCGCAGGGGCGCTCGGCGTCGGCATGGCCGGCGCGCCCGCGACACCCGAGGTCAGTTTGTTGGTCTTCGGGTCGAGATAGGTCTCGACCTTCGCCGTCTTGGTCAGCGAGTTGGCGTACGTGAGGAACTGCTTGTTCTCCACGTCCTCCCTCAGCTTCGTCTTGACCTCCGCAAAGCTGGGTGCCTTCATCGGCCGAGTGCCGAGCAGCTGGATGACGTGCCACCCATATCGGGTGTGAACCGGTGTCTGGGTGATCTGCCCCACCTTGAGCTTGGCGACCGCTGCGGAAAAGTGCGGAACCATGCCGTTCAGGGGGAACCAGCCCAGGTTACCGCCGTCCGCCTTCGATGGGTCGATGGAGTAGGCGCGGGCGAGCGCGGCGAAATTGCGGCCATGGTCGCGATCCAGGTCTTGGATGATCTTCTCGGCCTCAGCCTTGGTTTTTACCAATATGTGTCGCGCGTGGTACTCCAGCTTCGGGAAGTGGGCGAGCTGCTGCGTGTAGTCCGCGTGCAACTGCGCTTCCGTGGGCGTGTGCTTCGCCAGGAAGTGGTCCGAAAGCGCCTGCTCGAGGATGTTCAGACGCGCCAGCTCCAGCATCGCCTGCGTGTGCGGCTTCTTGGTGAGCCCGATCTTCGCGGCGTGCTGCGCCACGGCTTGCGCACGGATCAGGATGTTGAGCACAGCGGCGCGCTGGCTCGGGGTGAGGTCGGCGGCGGTGCGACCGCCGGACATCATCTTGATGTAGTTGTCATAGAACTGCTGTGTGATGGGCACGCCGTTGACCGAAGCCACCGCCGTCGTGGAGGCGCTGCTCGTCGGCGCCTGATGGCAGGCGGTCAAGGCAAGTACGGCGAGGCCGAGACAGATGATCCTGAGATGCTTCATTAGGTTCTCGTTGCGTGGTGGGTTTGCAAGGGGGGGCGTCCGGCCGTGCCGGTCGGGTCAGATCGCCGGGCGGACTGCGACATCGGGGGGGCGCGCGCTGATGTTCAGGGCATGAATGCCATGCCCGATCAGCGGCTCGAGGGCTCGGTAGACCATGCGGTGACGCTCGAGCGCTGATCGTCCGGCGAATGCCGTGGAGACCAGCGCGACACGAAAGTGGCCCCCGGCCCGGGCGCCCGCATGCCCGGCGTGCCGCGCACTGTCATCCTGGATATCGAGCGAGACGGGAGCGAATGAGCGCTCGAGCGCCGCTCGGATCTGGTTCACAATCACTGGAGAAGTCACGTCCATCGGCCGGGGCCGTCGCTGGTTCAGCTGCGAAGTGCGTATCATAACCGAGGGGACGTCCGAGCACAGGCTCGAAGGAGCCGGGAGCGGGTGATCGAGTACCTGGAGCTGCATCCAGTGACGCCGCAAGCGCGTCTAATTCGCAGGGCGGCCGAGATCGTGCGCGGCGGGGGCGTCATCGCCTATCCGACCGACTCATGCTATGCCTTGGGTTGGCACGTCGGCGATGTCCGGGCCCTCGAGCGGGTGCGGCGTATCCGGCGCGCCGATCGTCATCACCACTTCACTCTGGTGTGCGCCGATCTCGCCCAGGTGGGGCGCTTCGCGCGGCTCGACACCTGGCAGTTCCGCATGTTGCGCGGCTGTCTGCCCGGTCCTTACACCTTTCTGCTGAAGGCGACGCGCGAGACCCCGAGGCGGCTGCAGCATCCGCGGCGGCGCACGATCGGGGTGCGCGTACCGCAGCATCCCGTACCGCGGCTGCTGATGAAGGAGCTCGGCGAGCCGCTGATGAGCAGCACGCTTTGGCTGCCCGATGATCCGGCGCCGCTCACCTCGGGACAGCAGATCCTCGAGCGCCTCGAGCACGAGATCGACGCGGTGCTCGACGGTGGAGATTGCGGCGTGGAGCCGACGACCGTGGTCGATTTGTCCGTGCTGCCGGCGACGATCGTCAGGGCGGGAAAAGGGTCATTGGCGGCAATCGGGGCTGCCGGCCTGACCAGGAATCCGTCCGCTTGAATCGGCGGAGAGCGGCATGGACACGCTATACTGAACGTTTACGAATACGAGAAGCGGTCCGATGAGCACTCCCAACCCCGGCGGACGCGTACTGTCCGGCATGCGGCCCACCGGCCGGCTGCACCTGGGCAACTACCACGGGGCGCTTCGCAACTGGGTGCGCCTACAGTACGAGTTCGAGTGCTACTTCTTCATCGCCGACTGGCACATGCTCACCACCGGCTACGAGGATACGGCCGCGCTGCCGCAACACGTGCACGAGGTGCTCATAGACTGGCTGGCCGCAGGCCTGAATCCCGGGGTGGCCACGCTGTTCGTCCAGTCGCACGTACCCGAGCATGCCGAGCTGCACCTGCTGCTCTCGATGATCACCCCGCTCAGCTGGCTGGAGCGGGTGCCGAGCTACAAAGACCAGCAGGAGCAGCTGAAGAACCAGGACCTCACCACCTATGGCTTCCTGGGCTATCCGCTGCTGCAGAGCGCGGATATTCTGGTCTACCGTGCCCAGCACGTGCCGGTCGGGGAGGATCAGGTGGCGCACGTGGAGCTCACGCGTGAGACCGCGCGACGCTTCAACCACCTCTATGGGCGCGAGCCTGACTTCGAAGAGAAGGTCGAGCGGGCGGTCAAGGCGCTCGGCGGACGAAACACCACGCTGTATCGCCAGCTGCGGCGCAAGTACCAGGAAAGCGGCGATCACGAGGCGCTCGAGCGCGCGCGGGCGTTGGTCCAGGGCGTCAGCCGCCTGACGGTGGCCGATCGGGACCGCTTGCTGGGGTATCTGGAAGGCACGGGCGTCACGATATTGCCCGAGCCGCAGGCGCTACTCACCGACACCCCGAAAGTACCCGGACTCGATGGACGCAAGATGTCCAAATCCTATGGCAACACCATCGAGCTGCGCGAGGACCCACAAGCGGTAACGCGCAAGCTGCGGGCGATGAAAACCGATCCGTCCCGCGCGCGCCGCACCGATCCCGGTGAGCCCACGCGCTGTCCGGTGTGGGACTTGCACAAGATCTACTCCAGCGAGGAGGTCCGCCGATGGGCCGCCGACGGCTGCCGTTCGGCCGGCATCGGCTGCCTGGAGTGCAAACAGCCCGTCATCGACAAGATCGTCGCGGAGGTGACTGCCCTGCGCGGCCGGGCCCAGGAGTACACCGAGAATCCCGAGTTGCTGCGCGACATCGTCGCGGAAGGCTCGGAGAAAGCCCGCGATACGGCCCGGGAGACCCTCGAGGAGGTGCGCCGGGCGATGCATTTACGCACCGACTGAGGCGCGATGAGCGACACGAAATCCCAACTGGCGGTCGTCGCAAACGAGGCACCGCCCGAGACCGGCCATCCCTACGCGCCGCAGCAGGTCGAGATGCCCTTCGCCGTCGTCAACGGCGAGCCCATTACGGTGCTGCCGCGCGATCTATACATTCCGCCGCAGGCGCTCGAGGTGTTTCTGGAGGCCTTCGAGGGCCCGCTCGATCTGCTGCTGTACTTGATCCGGCGCCAGAACCTCGACATTCTCGACATTCCGCTCGCGGAGATCACTCGCCAGTACATGCGTTACATCGAGCTGATGCAGGATCTGCAGCTCGAGTTGGCCGGGGAGTACCTGGTGATGGCCGCGACGCTCGCCGAGATCAAATCGCGCATGCTGCTGCCGCGGCCCAAGAGCGCCGCGGACGGCTCGGAGGAGGATCCGCGCGCCGAGCTGGTGCGCCGCCTGCAGGAGTACGAGCGCTTCAAGCGCGCCGCCGAGAGCATCGATACTCTGGCGCGGCTCGAGCGCGATCACTTCACCGCCGGCGCGCAATTGCACGAGCGGCGGGTGGTGCGGGTGTTGCCGCAGGTGGCGCTCAAGGAGATGCTGCTTGCCTTCCAGGATGTGGTCGCGCGCTCCGAGATGTTCGCCCACCACCGCATCGAGCGCGAGCGGTTGTCGGTGCGCGAGCGCATGACGCACATCCTCGGGGCCATCGACCTGCAAGGCTTCGTGGATTTCGTCCGGCTGTTCAAGGCCGAGGAAGGCCGCATGGGGGTAACGGTGACGTTCATGGCCATCCTCGAGCTGGTGCGCGAGGGCTTGATCGACATCGTGCAGTCCGAGCCTTATGCGCCCTTGCACGTGCGTTCGGGGAGTCCGGCCCGCGCGCTGCATCTGGTCGGCGAGCAGCCCGGGGCCGCGGCGCAAGAGCCGTCGGAGCCGGCGGCGAATGAGCAATCGAGCGAGGAGTGATGATCGAATCGTATGTGCGCAATGTGATCGAAGCGGCGCTGCTCGCGGCTGGGCGGCCGCTCGGGCTGGCGGAGCTGACCCAACTGTTTGATGAACCGTCACGCCCGGATGATGTGGCGTTACGCGCGGCGCTCGAGCAGCTTGCCGGCGAGTACGCCGAGCGCGGCATCGAGCTGAAGGAGATCGCCTCGGGCTGGCGCATTCAGGTGCGCCGCGAGTTCGCGCCGGAAGTATCGCGGCTCTGGCCGGAGCGTCCTGCTCGCTACTCGCGTGCGCTTCTGGAGACCCTGGCGCTCATCGCCTACCGCCAGCCCATCACCCGTGGGGAGATCGAGGACGTGCGCGGTGTTGCGGTCAATCCGAACATCATCAAAACTCTGCTCGAGCGCAATTGGGTACGTGTGCTCGGCCATCGTGACGTGCCGGGTCGGCCGGAGCTGCTGGGCACGACCCGGGAGTTTCTCGATTACTTCGGTTTGCGCAGGCTCGAGGAGTTGCCGCCGCTTGCGGAGCTCAAGGCGCTCAGCGAGCCGAATTTTGAGTTCGATCTGCCCGCCGAAGCGGCCGGCATGCCGGCCGCCGACAGCTCCGATCTGCCCGAACGTTCGGCAGAGGCTGTCGTCGAGACGGCATCGGAATTCGACTCGGAATCCAAGGTTGGGCCGGAGCCGGAGCCGGAGCCGGAGCCGGAGCCGGAGCCGGAGCCGGAGCCGGAGTCGGAGTCGGAGTCGGAGTCGGAGTCGGAGTCGGAGTCGGAGGTGCAACCGGAAGCCCAATCCGATTTAGCCGAAGAGGGCGCGCGGCGCGCGCTGGCCCCGATCGACGAGGGGCAGGGGGGGCCGGAAAGCGCAACCGAGCCGCAGGCCGACACGGAGACGCTGCGGGGCGGTCGGCGCCAACTACGCGCCGCTGCGGATGACGAGTGCGCCTGAGCCGCCCATGATCCGTCCCCACCGACGGCGATCTGCGGCCTCGAGCAGGGAGCGGGATGTCGCGCGCGAACGGCTGCAGAAAGTGCTCGCCGCCACCGGGCTCGCTTCGCGGCGAGTAGCCGAGGAATGGATTCGTCTCGGTCGGCTGACCGTCAACGGCGAGCCGGCCACGCTCGGAATGCGCGTGGGGCCGGCCGACCAAGTCCGCCTCGATGGCCGCCTGGTCCACCGGCGGCCCTCTGCGGCCGGTGCGGTCGCTTTTGTCTATCACCGCTCGAGCGGCGAATCGCTCGATCAACCGCTGCCGAACGCGCCAGAAGCGGCGACGGTGCTGGAGCGCCTGCCAGGGCGGGCGGGACGACGGTTCATCGTGATCAGTCCCATGCCCCGCATCGACGGGGGACTGGAGTTGATCTGCGGCGATGGGGCCTGCGCGGCCCAGCTGCAGCGAAGGGTTCGTCACTGGATCAGCGTTTTCAGCGTCCGGGTCATCGGCGAGCTCGCCGAGGCGCAACAGGCGGGTGTGCTCGGCGGGGCGCTCGACAGCGGCGAGCGCCTGATGGTGCTCGAATGCCGGGGCGCCGGCGGCGAGGGCACCAATCGCTGGTACACGGTGCGCGCGCGCGGGGCGAGCGGCAAAGCCATCCGCCAGCTGTTCGAGCGCCAGGGCGCACGGGTCAGCCGGGTTCTGCGCATCCAGCTGGGTGCCCTTGCCCTCGGACGCATACTGTCGCGCGGACACTTTCGCGCGCTCGAAGCCGACGAGATCGCAGCGTTGCTCGCCACCGACGAGCCTGAGCCGCCGGCCCGCTCAACTCCCCTCTGAGGACGCTTCGCTCGAGCGAGTGCTCAGGGTGCGTACTGGCTGCTCGACCGGCTCGAGGTTCGGCAGAGGAGACTCCGCCGGCACCCCGAGTTCATGAAAGCGGCGCGCCTGCGGCATGAGCTGGCGCTCGAGCGACCCGATGGCCGAGTTGTAGGCCTCGAGCGCCGCATCGAGGCGCTGACCCATGCGTTGCAGGTGCCCCATGAAATTACCGAGCCGCCGGTACAGCTCTTGGCCGAGCTCGCGGATGAGTGCGGCATTGTCCGCCATCGCGCTTTCGCGCCACCCGTAGGCTACAGTCTTCAGCAGAGCGATCAGCGTCGAGGGCGTGGCGATGATGATGTTCTGCGTGAGCGCTGTCTCGATCAAATCCGGACGCTCGGCCAACGCGGCCGAAAGGAATTGGTCTCCGGGCAGGAATAGCACGGCGAACTGCGGACTGCGCTCAAATTGCGCCCAGTAGGCTTTCGAGGCGAGTTGGCGGACCTGCGCCTCGAGCTGCTGCGCATGGCGGCGCAATGCGCTCTGGCGCGTTTCCTCGTTGGGGGCCTCGAGTGCATCGAGGTAGGCGTCGAGGGGGGTCTTGACGTCGACGACCAAGTCGCGCGATTCGGGCATGTGCACGACCAGATCCGGCCGCAGCGTCCCCTCGGGGCCGTGCAGATGCGCCTGCTCGGTGAAGTCACAATGCTCGCTGAGCCCGGCGAGCTCGACCAGCCGCCGCAGCGTGAGCTCACCCCAGCGGCCACGCACCTCCGGGCGGCGCAAGGCGGTGACCAGATTGCGTGTCTCGCGCGTGAGCTGGCTCTGGCCGCTCGCGAGCGACTCGATCTGGGTGCGCAGGGTCGCATGAGCCTCGCGCCGCTCCCGCTCGATCGCCTGCATCTGCTGCTCGGTCTTCTCCAGCGCTGAGCGCAGCGGCTGCACCAGCTGGGAGATCGCCGTCTCGCGCTCCTTCAAGCCGCTCTGGGCGATCGCCTGCTCGCGTCCGAGCGCCTCGCGCGCGACGCTCAGGAACAGCTCGCTGTTGTTCTTTAAAGCCTGGGCGGCCAGCGATTCAAACGTCGCGCGCAGACGCGATTCGGCCTGCTCGAGCGTCGCGCTACGCTCGCTCGCGGCGCGGCGCTCGGACTCCAACTGCACGCGGGACGCTTCGAGCTCCACGCGCAGCGCGGTACCACGCCGCTGGGCGCGCAAGCTAGCGCCGAGAAAACCGAGCAGACCCCCGAGCAGCAGCGCGATCGCGCCGATCAACGCGGTAAGGGCCACTCCGCTACGCCTCGCGCACGAACTGGGCGAGATAGTTCACGGTTGGATCACGTGTCAGCCGCGCGCCCCCGAAGGGATCCAGCGCGATGCCGGCAAGGGTACGGAGCGTCATGCCCGCCGCGCGGGCCCACCGGGCGAGCTCGCTGGGGCGGATGAAGCGCTCGTACTCGTGCGTTCCGCGCGGGACCACCGCAAGCAGATATTCGGCGCCGACGATCGCCATCAAGAACGACTTGAGGTTGCGGTTGAGCGTCGAGATGTACACCGAGCCGCCGGGCCGGACCAGACCGGCGATCGTGGCGAGCATGGCGCGCGGTTCGGGCACGTGCTCGATCATTTCCATGCACGTCACGACGTCATACGCGCCAGGTGAGCTTGCCAGCAGTGTCTCGGCCGAGGCGACCCGGTAGTCGATGTCGAGGCTGTGCGCCGCGGCGTGCATACGCGCGACGTCGATCATGCCTTCGGCGAGGTCGATGGCGGTCACCGCGGCGCCTGCTCGCGCGAGCGCCTCGCTGACCAGGCCCCCGCCGCAGCCCACGTCGAGCACGCGTGCCCCGGCGCATGTGGAGTGCTCGGTGATGAAACGGACGCGCTGCGGATTTAACTGATGCAGCGGGCGGAACGGGCCGTGCTCGTCCCAGAATCGCCCGGCGATCGCGTCAAACTTGCCAATCTCGCCGTCCTCGACGTTCGTCGTGGAGTCGTGCGCCGCGTTGTGGTGCGTTGCGGAAGCCATAATCACCTGCTTGTCCAATGGTCGCGTGGGCCGCCGGAGCTGCGGCTCCGGGCGGCGACGGCCCTTATTGTCGGTCCATTGGGTTCCTCCGGTCCATTCGGCGCACGTGCGCAGCGGCGAGCCTCGCCGCCGTGCTAACATACGGACTTTTGGCACAGCGTTAAGACCCGATGTCCGAGATCGCGCGCGAAGTTCTGTCCGTCAGCATCGAGGAAGAGATGCGCCGGTCCTACCTCGATTACGCCATGAGCGTGATCGTCGGACGGGCTCTGCCTGATGTGCGTGACGGCTTGAAGCCGGTGCACCGGCGTGTGCTGTATGCGATGCGCGAGCTCGGCAACGACTGGAACAAGCCCTATAAGAAATCCGCTCGCGTCGTCGGCGATGTGATCGGCAAGTACCATCCGCACGGGGACAGTGCCGTCTACGACACCATCGTGCGCATGGCGCAGACGTTCTCCATGCGCTACGTGCTGGTCGACGGGCAGGGTAATTTCGGGTCGGTCGATGGCGACACGCCGGCGGCGATGCGCTACACCGAAGTGCGCATGTCGCGCTTGGCGCACGAATTGCTCGCCGACATCGACAAGGAGACGGTGGATTTCACGCCCAACTACGACGAGTCGGAGCTCGAGCCCTCGGTCTTGCCGACGCGCGTCCCGCACCTGCTGGTCAACGGTCAGACCGGTATCGCGGTGGGCATGGCGACCAATATTCCGCCGCACAATCTCACCGAGATCGTCAATGCCTGCCTGGTATTGCTCGATGACCCGGCGTTGCCGCTTGCGGCGCTGATGCAGCACGTGCCTGGACCGGACTTTCCGACCGGCGGCATCATCAACGGCGCGCAGGAGATCGCCACCGCCTACCGCACCGGGCGCGGCCGGCTCTCGGTGCGCGCGCGCGTTGCGATCGAGGAGGTCGGCCGAGGCGATCGGCACGCTATCGTCATCACCGAGCTGCCCTATCAGGTCAACAAGGCGCGCCTGATCGAGCGCATCGCGCAGCTGGTGCGCGAGAAGCACATCGATGGGATCGCCGGCGACGGATTGCGCGACGAGTCCGACAAGGACGGGATGCGCGTCGTGATCGAGCTGAAGCGCGGCGAGGTCGCCGAGGTCGTGCTCAACAATCTGTACGCGCAGACGCCGATGGAAACCGTGTTCGGCATCAACATGGTGGCGCTCGAGGACGGGCAGCCGAAGCTGATGTCGTTGAAGGAGATGCTGGAGGCGTTCCTGCGCCACCGGCGCGAAGTCGTCACCCGGCGCACCGTGTTCGAACTGGCCAAGGCGCGCGAGCGGGCCCACATTCTCGAGGGCCTGACGGTCGCGCTGGCGAACATCGACGAGGTCATCGCGTTGATCAAGGCCGCCGCGTCGGTCGCCGAGGCGCGCGCCGCGCTTGCCGCCCGCCCCTGGCGTCCCGGTGCGGTGACGGGACTGCTCGAGCGCGCGGGCGGGATTTCCACCCGCCCCCCCGAGGCGGCCGGCGGACTCGACCCGGCTGGTTATCGACTCACGGATACGCAGGCACAGGCGATTCTGGACATGCGCCTGCACCGCCTGACCGGGCTCGAGCAGGACAAGATCGTCAGCGAGTACGGTGAGCTCCTGGCGAGCATCCGCGCGCTCGGGGAGATCCTGGCCGTCCCGCAGCGGATGACCGAGGTGATTCGTGGCGAGCTGACCGAGATCCGCGACACCTACGGGGATGCGCGGCGCACCGAGATCAGCCGCGATCATCTGGACCTTACGACCGAGGATCTGATCGAGCCTCAGGATGTGGTCGTGACGCTCTCGCACAACGGTTACGCCAAGTGTCAACCGCTCTCGGAGTATCAGACCCAGCGGCGTGGCGGCCGCGGCAAGGCGGCAACCGCCGTGAAGGACGAGGATTTCGTGGAGAAATTGTTCGTGGCCCATACGCATGACACCGTGCTGTGCTTTTCCAATCGGGGCAAGGTCTACTGGCTGAAGGTATATGCGTTGCCGCAGGCGGGGCGCGCTTCGGCCGGCCGGCCGATGGTGAACCTGCTGCCGCTCGAGCCGGGCGAGAAGATCAACGCGCTGCTGCCGGTCAAGGATTACGACGAGCAACACTACGTGTTCATGGCGACCAGCCAGGGCACGGTCAAGAAGACTCCGTTGACCTCGTTCTCGCATCCGCGCGCCAGCGGCATCATCGCCGTCGATCTGCGCGAGAACGACAAATTGGTCGGGGTGGCGCTCACCGACGGGCAGCGCGAGGTCGTGCTGGTTACCAGCGGCGGCAAGGCGATCCGCTTCCCCGAGCACGAGGTGCGCGCGATGGGACGCGACGCGGCGGGTGTGCGCGGCATCCGGCTCGGACCCACTCAGGAGGTGATCGCGCTGATCGTGGTGGCCGAGGGCGAGGTGCTGACCGCCTCGGCCGCCGGCTACGGCAAGCGCACGCCGATCGAGGAATTCCCGCTGCAGGGACGCGGCGGACAGGGTGTAATCGCGCTGCAGACCAGCGAGCGCAACGGCGCCGCCGTCGCGGCGCTGCAGGTGCTGCCGGGGCAGGAAATCATGCTGATCAGCTCCAACGGCACGCTGGTGCGCACCGGGGTCGATGAGATCTCGGTGCTCGGCCGCAACACCCAGGGGGTACGGCTGATCCGTCTGGACGACGGGGAGCGCCTGGTCGGCATCGAGCGGATCGAAGCCCTCGATGGCGGCGAGGAGAGCGAGTCGTCCGATGGTGCCCAGGAGAGCGAGTCGCCCCCTCCGGCTTGATGCGCTGGCGCCGGGCGCCGCCCCCGATAATTGCGCGCCGGGGGTGCTTGCCGGCGGCCAGGGGCGTTCGGAGGCGAAAGTACTGAACCGCGCCCGGGTGCTTGCTAGTATCCCAATTCCCCCGATTCCTCAACTCTGGGCCGGAAGGACAGACTCTCGTGCGCGTGTTCAATTTCTCCGCCGGGCCTGCGGCACTGCCGCTGGAGGTTCTAGAGCGGGCCCGCGCGGAAATGACCGATTGGGCCGGCACGGGCATGTCGGTGATGGAGGTCAGCCACCGCGGCAGGGCGTTCACCACGCTCGCCGAGCGGGCCGAGCAGCGGCTGCGCGCACTGCTGGCGGTTCCTCCGGACTACCGGATACTGTTCCTGCAAGGCGGGGCCACGGGACAATTCGCGGCTGTGCCGCTGAATCTCGCCGCCCACGGTGCGGGGGCGGACTATCTCAACACGGGCGTGTGGTCGGGCAAGGCCATTCAGGAGGCGGCCAGGCTCGGGCTGCGCGTGAGCGTCGTCGCCGACGAGGCCGCCTCGCACTACACGACCGTGCCCGAGCGTTCCGCGCTGCGGCTCGACCCGCATGCCGCCTATGTGCACTACACGCCCAACGAGACCATCGGCGGAGTTGAATTCCCCTACGTGCCCGATACCGGCGCCGTGCCGCTGGTGGCCGACATGTCCTCGACGCTGCTGTCGCGCCCCATCGAGGTCGGGCGCTTCGGGTTGATCTACGCCGGCGCGCAGAAAAACATCGGTCCGGCGGGGCTGTGCCTGGTGATCGTGCACGAGGCGCTGCTCGGACGCGCCCGGCCGCAGATCCCTTCGATTCTCAGCTACACCCGGATGGCCGAGAGCGGCTCGATGCTCAATACCCCGCCGACCTTCGCGTGGTACATCGCGGACCTGGTGTTCCAGTGGATCGAGGCGCGCGGGGGGCTGCTCGCCATGGCCGAGCACAACCGCGCCAAGGCCGAGCGGCTCTACGCCGCGATCGATGCCTCCGGGCTGTACCGCAATCCGGTCGCGCGCGAATGCCGCTCGTGGATGAATGTGCCGTTCACGCTCGCCCGGCCGCAGCTCGAGGCGCCGTTCCTCGCTGAGGCCGAGCAGGCCGGTCTGACGCATCTCGAAGGCCACCGCTCGGTCGGCGGGATGCGCGCCAGCCTGTATAACGCCGTGCCACTTGCGGCCGTCGATGCGCTGATCGAGTTCATGCGCGAGTTCGAGCGCCGCCACGGCTGAGATGCCCGCATGCGCTACCGCATACTTGCACTCAACGACATCGGCCCGCGCGCCCTAGGCCGTCTGCCGCGCGAGCGTTACGAGATCGCCGCGCAGCTCGAGCGGCCACACGCGGTACTGGTACGCGGCGCGGACATGCACGAGTTGACACTTCCGGACACGGTGCGCGCGGTGGCTTGCGCCGGGGCGGCCGTGGAGAATGTTCCGGTCGCCGACTACAGCCGCCGCGGCATCGCGGTATTCAATGCGCCGGGCGCCAATGCCAATGCGGTCAAGGAGCTGGTTTTGGCGAGCCTGTTTCTCGCGGCGCGCAATATCTGCCAGGCCTGGCGCTTCGCCGCCTCGCTCGAGGGCGATGATCGGACCATCGAGGCGCGGGTGAGCGCGAGTCGTGGCGAATTCGTCGGGTTCGAGCTCGCCGGCCGCACCCTCGGAGTGGTTGGGCTCGGGGCGGTCGGGGTCGAGGTGGCCAATGCCGCCGAAGCGCTCGGCATGCGGGTGCTCGGCTATGACCCGCAGATCACGGTGCAGCGGACCTGGCAGCTGTCCTCGGGCATCGAGCAGGCTCTCTCGCTAGATGATCTGTTCGCACGTGCCGATATCGTCACCGTGCACGTGCCGCTCAACGAGCAGAACCGGGGGCTCGTCGGTGAGCACCGGGTTCGTTTGGTGCAACGGGGCGGGGTGTTGCTGAATTTCTCGCGCGCCGGCATCGTCGATGACGCCGCGGTGGTGGCGGCGCTCGACACGGGCCGGCTGCGTGCGTACGTGTGTGACTTTCCGAACAGCTTGCTCAACGCGCATCCCCGGGTCATCGCGCTGCCGCACCTCGGGGCGCTTACCGGCGAGGCGGCCGACAACTGTGCCATCATGGCCGCCGATCAACTGCGCGATTTTCTGGAGAACGGTAACATCAGCAACAGCGTCAATTTCCCGCAGGCCCACTTGGCGCGTCCTCCCGGCGGCACGCGCCTGGCGGTGACCAACCACAACGTGCCGAACGTCGTCGGGCAGATCTGTACCCGCCTGGCCGGAGCAGGGCTGAATGTCACGGGGCTCCTCAATGCGTCCCGCGGCGAATACGCCTATACGCTGCTCGATGTGGCGGGAGACTTCGAGGACGATCTGCTGACGGCTGTTCGCGCCATGCACGGCGTGCTCAGCGCCTACCGGGTTTGAGAGTTCCGCGCCATGCCCCGCAAGTCTTCCCGATCCCGCCCCCGGCCACGGTCCGATGCCGCGCTCGCGGCGGTGCGTGAGCGTATCGACGCCGTCGACGAGCGCATCCAGCGTTTACTCAACGAGCGGGCACAGCTGGCCCGCCGCGTCGGGGCGGCCAAGAGCCGCGCAGCCGGGGCAAGCGCCTTTTACCGGCCGGAGCGCGAGGCGCAGGTGCTGCGGGCGGTGCGCGCGCGCAACCGCGGGCCGCTGCGGGACGAGGAAGTGGTGCGGCTGTTTCGCGAGATCATGTCGGCCTGTCTGGCGCAGCAGGAACCGCTGAAGGTCGCCTATCTCGGCCCCGAGGCGACGTTCAGCCAGACGGCGGTACTGACGCATTTTGGGCACTCGGTACGCGCGCTGCCGCTCGCTTCCATCGACGAGGTGTTCCACGAAGTGGAATCCGGCTCGGCGGACTTCGGCGTGGTGCCCATCGAGAACTCGACCGAAGGCACGGTCAATCACACGCTCGATCGGTTTCTTTCCTCGTCGCTGAAGATCTGCGGTGAGGTCGAGCTGCGCATTCATCATCACTTGATGGGCAGCATGAGCGCCGTCGGGCGTATCTTGCGCGTGTGTGCGCATCCACAGTCCCTGGCGCAGTGCCGCGTCTGGCTGCAGGAGCATCTGCCGCAGGTCGAATTGATTCCCGCCTCGAGCAACGCCGAGGGAGCGCGCCGCGCGCGTGACGAGCGTGGCACGGCGGCGATCGCCGGGGAAACGGCCGCCGAAGTGTACGGACTGAAGGTGCTCGCCGCGCAGATCGAGGATCGCGCCGACAACACCACGCGCTTCCTCGTGCTAGGCCGCGTGCTGCTTGCGCCGAGCGGCCAGGACCGCACGACGCTGCTGGTGTCGGTCGGACACACGGACGCACCCGGGGCTCTGTGCCGGCTGCTGGAGCCGCTGACGCGTCATCGCGTCAGCATGACGCGCATCGAGTCGCGTCCATCGCACCGGCGCAAATGGGATTACGTCTTTTTCATCGACGTCGACGGTCACGCCGAGGAACCGCACGTCGCCCGGGCGCTCGCGTCGTTGAAACGGCGCGCCTCGTTGTTCCGCCTGCTCGGGTCCTATCCTCGAGCAGTGCTGTAGATGTGGGGATGTCAATGACCTCGATAACGGGTGAAGCGTGTTTTCGAGTCGCTCCGGGCGGCTGCGTTGCCGGAGAGCTCACCGTACCGGGCGACAAATCGATTTCGCATCGGGCGTTGATGTTGGGCGCGCTCGCCGAAGGCACCACCGAGATCAGCGGCTTTCTGGCCGGCGAGGATTGCCTGTCTACCCTGCGCGCGCTCGCGGCCCTCGGAGTGGGCATCGAGCGGCCCGAGCGCTCATCGGTGCGCGTGCACGGGGTTGGCATGGACGGGCTGCGCGGCTCGAGCGCGCCGCTCGACATGGGCAACGCCGGCACGGCGATGCGGCTGTTCATGGGGCTGCTCGCGCCGCAGCGTTTCGACTCGCAGCTGATCGGGGATGCCTCGCTGATGCGCCGGCCCATGGAGCGGGTCGCAGCGCCCCTGCGGCAGATGGGGGCGCACATCGAGACGCTCGAAGGACGCCCGCCGGTGCGTATCCGCGGGGGAGCGGCGCTGGCCGGCATCGAGTTCGCGATGCCGGTGGCGAGCGCGCAGGTCAAATCGGCGGTGCTGCTTGCCGGTCTGCGTGCCAGCGGTCGGACCCGGGTCATCGAGCCGGCACCCTCGCGTGATCACACGGAGCGGATGCTTGCGGGCTTCGGCGTTCGCCTGACCCGAGAGGGATCGAGCGTGGGCCTCGAGGGCGGACAGCGCCTACGGGCGGCGACGGTGCGGGTGCCGGGGGATTTCTCGTCCGCGGCCTTCTTCATCGTGGCCGGATGCCTGGCGGCCGAGCAGGGACTGCTGCTGCGTAACGTCGGGGTCAATCCCACACGCACCGGGTTGCTCGAGATGCTGCGCTCCATGGGCGCCGATATCCGCTTGCACCATCACGCGAGCGCTACGCCCGATGGGGAGCCGACGGCCGATATCGAAGTGCACAAGAGTCACCTGCGCGGCATCCGGGTACCCGAGTCACTCGTCCCGCTTTCAATCGACGAGTTTCCGGTTTTCTTCGTCGCGGCGGCGCTCGCCGAGGGTGAGACGCTGGTGCGTGGGGCGCAGGAGCTGCGGGTCAAAGAGAGCGATCGTCTCGCCGCGATGGCGGACGGGCTCAGCAGCCTCGGTGTCGAGAACCGCCTGCTCGAGGACGGTTTGTGGATTCGTGGGGGAGCGGGTCTCGGCGGCGGACGCGTCGAGAGCCACGGCGATCACCGTATCGCCATGGCCTTTGCCATCGCCGCGCTCGGCGCGCGGGCGCCGATCGAGATTCGCGATGTCGCCAATGTCGCCACTTCGTTCCCGGGTTTCCTCGATCTGGCACGCGCGGCGGGCTTGGGACTGGAAGTGGCGTGAATCCTCCGGTGCACGTCGTGACCCTCGACGGCCCGAGCGGTTCGGGCAAAGGCACGATCAGTCGCGCGATCGCGCGGCACTTGGGCTGGCATCTGCTCGACAGTGGAGCCCTATACCGACTGGTCGCGCTCGCCGGGCTCGAGCGGGAACTCAAGCTTGACGATGTTCAAGGTCACGCCCGGATCGCGGACACGATGGCGGTGCGGTTCGATGCGGCGGCGGATGAGGAGCATGTTCTGCTCGAAGGACGTGAGGTCACGGACGCGATTCGGACCGAGGAGGTGGGGCAGAGCGCCTCTCGGGTTGCCGCCTGGCCCGCGGTGCGTGCGGCGTTGCTGGAGCGCCAGCGGGCGTTTGCGCTGCCCCCGGGTCTGGTCGCGGACGGACGGGATATGGGCACGGTCGTGTTCCCACGGGCCCCCCTGAAGATCTTTCTGACGGCGAGCCCGGAAGAGCGTGCCCGCCGCCGCTATAACCAGTTGAAACAAAAGGGTTCGAGTGCTAGCCTCTCGACCCTTTCGCGTGAGATCGCCGAGCGTGATGCGAGGGACTCGAGCCGGGCCACCGCGCCGCTCGTCCCGGCGGCCGACGCGGTGGTGATCGATTCGACCCGGCTCGACATCGAGGCGGTGATCGCGCAAGTGATCGAGTTGGGCCGGCGGCGGGCCCTATGGTCGTAACGCGGTCTTGCTGAAGGTTTTTATGGTCGGCGTGCGCACCGGACGCGCAGGTCGTGTTTCGCATCTGCCTGGGCCCGAAGGACGCACGGGGCGCCAGATTCTGAGCACGGGGAACGAAGTTCCGTGCGAGTGAAGGTATGACAGAAAGTTTTGCGCAGCTTTTCGAGCAGAGTCTCGCCAATCAACGCATCCGTCCGGGAATGATTCTGACGGGGCTCGTGGTCGAGGTGACCCCCGATGTGGTGGTGGTCAACGTCGGCTTGAAGTCCGAAGCGGTCATTCCGATCGAGCAGTTCAAGGACGAGCGGGGCGAGATCGAGGTCAAGGCCGGAGACGAGGTGGAGGTGGCCCTCGATTCGGTCGAGGACGGCACCGGCGAGACCCGCCTTTCGCGTGAGAAGGCCAAGCGTGCTCGCACGTGGACGCGCCTCGAAGAGGCCTTCAACAAGTCTGAGATCGTCAACGGGGTCATCACCGGCCGCGTCAAGGGCGGTTTCACCGTGGAGATCGACAACGTGCGGGCCTTCCTGCCCGGCTCGCTGGTCGATGTGCGCCCGGTGCGCGACACTGCCTATCTCGAGGGCAAGCCCCTCGAGTTCAAAGTCATCAAGCTCGACCAGAAGCGTAACAACGTGGTGGTCTCGCGCCGCGCGGTGGTGGAGCAGGAATTCTCGGCCGAGCGCAGCGCGCTGCTGGAGAACCTGCAGGAAGGCGCGGTGGTGCGTGGTGCGATCAAGAACCTCACCGACTACGGCGCATTCGTCGACCTCGGCGGCATCGACGGTCTGCTGCACATCACCGACATGGCGTGGAAGCGCGTCAAGCATCCCTCCGAAGTGGTCAAGGTCGGCGACGAGATCGAGGTGCGGATCCTGAAGTTCGACCGCGAGCGCTCGCGGGTGAGCCTGGGACTTAAGCAGCTCGGAGCCGATCCGTGGGAGAACATCTCCCGGCGCTATCCCGCGCACACCCGGGTGTTCGGCAAGGTCACGAACATTGCCGACTACGGCGCGTTCGTCGAGATCGAGGACGGCGTCGAGGGACTGGTGCACGTCTCCGAGATGGACTGGACGAACAAGAATGTCAATCCCGCCAAGGTCGTGCATACCGGTCAGGAAGTCGAGGTCATGGTGCTCGACGTCGACGAGGAGCGCCGACGCATTTCCCTCGGCCTGAAGCAGTGTCAGGCCAATCCGTGGAAGGAGTTCGCCGAAAACTACAATCGCGGTGATCATGTCAGCGGCCTGATCAAATCGATCACCGACTTTGGCATCTTCATCGGGCTGGCGGGCAACATCGACGGTCTTGTGCACCTGTCGGACATCTCCTGGGACGTGCCGGGCGAGGAAGCGGTGCGCAGCTTCCAGAAGGGCCAGCAGGTCGAGGCCATGGTGCTGTCGATCGACCCGGAGCGCGAGCGCATCAGCCTCGGCATCAAGCAACTCGCCAAGGATCCGTTCTCGAGCTACATCGCCGAGAATCCCAAGGGCACGATCGTCAAGGGCGTGGTCAAGGACGTGGATGCCCGCGGCGCGGTCATCGACCTAGGCAACGGGATCGAGGGCCAGCTGCGCGCTTCTGAGCTCGGCCGGGATCGGATCGAGGATGCGCGCGCGGTGCTCAAGGTTGGCGAGGAACTCGAGGCGAAGTTCATCGGCGTGGATCGCAAGACCCGCACTATTTCGCTGTCCATCAAGGCCAAGGAGGCGCATGAGGAGGCGGAGGCGGTCCAGAGCTACCGCTCCTCGGAGGCCGCAACGACAGGCACCAGCCTGGGCGAGCTGCTCAAGGAGCACATTGGAGATCGTGGCTAGCTGTGATGGCGCCGCCCCCGGGACCGGGAGCGGCGCCGGTTTGCCCGTGTCATGACCAAATCCGAGCTCATCGAAATCATCGCAGCGAAGCAGAAGCATCTGCCGGCCAAGGATGTCGAGCTGGCTTTGAAGCAGATGCTCGAGGTGATGAGCGATGCGCTGGCGAGCGGCGAGCGCATCGAGATCCGCGGCTTCGGCAGCTTCTCGCTGCATTTTCGTCCGCCGCGCCAGGGTCGCAATCCGAGGACTGGCGAGGCGGTGGCGCTCTCCGGCAAGCACGTGCCCCACTTCAAGGCGGGCAAGGATCTGCGCGAGCGGGTCAACAGCGGCGCCGGAGAGCCGATCCGGGGGTGAGTCCCTGACGGGGGCACAGGACAGGTCTGCCTCAAGGGCGGGCGCGCGGGGCCTGTGCCTGTGACCTTGCCGCGCCACAGTCCTCAGCGATGCGGCATGCTACATTGCGGTCGTGATCTCGCTGCCCGCCTATCTGCTTGCGCTGGCGTTTGCGGCCATCGGCGTTGCGGCCTGGCTGCTTGGACGGCTTACCGGTGATCGGCGCACCGTGCGGCTGCCGCGCGACTATTACGTCGGCCTCGATCATCTCATCAATGACCGATTCGATCATGCCGTGGAAGTCTTTGCGCGCATGGCCGAGGCGGGCGATGCCGCCGAGATTCAATTCGCCCTCGGCAGTCTCTTTCGGCGTCGCGGCGAGGTCGACCGGGCGATCGCCGTGCACACGCGGCTGCGCGAGCAGGGCGATGCGGGCCTGCGCGACAAGGCGACGTTGGCGTTGGCGTTGGACTACTTGAGCGCCGGGTTGATGGATCGGGCCGAGCTGCTGTTCCAGGAGCTGGCGGCTTCATCCGAGTATCGTCATACAGCGCTCGATCAACTGCTGCGCATTTACGAATCGCAGGGCGACTGGAGCAACGCACTGCAGACATTGCAGGCGCTGCCGCCGCACGTCCAGGCCGAGCGTGGCCGAATTGCGGCGCATTACCTGTGCGAGCTTGCCGAGCAGTGGCTGACGCAGGGAGAGTGCGATCGTGCCCGCGCGCTGTTGCGCCAGGCGCGCGCGCGCGCGGATGATCTGCCGCGCGCTCACATGCTCGCCGCACGTATCGCCGAATCAGATGGTGCGCGCGATGCGGCGCTCGAGGGATATCTGCAGGTCCTGCAGGCACATCCGGCGCTCGCCATCGAGATCATCCCGCGCGCGCTGGCGCTGGCGGAGCCGGGGCAACAGCCGCAGCTGCTCGCCGTATTGTGGGATCGATTGCAACGCGCCGGTGAGACCAGCTCCCGGCAATTGGCCTGGCTGTTGGCCGGCGCGCTGCCGCCGGCCGAGCTGCAGCATCTGGCCGACACGCACGGACCGCAAGCCGCGCCGGCGGCCGAGGCGTACGCGCTCGCGCTGCTGCTGAAGCGGCTCGGGGACGGTGGAGGTCGCTATCAGTGTGAGGAGTGTGGGCTGCTCAGCGCCGGCTGGTTCTGGCGCTGCCCGAAGTGCCGCACCTGGGACAGCATGCGACCGGCGGTGTTCAAGTGGGAGGTTGGTCCGCAGACGCCTGCCGCGCGGATGAGTCCGGCGGGGAAGCGCATGCGCAACGAGGCTCGCAACCTGGGTGACGTCGGGCGTTAAACTATTCGGATCAGGTCCGGCGTGGACTGCGGAAATTCTGGAGACAGTGAGATGCGGACAGCACCGAGGTCGATCATTCGCACGGCCGTGTTCCCGGTTGCGGGACGAGGTACGCGCTTTCTGCCGGCCACCAAAGCCAGCCCGAAAGAGATGCTGCCGGTGGTCGACAAGCCGCTCATCCAGTACGCGGTGGAAGAGGCACTGGCCGCCGGCGCCACGCGTCTGGTGTTCATTACGGGCGCGGCCAAGCGCGCCATAGAGGATCATTTCGACTCGGACCAGGAACTCGAGCAGCTGCTCGAGCGTCAGGGGAAGAGCAGCCTGCTCAACCAGATTCGCAGCGTGCTGCCGTCGTACGCCTCCTGTATCTACATTCGCCAGCCCGCGCCGCTGGGTCTCGGCCACGCGGTGCTGTGCGCTCAGCCGGCCGTCGGGTCCGAGCCGTTCTTCGTGCATCTGGCCGACGACCTGATCCGCAGTGAGGTCGCCTGCCTGAAGCAGATGGCCGATGTGTACGAGGCCAAGCGCGCCAGCGTCCTCGGCGTGCAGGTGGTGCCGCGTTCGGACACCGACAAATACGGTATCGTTGCGGTGGAGGCTGACAAGTCGGCCACGAGCCGGGTCCGCAGTATCGTCGAGAAGCCGAAGCCGGCCGTGGCGCCCTCGACCCTGGCGGTGGTCGGGCGCTACGTGCTTGCGCCGTCGATCTTCGAGCACCTGGAAAAGCTCGCGCAGGGCGCCGGCGGGGAAATCCAGTTGACCGACGGGATAGCGGCGCTGATGCGCGAGGAGGCGGTGTATGCCTACCGCTTCGCGGGCACGCGTTACGATTGTGGTAGCAAGCTTGGGTACCTGCAGGCCACCGTCGAGTACGCCCTCGGTCACCCTGTGCTCGGCAAGGAGTTTCGCCGTTACCTGCTAGAGCTGCAGCTGAAGACGGCGAAGCCCGAGGGGGGACGGCGTCGCGCCGATGGCAGCGGCGCGGCCCGACGGACTGCGCGGCCGGTACCGCTGGCCTGAGGGCGTCGGATCCGCTCACGTGGGCTGGGTGATGAGCGCCGGGGACGTGGCGCGCGACACGATGTGGGCGACGGTGTCGATACTGTCGACCACCCGGTCGCAAGTCCCAACCAGCTCTCCGGCGGTCCCGTTGGACGGCGCGGCCTCGAGCGAGCGCGCCAGATGCCGCTGCAGGGTGCGGATCGGCGGCAGCTGGCCGGGCGCGCGCTGCGCGCTCAAGGCATCGGCCACTTCGCGCAGAGCCGTGGCGCCTTCGAGGACCAGCGACTTGACCGCGGCGCCGCCGGCCAGGCTGCCGTGTTGCGGGATCAGCGCCTCGAGCGTCATGATCGCCCGTGCCAGCCGGTTGCCGTTGGTCAGCAACGATTGGGCGAGTTCGACCAGCGCCGGCGGTGTGGCCGGCTCGGCCAGTAGGCGCTTGACCGATGCCTCGGCATTGATGCGGGCGACGCGCGCGCCCTGGCGCGCCGCGTGCCGCTCGGGCGCGCTGCCGGTGGCGATCGAGGCCAGGTAGGTCGCATACGCTTGCAGTGACTGTGCCACCATATCCCGCGCGCGACCTTTCTCCCAGGTCGGCCATAGGCCGTAGGCGGCGAGTGCCACGATGCTGCCGAGTACCGTGTCGACCAGCCGGGCAATGACGGTCGGCTCCGGCCTCTCGCCGACGAATGCCAGTAGCAGCACCACCAGGCCGGTGAGACAGGCGACCGCCGCTCCGTAGTGCACGTTGCCGAGATAGCGGTACCCGGCGCACAACGCCGCCAGTACGGCCAGATGGATCCAGGCGTTGGCCGGCAGCACGAGCACCAGCGCCGTGGTGAGGACCAGGCCGACCACGGTGCCGGCCATGCGCAGCAGCCCGTAGCTGAGCGTCGCGGCGTAATCCGCCCGCAGCACGATCGCCACCGTCATCGGCAGCCAATAGCCGTGCTTGATCGGCAATATCCGCCCGAGCCACAGTGCGAGCGAGAAGCACACCGCTGTACGGATGGCGTGACGGAATGCGGCGGAGCGCGGTGTGAGACTGGCCGTAAAGACGGCGCGCGAGGACTGCGGTCGCAGTGCGCTCGGTAGTTGCCGATCTTCGGCCACGGCGCGCTTCGCGCCTTGTGCTGTGGCTCTTGCGGCATTGCGGCTCGCGGCGGCGAGCTGTCCGGAGAGCGCCTGCAGATGCCGCCAGGGCGCGCTCGGCAGGGAGGTCTCCTGCCGCCCGGCGGCGCGCCGCTCGGCGCTGTGCAAGGCCTGCAGCGCGCCGCTCATGGAGAGGCTCGGGTCGCCGCCTGCCATGATCGCTCCCGCGATGGCATCGAGTACCGTGGCTGCCTCATGTTGCACGAGCGGACCGATCCGCGCGTCCGCTGCCGGTACGCCGAGCGCAATCAGCTCCAGCCGGATCCGCTCGGCCAGCTCCAACATGACGCCGAAGTAATCCATGACCGGCCCGCGCGCGCGGTGCGGCCCGAGCAGGGTATGTTGCAGGTCGGTCATGGCGCTGGTGAGCTCGAGCGAGCTCCCGTCGTTAGAGGTGCCTGCCCGGGCCATGGCGGCCAATCCCCGATATACCGTCGCGAGCGCCGCACGCTCCGGGCCATAGCGTTGCAGCGGCCAGGCGGCGATCGAGAACAGCGTCAGCAGCACTCCGCCGGCGATGACTTCGGCCGTCAGTTGCAACGCCGCCGCCAGGGTGGGCGCCGGCAGATCGGTGGCGATGACCAGCAGGATCATCGAGGTCATGCCCACCCGGGCGATGGCATCGCCGAATGCCACGAGCAGCGCGCCGAAGAAGCCGATCGCGAGGCTGGCGAGCAGCAGCGCCGGAAGATGATGGTTCAACGTCAAACCGAGGAAGGTCGCCAGCCCCCCGGCGGCCGACACGGCCAGCAGGCGCGTCAGCCGCTCCCGATATGGGCCGGGTTGGTCGGAGTACATGGTGACGAGCGCCCCGATGCTGATCGCAATTCCGGCCAGTACGTTGCCGCTGCCAATGCCCCACACGAGCGGCAGGACCACCGCGGCGGTGTTGCGCGCCAGGACCGTCCAGGGCAACTGCGCGGGCTGGGTTGCCAGCAGCGTCGAGAGCAGCTTGACGCGCGTGCGGTCAGGAGGGTGTCGCATCTTCGTCCTCGGCGTCTCGGCGGCTGAACCGGTTCTGCGCCCGATTGTACTGGCCGGGCCGCGGCGCGCCGACTCATGGCCCGGTCAATGCCGCGCCGCGCGGCGGCGCAACGCTGCCGTCAGGGCAGATAGACCGAAACCACCGCGCCGCCGCCGGGCCGGTTGGCGATGCCCAGCCGGCCGGAGTGCGCCTCGATGATCTCGCGGCACAGAGTGAGCCCGAGGCCCGACCCGGAGGGCTTGGTCGAGAAAAACGGCAGCAGCGCGTCGCGCAGCGCCGCTTCGGTAAGCCCCGCTCCGCGGTCGGCGACCTCGATCTGAAAGCCCGGTGAGCGTTCGCGCACGCACACGGTGATCTCGCTGGGATCGGAGCCCGATTCGGCGGCGTTCTTCACGAGATTGATCATGACCTGCTCGAGCTGCGCGGCATCGAAATAGCCGGCGCGCTCCGGGAGCGCGCCGTCGATGCGAAAGTCCAGTGTCGCAGCGAGTCGCGCGGTGAACGCGGACCAGGCGACCGATGCGGGCCGGGGACGCGGCAATTTGGCAAAGCGAGCATAGCCGTCGATGAAGGCCGCCAGATGCGCCGCGCGATCTCCGATGGTGATGAAGATGCGCTCGAATTGCCGGCCGAGAGCGGCCGGATCGGCCTCGCGGGCGAGCAACTTGCCGGAGTGCACCAGGGAGCTGATCGGGGCGAGAGAGTTGTTGAGCTCGTGGGCGATCACGCGAATGACCTTTTTCCATACCGCGATCTCCTGCGCGGTGAGCTCGCGGGTCAGGCGCTCGAGCAGCCAGAGCTGATGCGGCTGGGCATTGAGCAGAAAGGCACGCCGCGAGAAGCGATAGACCTCGCTGTCAGGGCCGGTGCCGAGCGTGAAGAGCGTGGCGTCGGTCCCCGTGACGGCCGCACGCAGCTCCGGCGGCTGCTGCGCCAGCAGGCTCTCGAGCTCCAGCCCCTCGAGTTTGCGTCCGCCATGCAGCAGCGCGCGCGCGGCGATGTTGCCATACACGATCCGGCCCCCGTCGTTGCTCAGTACCAGCGCGTGCGGCGTGGTCTGCAGAACGGTGTCGAGCAGCAGCTCGCGCTGGTACAGATCGAATCGCTCCCGCCGCAGCACCGCCCCGAGGCCGTTATAGGCTTCGACCAGGCTGCGCAACTCCTGGATCGCCGGTGCGGTGATGGCGACGTTGAAATCCCTCTCGCGCAGGCTGCCAATGGCGCCGCCGACTGCCGCGATCGTTTTGCGCCAGGGGCGGGCGGCGCGGGCCGCGAGCCAGGCGAGCGCCGGCACGCACACGAGCAGCGCCAGTGCCAAGCCGAGCACGGGCGAGGCGAGCCAGCGCAGGGCCGCGGCGGTCAGTCCCGCCGCAATCACCGCCTGCGCGGCGAGCACGACGCCCATGCGCCCGGCGATCGACCCGCGCACTCTACCGAACATCATTGGTCTTCAGACCCAGCTTCTCCATGCGTCGGTACAGCGCCTGCCGGGACAGGCCCAGCTCGCGCGCAGCGCGCGATACGTTGCCGCTGTTGCGCTCGAGCGTCGCCTCGAGTCCGAGGCGATCGAGTGACGTCCCCTCGGGGTCGTCCGCCGGCTGCCCAGGCGGCAGGTTGAGCGCCCCGACGTCGATCAGCGGCGCCGCGCACAGCAGGCAGGCGCGGCGGATGACGTTGCGCAACTCGCGCACATTGCCCGGCCAGGGGTAGCGCGCCAGCGCGTACTCGGCCTCGCTCGAGAGCGCGCGGTTCGGCTCGAGAAAGTGCCGTGCCAGCGGCACGATGTCCTCGGGCCGGCGGGCCAACGGTGGGACTTCGAGCTCGATGACGTTCACCCGGTAATACAGATCTTCGCGAAATGCTCCGGCGCGTATCGCCGCGCGCAGATCTGTGTTGGTGGCCGCCACCAGCCGCACCGGCGCGCGGCGTGTGAGGCTCGATCCCAATCGCTCGAACTCTCCGGTCTGCAGTACCCGCAGCAGTTTGGCTTGCCCGGTCGCATCGAGGTTGGCCAGCTCGTCGAGCAGCAGTGTGCCGCCGCTTGCGGCCTCGAATCGACCGATGCGCGCCCGTGCGCCGGTGAACGCCCCGGCCTCGGTGCCGAACAGCTCTGCCTCCACCAGGTCATGCGGCAGGGCGCCGAGATTGACTTTCACGTAGGGACCGCTGCGGACGGAGGAGTTCGCCTGGATGATGTCGGCGAGCACTTCCTTGCCGGAGCCATTCGGCCCGGTGATCAGTACCGGCACGTCCGCGTGCGCGACCTGGGCGGCCATCGCGACCAGTGTGTGCATCGCATCGCTGTCGTAGATCGCCCCACGCAGATCGAAGCGGCTGGCGAGCGACTCGCGCGCCGTGCGCCGCCGCGAGCGCAGTGTGGCGGCTTCGATGCGCGCGCGGCGCAGGTCGAGCAGATTGCGCGCGGTGGTGAGCAGACGCTCATCGTCCCAAGGCTTCGCGAGGTAATCGGCGGCTCCGGCCTTGACCAGATCGACGGCTGTCTCGAGGCGCGTCCAGGCGGTCAGCAGCACGATGGGTACGTCCGGGTGCTGCCTGCGGATGGCATGGAACAGCGCCACGCCTTCCTCGCCTCCGGTGGCCTCGCGACGGAAGTTCATGTCCTGGATGACCAGATCGACCGCTTCGCGCCGCAATAGCGCGAGACCTTCGGGTGGGGATGCCGCGCCGAGAACCTGCGCCCCGTGCAGGGAGAACAGCACCTCGAGCGCGGTCCGCACCGCCTCGTTGTCATCGATGACCAGCACGCGGCTGTGGGCGAGACTGGTGCGCGACTCGCTGGGCGGACTACTCATCGAGATCATGGTACCGGATCGGCGTGGACGGTGTCCGCCCTGCCGTCGGGGGCGGGGCGTGAACGACGCTGACGCCATTGCGGCCTCCAGGGCGCCTGTCCGGCATGAGCGAGGCTGCGAATGCGCCCATGATGCGAACGTGCCGGGAGCGCTCAGTGCATTGGCGGGGTCATACCTTCGGGGGTTGGGGCGCCGTGCGCGACCGCTACGAGACGGGTGAGCCAGGAATTGATGGTACGCACCTGCGTCGGATAGAGCATGCCGGCGGCGTACTGCAGCTGAATCAGGCTGTCGATGTAGCCGTAGCGGCTGGTGGCGTAGTTGGTCTGGGCCGATACCAGCGTGCTCAGGGCGTTGAGCACGTCGACTTCGGTCTCCCGGCCGACCTTGTAACCGTCTTCGGTGGCGACATAGGCGGCTTTGCTCGCGATGAGAGCTTGGCTCAGCGCGCGCACATCGGCGATCCCGGTGATCACGCCGAGGTAGGCAGTTCGCGCCTGCTGGATGGTCGAGCGGGAGGCAACCTCCACGGCGTCATTGGCTGCGACCGACTGGTACTCGGACTGGTGAATGCGGGCCTCGTCCCCGCCGCCGCTGAAGATCGGCAGCGTGAACTCAATGCCGATCTGCCGGTCGTTGTTGGCTCCGCCCAGGCCATGGAACAGCTGGCCGAATACCGCCTCATTGGTGCCATTGTCGGTGTAGGAGCGGCTGGCATACAGGCTTACCGTCGGAATGTCGCTGCCGTACGCGGCGCGCACGCCGTCCCGGGCGGCGTCGGCGGCGAACCGGGTCGCGATCAGGGACAGGTTCCGGCGCAGCGCCGCCCGCACCCAGGCCTGGCGGTTGGCTGGATTGGGCAGGGCGAGCGGCAGGTCCGGGCCCGGTTCGGCCAGTGTGCGGTACTGCCGGCCGGTGATCGCCTGCAACTGATCCTCAGCGGCCGAGAGAGCCTGCTCATTGACGATGACTTCGGCGGCGGCGGCGTCGCGGGCCGCGCGCGCCTGCTGGACGTCGGTGATGGCGATCATGCCGATTTGGTATTCCTTGCGGGCTCGGGCGGTCTCGAGCGTCAGGGCCTTGAGCGAGGACTGCTGCGCGTGCAGCGTATCGAGCGCCGCCAGAACGTTGAAATAGGCTTGGGCCGTGGTCAGGATCAGACCTTGGGTCGCGGCCTGGTAGTTTGCCTGCGCTTCGGCCACCTGATGATCGGCGGCCTTGAGGTTCATCCAATCGGTCCACGAAAACAGATTCTCGCTCAGGCTCACGCTCCAGGTCTTGCCGGAGGTGTTCTCGGCGTACGGCAGTTGCGAGCTGTAGAGCGAGCCGGTGGACGTGGAGTTGATCTGGCCGTTTTGCCCCGAGGAGTGATCCCAGGTCTCGCCGGCCGAGGCGGACAGCTGCGGCAGCAACACCGCCCAGGCCTCAGGGCGCGCCTCGCGGGCGGCCTGATAGTTTGCGCGCGCCTGGCTGTAGGCCGGGTCGTGCAGCAGGGCCTGGTGATAGACCTGCAGGAAGTTGGTCGCCGAGGCGGCGGTGGCACAGGCGAGGGCGAGGGCGCCGCCGAGCAGGGCCAGCAGGTCGTGGTGGGTGATTTTTCGCATCGGATTCCCTCATCCAAACAAATAAATGAAGCCTTACCGCAGAACGGCAGTACCGGGGACGACACGCCGGATGGGCGCAACCGCCAAGGCGCTCGCGCGCCGGTACGCCGCGGCGCATGCCTCGAGATCAGATCGTGCGCGTCGCCACCGATGGCGGGATGCGCGCGGCGCGGCGTGCCGGCTGCCAGGCAGCCAGTTGGCTGGTGAGCGCGAGGATGGCGACGCCGACCAGCAGATACCACGGATCGAGGCGGGCGACCCCATCGTGATCCGTAAGCCACTGCCCGATGGCGAGCGCGAGCAGGCAGCCGAAAATCGCCCCGATCGCCACGACGAGGGCGTTCTCGGCGAGGAATAGTGCCACGATGTCGCGCCGGCGCGCCCCGAGGGCCCGGCGAATGCCGATCTGCCGGGTGCGGGTGGCGACGTTGAACGTCCCGAGGCCGAAGATGCCTAGACAGCACAGGGCGAGCATCACCAGGGTGAGGAACGACAGGAAGATCGCCAGATCGCGCAGCCCGGAATACAGCAGGCGTTTGGCGTGAGCGAAGGTCACCGCCTGGCCGATCACAGCGTTTGGATCGGCGGTGCCGATGTGACGTTTGGCGGCGCGGAAGACGGCAGCCCGCTGGCCCGGCCGGGTGCGCACCAGCAGGTCATACATATCGTATTGAGTGACGATTTCAGGCGCCAGCACGGTGTCGTATGCATGCTGGCCAAGCTGCGGACCCATGAAATTCCGCGTGATGCCGATGATGGTCGACGGTGTGTGACTGCCCACGTAAATCGTTTGTCCGAGGGCGCTCTGGTGCGCAAACAGGGCGTGGGCGAGCGCCTGGGTGACGATCACCTCGCCGATTCGCGGATCCGGATGGGCGGCCGAGGGCACGCGGATTTCACTGCCGCGGAAATTCCGGCCCGCGATCAGCGCCACATCGAGTGTCCGCAGGCCCTGCTGATCCACCGGCAGGAGGGCGCTGGTGACGGTCGGGCCGCGCGACCCCGGTGAGCGTCCGACGGATGTGTCGCTACCGTTGTCCGTCAGTGGGGTGCCAAAGACGATACTGGCGGCCGCTACGCCCGGAAGATGTCTCAAGTAGGCGAGGTCCGCGCTCGAGGTGCTGTAGACGTTGAAGTTCTTGGACAGGCCCACCATCGTCATCACGAAGGTGTCGCGGGTGTCGACGCCGGACGGCCGGCTCATCTTTTGGATCGCCCGGGTGACGATCGCGGCGGCATTGACCAGGATGGCGAGCGTGATGCCGATTTGCAGGGCGATCAGGACGGCGCCGGTCGGATTGCGCCGCAGCGCGGAGAGCAGCGGATGGGAGGTGAGTGCCATGAGAATACCGGTGGTGCGATGCGACTATTGGCTCTTGAGGTAGGTGGCGGGCGCCCGGCGGCCGATCCGCCAGGCCGGATACAGCCCGGCGACGATCGTCGAGACGAAAGCCAGGGCCACCGCCCAGGCGAGGCCGATGGCATCGAAGTGCGCGAACTTTCCGTAGGCGGCCGAGCTGCCGCGATACATCAGGCGCACGCCGGCAAGGCCGGCGGCGCTGAGCGCGAGACCGAGCACGGCCCCGGCCAACGACACGGCGCCGGCCTCCACCAGATGTTGGGCGAAGA
Source organism: Gammaproteobacteria bacterium (assembly GCA_027366635.1). Taxonomy (GTDB): domain Bacteria; phylum Pseudomonadota; class Gammaproteobacteria; order Steroidobacterales; family Steroidobacteraceae; genus 13-2-20CM-66-19. Next base: position 60,072 of record DAHXNE010000012.1, on the reverse strand, counting down.
TCTGCCGCCGGCTGGCCCCAAGAGCGCGGCGGACGCCGGCGACCGGCGCGCCACGCAGGAACTTCGCGAGCAGAATGCCCAGAGTGTTGATCAGACATACCGCGAGCAGCGCAAAGGCGAGGTTCACCAGCAGTCCGCTGCGATGGCTGACCACGTGGTGCAGTGTCAGCCATTGACTGACTGTCCACAGATGGGTGTTCACCGCTTGGAAGCGCCCCGCCGCGCGCTGGTTCGCCGCGTAGGCCTGCATGAAGGCCAGAAAGTGTCGCTGGGCCGCCGGCGTGGGCAGCTCGACCCACAGGCCGATCCAGGTACAGCTCGAGCCGAGCAGCTCCTGGTATGTGGTGGGCGTGGTGGACGAGCCGTGCGTATCACAGCTTAAGTCCCCGGCGGGCCAGTCGCCCAGAACCGGTCCCCATTGGAAGGGGATGAACGCACCGGCGGGCCGGGCGAACGCGCCGCCGTTGCCCGCGGACAGGTCGTAAAAGCGGGGCAACGGATGCCAGGGCGCCAGCACGCCGACGACGCGGAAACGGTGCCCGCTCCACAGCAGCGTGCGTCCGACGCTGTCGGCGCCGCCGAAGAGCTTGTGGTTCTCCCGGCCGCTCAGCACCATGACGGGCTCTGGCCCGCGGTCGGCGGCCTTGCTCCAGGGGCCGCCGTAGCGGAAGGGCACAGCGAACATGCGGAAGAAGCCCGCGGTCGTTGCCCGCGTCATGGTCGGCAGCGGACGGGTCTGGTCCGGTGCGCCGCTGATCGATCCGAACAGGAACGTCAGCAGCGCCTTGCGCTTCGGGATGCTGGAGCCGAACAGGTAGGTCGCGTCGTCGTAGGCGAGTTGGCCGGGTCCGTAGGCGGGCAACCCGGCTTCGCGAGTCCGGTTCGGGGTCGACGGATTCACCGTCACCGCATACAGCTCGCCGTTCTTCCACCAGATCGGATTGTTCGCCATGCCGTGATAGACCGTCAGGGTCACGATGCAGGCGGCGATTCCGATGGCGATGGCGCTCACCATCAACGCGGTCAGACCCGGAGCGCGCCGGAAGCTCCGCAGGGCGAGGCGCAGGTAGTAACCGATCACGGCGCCGCCTGCCTCAGTCCACCGCCGATTCGGCGTGTGTTTGCCCGTGCGGGCCGCGGGCGGCAGGGTCCGAAGGGGCAACGGTGTCCGCGACCAGACCGTCGATGACGTGGATATTGCGCTGGGCGCGCCGGGCGAGCTCCGGATCGTGGGTAACCAGCACCACAGTGGTGCCCATCGAGTTGATCTTTTCCAGCAGACCCATGATCTGACGGGCCATGAGCGAGTCCAGGTTGCCGGTGGGCTCATCGGCCAGTATGAGCGCCGGGTCGCCCGCGATGGCGCGGGCGATCGCGGCGCGTTGCTGCTGTCCGCCGGAGAGTTGCGAGGGTAGATGCCGCATGCGCGAGGTCAGGCCGACGAGCTCGAGGCTGTTGGTGATGCGCGCCTTGCGCTCGTCGGCCTTCATGCGCCGATAGCGCAGCGGCACATCGACGTTGTCGAAGATGTCCAGATCCGCAATGAGGTTGAAGCTCTGGAAGACGAAGCCGATCTTCTCGTTGCGAATCCGCGCGCGCGCGTTGTCCGACAGTCCGCTGACGTCCTGGCCGTCGAGCCTGTAGGTGCCGCCGTCGAAAGTCTCGAGCAGTCCCGCCACATTGAGGAAGGTGGTCTTGCCGGAGCCGGAGGGGCCGCTGACCGCGACGAATTCTCCGGCCGCGACCTGCAGGGAGAACTCGCGCAGCGCATGCGTTTCGATCATGTCGGTGCGGTAGACTTTACTGATGTTATGCATCTCGAGCATGGCAACCTCGGCTGGCGCTCAGCGGATGATTTTGACTTGGCGCGCACCGTGCAGCGCGCGGGGATTGGAGATGACGATCCGGTCCCCGACGGTGAGTCCCCGAAGGACTTCGACTTGGGAGATCGATGCGGCCCCGAGCGTGACCGGGACCCGTACCGCTTCGGTGCCGCGCACGAGGTAGACGAAGCGGGTTTTGGCCCTGATGTAGGCGCCGCGGTCCACCATCAGCACATGGTTTTTCTGGCCGAGAATGATTCGAACCGAGGCTTGCTCGTTCTGGCGCAGACCCCGCGGCGCGGCGCCCTTGAAGCGCGCCCGTCCGGTAACCCAGCCATCGACGACGGCCGGAGCGATGTCCGTGACGACGCCCGGGACGGTCTGTCCGCCGAGGGTGATGTCGGCGGGCATGCCCGGGACGATGCCGTTGGCCAGCGATTCGGCCACTTGGAACCGGATCGCGAGCGCATTCAAGTCGACGACTCTCACCAGCGGGGCGTTCTCGGCGACATATGACTGATCGGGCTGCAGGGTCTGCGCCACCAGGCCAGTGACCGGCGAGCGGACGGTGAGGGCGTCCACGCGGGCTTTGAGTTCCGCGACGCGCAGAGCCTGGGCATCACGTGCCAGCGTTCGCCGGCGCAGACTGAGCAGGATCTGCTGGCGATCGAGATGCGCATCATCGCGCGCGTTCTCGAAGTCGAGCCGGGCGACCGAATAGCTATCGTAGGCCCCCTCGTAGCTGCGCTCGCTGATGACGTGCACGCGCCAGGCGGCCTGAGCGCGCTGCAGGTCACGCAGCTGGGCATTCATTCTGACGGCGGCGAGGTTGGCCTGCTGTTGGCTGTTGATGAGCTGCTCGCGCAGCTGGACCCGTTCCTGTTCGAGGGCGGCGTTCATGCTCTTGAGGGTGGCGAGCTGACGCTGATATTCGTTTTGCAGCTCCGGGCTGTCGACCCGGGCGAGGACCTGACCCCGCCGGACGCGGTCCCCGGGGTGCACTTTGTAGCGGACCGTTCCGGCCGCGGTGGCGATCAACGTTGGGCTGACTGCCGCAATGACCGTGCCGTTCGCCGAGACGTCCTGGACAAAGGAGCCGCGGTGGACGGTTGCCAGTTCCAGCCGTGAGAGAGACACGATGTTGGCCGATTGCAGCCAGGCGTAAAGGAGCCCCGCCGTCGCGGCAATTGCCAGCACCGCCACGGCGAGGAGCGCTTGGATCCAGCGGCGCCGATACCAAGGCGGTGCCGTGGCCGTGGCAATGTCCTGGTTCGCGGTGCCGCGAATCGGCACCGTGGCCTGCGCTGCAGGGGTGTCGGGAGGCGAGGGCTTCAGATCGAGAATGCTCATAATTCGGGTACGAAAACTCTTGCGCGGCGTACTTGATGCACGCCGCATGCCATGACGTAGTGAGTCTGATAACTATTTGATTGTAAATAAGATTATGTGTATTCCTTTGCGCGTGCTTGGGCGAGCGAATTGTCCGGCCGGCGGACAGCGGACAGTCCGCGGATAGTTTGTGGACATTGCTAACGCATGTCGAGGGCGTGCGGTGGGTGATTTGGCGTCTCGGGCCTTTCGGTTCTATGCTTGGGGGGTAGCGCAGGAGCGGGTTCGGAGCCCGCCGCTTGCGAGGCACAGCGAGTGCCGCACCGTCTCACGAGCCATCACGAGGAGGATTTATGGCAGACCGTCGATCTGATCCCGCCCCGACTGTCGAGGCTACTGCACCGGCAAAAATGCCCTCACGCCGCGAGACGCGGCGACTCAAACCCACGGCCAGGACGCCCTCAGAGGCCACGGCCGAGCATGTGACGGAAGAAACTCGACGCGCAATGATCGCTGAGGCGGCGTACTTTCACGCCGAGCGGCGCGGTTTCGCGGCGGGCAACGAGACACAGGACTGGCTGCGGGCCGAAGCGGAGATCGATGCTCTATTGAGAGCCGCTCACCCCGGACGTGCGCAATAGCGCGCACGATCGTGCTGTCCCGGGTCAGCGGTTGAGCAGCAGCGAGAGCTTCTTGCGGTAATCGCTCACCAGAGCCGGCCGGTCGGCGGCGAGGTCCAGAACGGACAGGAACGTGCGTCGGGCGGCGCCCTGATCGTAATTCCGGTCGCGCCGGATGACCTCGATCAGCTGCTCGAGCGCGAGTTCGAGTTCGCCTCGGGCAAGGTGCTTGCTGGCGAGCGCGGAGCGGGCCTTGAGATCGTCGGGCTGCGCGGACACCGCTGCCTTGAGCGTGTCGAGTTCCGGAAGCGCCGCGGCTTCCCTCAAGGTCTCGATGCGCGTGGTCAGCGAGCCGTAACGGGCTTCTCCCTGCGCGCGCGCGGTCACCGACGAGAGCGCCTGGTCCGCGTCCGCAATCTGCCGCGCATCGGGAGCGCAGGGCAGACGATTGAGCAGCACATCGGCGAGGTCGAGTTTGGCCGCGTCGTGATCCGGGTCGATGCGCAGCGCGGCGCGCAGCGCGGCGATGGCGCCAGCGACGTCGCCCTGTCCAATCAGTTGCTGCGCGCGGCGGCGCTCGGACTCCGCTGGTCCGGGCAGCAGCCGATCGAGAAACGCGCGCACCTGGGTCTCCGGCAGCGCGCCGATGAAGCCGTCGGCGGGATTGCCGTCGATGAAGGCGAGCACGTACGGAATGCTGCGCACCATGTAGCGCTGCGAGAGCTCGGGGTTCTCGTCGGAGTTGACTTTCACCAGCTTGAACCGCTCTGCGTAGGCCGTCTCCAAGCGCTCGAGCACCGGTCCCAGGGCGCGGCACGGCCCGCACCACGGGGCCCAGAAGTCCACCAGAACGGGCAGTTTCCGCGAGGCCCCGAGGACTTCGAGCTCAAACGTGGTCAGGTTGACTTCGATCATCATTCGTCTCCGATGCGCTGTCGTTCGTGATCGGGGCTGGGGGCGGATTTTTCAATCGCGACCGGGCGCGCGCCGCCGTCGAGTCACCGGGAAGCTGCACCACGATCCGCCCTTCCCCCGGCGCGAAGCGGGCGTTGCCGCCGTGGCTGCGGGCCACCTGACGCACGATGGCCAGCCCCAGGCCGGAGCCGGGAGTCTGCGCGTTCAGCCGGTGGAAGCGCTCGAAGACCGAGTCCTCCTGGCCCGCTGGGACGCCGCAGCCCTCGTCGCGCACCTCCAGCGTCAGTTCGGTTCCGCCGGGGGCAGGCGGCACGATGCGCGCGCGGACCGAGCCCCGGCCATGTACCAGCGCGTTGTCGAGCAGATTGCGGACCATGTCGCGCAGGTCATCCGCCCGGCCGCGCAGCAGTGCGGTGTTGGGTACATCGACCTCGAGCCGGCGGCCGTTCGCTTCCATCAGTGGTAATACTTGGGCTGCGGCCTCGCGGGTCAGGCGTGAGAGGTTGACGAGCGGCAGCTCCTGCGCGCCGTGCTCGTGGGAAAGCGATTCCTTGCGCGCCAGGTCGATGAGTTGATCGACAAGCCGGCCCATCTGGCTGAGCTCGCGTTCGAGCGCCGGCCAGTCCGTCGTGCCGGTCAGGCGCGCGCGCTGCAGGCGCAGATTCAGCACAGCGAGCGGCGTGCGCAGCTCATGGGCGGCATCGGCCGTGAGGCGCCGCTCGAGGGCATAGGCGCGCGAGAGGCGATCGAGCGCGCCGTTGACGGCTTCCACCAGCGGCTGGATCTCCCGCGGCAGCTCTTGTGCGGAGATGCGCAGGTCCGGCTGGCCCGGGCCGACACGCGCGGCTTCCCGCGAGGCTCGCTCGATGGGTTGCAGGCTCCAGCCGCTGATCAGCCAGATCAGCCCGAGCGCGGCGAGCGCGAAGGGAATGAGCACGGACAGGTGCTCCGAGTCCTCAGCAAACAGGCTGTCGACCAACGTGGCGCGGTTCATGCCGCGCCGTGCGACGACCACGGTGTTCCCGGCCGCGGCGCGGGCTGCGACGATGGGTTGCTTGGCGGCGCCCACCCCGATGAATTCCACCGGGCTCACGCCGTCGAGCGCGGCCACCGGGATGTAGGGCAGAGGGTGCGCGAGGTTCGCCGACCACGCGCGTGGGCGGTGATTCGGGCCGAACACGGTGAAGGTGAACTGGCGCGACGGGTTGGCATACACGCGCCGCCAGTCGGCGCGCATGCGCAGGTTGAGCGCGCCGCCGGGCGCGACGCGGATCGCGTCGGTGAGCTCGCGAGCCTGGTTCTGCAGTGTGCGCGCGTGCAGGCCCTCGATGATGTTGTGCACCTCGAAGCGGTACTCGGCGAACGAGGCGCCCAGCCCGAGTGTGAATAGCGCGAACATCACGCCGAGCAGCCGCAGCCTCAGGCTGTGCGGGCGGCTCATCGTGGGGTCGCCTCGACCAGGCGGTAGCCGATGCCCCATTTGGTCTCAATGGACAGCGGGACCTGTGCGCCGGCCAGCTTGCGCCGCAGACGCGACACGGCCGCCTCGAGGGCATTGGCGCTGCCGGCGTCCTCCAGGGCGTAGAGGCGGTCTTCGAGGAGATCCTTGGTGATGACCTGACCCGCCATCCGCATCAGCTCCTCGAGCAGCGCGGCTTCCCGGCGGGTCAGATCGAGCGGTCGGCCGAGCGCGGTGGCCTCGCGTGTGAGTGTGTCGAACGTGACGCCTCCGAGTGCGTAGCAGCTTTCGCGCCGGCTGCCGACGCGGCGCAACACGGCGCGCAGGCGCGCTTCCAGCTCGAGAAGGTTGAACGGCTTGACGATGTAATCGTCGGCGCCTGAGTTCAGGCCCAACAGCCGATCATCGAGTCCGTCACGCGCCGTCACGACGATGGCTGGCACGTCGGCATGCAAGGAACGTAGCGCCGTGAGCAGTTGAATGCCGTCGGTGTCGGGCAGGCCGAGATCCAAGACCACGACGTCGATGGGCGCTATGCGTGCCGCCGCGATCGCCTGTTCGCCGCGGCCGACCGCGTCAACAGCAAAGCCGCGCTCGCGCAGATGATCGGCGATCATCTCGCGGATGGCCTGGTGATCTTCGACCAGCAATACTCTCATGGCCTTTACGGATGCTGTGCCGGAAGCACACTCTCCATTATGATCCGTACTCCGGTCCCGTGGCGCTCGTCAGGACTTGGTCAGCAATGCCTGCCAAGGTGTGGTATCCGCCAGAGGGTCGCCGGTGCCCGAAGGCTACACATGATTTTGAGGAGAGACAGACGACCCATGTCTCGGATTGACGATTGCGGTCCCGGTACGGGCCGGTGGTTCTGGAGCGGGCAACGCGGGATGCGGCCGGGCCGCGCCGGCCACAAGTCACTGGTCCGGGCGGCCGTCTGGGCCGCCGCGGCGCTTCTCGGTGGCTGCGCGACCTATCACGCGCTGCCGCTTGCGCGCGGACCGGATCTTGCACCGCGCCTGTCGCTGTTGCGCGCCACGGTGCCGCCGATGCGCCCGGGCGCTCGTCCGAGGCGGATCGACCTGTCCGGGCCCCTCTCGTTGGATGATGTCGGGCTGCTCGCGGTGCTCAACGATCCGGCGCTGCGCTCGCAGCGCGGTGAGCAGGGTCTCGCCCAGGCTGGTCTGCTGCAGGCCTCTCTGCTGCCGAATCCGGCGGCCAGCCTGAACTTCGAGCCGCTGCTGTCCGCGGGTGTCTCGCCGTCCTGGACGGCCATTCTGACCGAGAATGTGCGGGCCATCTTGACCTATCACACCCGTGTGGCGTCTGCACACTTCGCGCTCGGTCAGGTGGACGCGGACCTACTCTGGCGGGAATGGCGGGTCGCGCAGCAGGCGCGAGTGCTCGCGCTCAATCTTTACTGGGGCGGCCGCTCGCTCACTCTGGCCCGGCGCGAGATCGGACTGTTGGACCGGGAGGTACACGCGGTTCGTTCGGCCACCAAGGCCGGTATGCTCGGCCTGGCGGCCCTCGCGCCGCTGCTCGCCGCCCAGGCTTTGGCGGAACAATTCCTGGACACGGCGAATCTCACCGAACTGCGAGGCTGGCAGGATCTCGACGCGTTGCTCGGGCTGGCTCCGGGGGTACGCTTCGCCATCGCCGCGCCGGTGCTGCCGCCGGTGCCGCCCTCGTTGCAGTCCCTGATCGAGCACTTGCCCGACCGGCGTCCCGACCTGGTGGCGCTCAGGCTGGGGTACCGCTCGGCGGACGAGAACGTGCGCACGGCGATCATCGGCCAGTTCCCCGCCCTGATGTTGGGCGGCGAGTGGGATCAGGACAATACCAACACCCGCAATGCCGGTCCCACCGCCGCCTTCGGTGTGCCGATCTTCGATCGCAACCAGGGACAGATCGCGGTGGCGCGCGCGACGCGGCGGCTGTTGCATGAGCAGTATCAATCGCGGCTCGACCAGGCGGTGGGGATGGCGCGAGGGCTGGCGGCGCGGATCGGCCAGCTCAGCGCGGATGTGGCGCGCGCGCGCCGCGCGGCGCGGGCAGCGGAGTCGATGTCGGCAGCCGCCCGCAAGGCCTACGCCGAGGACAATCTGGATCAGCGCTCCCTGGTCGACTACGAGACGACCGCTCTGGAGCGCAGGATCGAGGCCAATGCGCTCGAGCTGTCACTGGGCGAGGCGCGCGTGGCTCTCACCGTTGATCTGGGGCTCGGGTTGCCGCGGATCCGCATGGCCCTGCCCGCACAGCCGAGGACACTGTAACGATGAGCCGTCGATCTATCGCCCCCGCCGCTTGCGTCGCGCTCGGTCTGCTCGCCGGATTGCCACCGGCGCATGCCGGCGCAGCGCAGGTGAAACCGAGCGTGCGGGTCACGCTGGCGCAACTGAAGGAGGGCGTCCTACCGCACCAAGTCATCGCGTACGGCACCATAGGGCCGAGCAGCGCGGGCCGCAAGACGATCATGGCGCCGGTGTCGGCGGTCGTGGGCGAGGTCTATGTGCGTCTCGGCGAGGCGGTCTCCCGGGGCGCGCCGCTGGTGCGCCTGATGCCGAGTCCGCAGACCGCCGCCGCGTATGCGCAGGCGCGATCCGCCCTGGTCGTGGCGCGGCATCTGCTGGTCAGCACGCGCAAGCTCGTCGCCGAGCATCTGGCGACCGCGCAGCAGCTGGACGACGCCGAGAGGTCGATGACCGATGCGCGCGCCCAACTGCGGGCTTTCCAGTCGCTCGGAGCCTCCGGCTCAAATATCGTCCGTGCGCCGTTCTCGGCCATCGTGACCGCGCTCACGGCCAGTCCCGGTGCGATCGTCACACCGGGTTCGCCGCTGCTGGATCTGGCCGCGCCGCGCGCCCTGGTGCTGACCGCCGGGGTGGTTCCCGCCCAGGCGGGGGAAATCAACGCCGGCGACCGGGCGCGCGTCACGCTGATCGGCGGGCAGCGATCGGTGGCCGGGCGGGTGGTGCTGCGCGGGGAGGTGACCCTGTCCGGCTCGGGCCTGGTGCCGATCGAGATCGCGCTGCCGCCGGGGCGATTCATGCCCGGGGAGATGGGCGAGGCGGTGATCACGACCCGGGAGGTGCGCGGTTACGTCGTGCCCCATGCGGCCATTCTGGTCAACAGCAGTGGCGCGACGTATGTCGTGCAAGCCGTCGATCAGATTGCGCACCAGGTGCGCGTGCGCATCGTGGATTCCCATGGTGACCGCAATGTCATCACCGGGCCGCTCGTGGCCCGCGCGCCCCTGGTGTTGACGGGAAATCACCAGCTCAGCAATGGCATGCGAATCCGGCTGGCCGATCCGCGTTCGCGCGGAGCGCGGCGGTGACTTTTATCGATTGGGTCGAGCGCCATCGGCGCTCGCTGCTGACGATCGCGTTCGCGCTGGGCCTGGCCGGGGTGTTCGCGTGGATCGTCATACCGGTGGGGCTGTTTCCGGTCACCAGTTTTCCTCGTATCCGCGTCGAGGTGAGCAGCGGACACGTGCCGCCGCGGCAGATGCTGATCGATGTGACCGAGCCGCTGGAGCGCGTCGCCCGGGCGGTGCCGGGCGCCGTGGACGTCAGCTCGACCACTTCGCGCGGATCGGCGCAGATCTTCGTCGACTTCCCCTGGGGCTCCAACATGAAGCAGGCGGTGCTCAGGGTAGACGCCGCCTTCGCCCAGGAGCTGCCGGCGCTGCCGAAGGGCACGACATACATCGTGATCAGGATGAGCCCGTTTATCCTGATGCCGTTCGCCGCCTACGCGCTGACCTCGAACACGGTGTCGTACGCGGCGCTGAGGCGCCTGGCGAAGTATCAGATCGCGCCCCTGCTCACCGGCATCGCCGGTGTGCGCAAGGTGGGTGTGCTCGGAGGAGCGACGCCGGAGGTACAAGTCCGTGTCAATCCGCGCGAGCTGTCCGCCTATGGACTGACGCTGACGCAGGTCTCCCGGGCGCTTGCGCAGACCAACATCATCCGCGGGGTCGGCAGGCTGCAAGACAATGATCTGCTGTATCTCGCGATCAGCGACAACGCCTTCCACTCGATTGCTTCGGTGCGCAACGTGGCGCTGCGCGTTGGCCCCGACGGCATCGTGCGCCTCGGGCAGATCGCCACCGTCACCATGGGCTCGGTGCCGAGGTGGCTGATTGTCGATGACAACGGCCACCCGGGCGTCAACATCAATGTCTATCAGCAAAGCTCCGCCGATTCCCTGAAGCTCGCTCAGGAGGTCAAGCGCAAGCTCGCGGCGTTCATGAAGACCCAGCCGCCCGCCATCCACCTGGACAAGTGGTACGACCAGACGCAGCTGGTGCGCTCCTCGGTGTCGGCGCTCGAGGAGGCGATCCTGATCGGCCTGGTCTTCGCCGGCATGGTCCTGTTGGCGTTCCTGCGCAATTGGCGCGTGACGATGGTGGCCATGATCGTGGTGCCACTGTCGGTGCTGATCACGGTGCTGCTGCTGTCGCTGCTCGGCATGACGCTGAACATCATGACCCTTGGCGGCATTGCCGCGGCGATCGGGCTGATGATCGACGACGTGATCGTCATGGTCGAGCACATCGCCCGCCGCACGGGCTTGCCGCATATCGTGAACCCACAGGCCACGGTGCTGCAGGCCGCCAAGGAATTCTTCGGTCCATTGCTCGGCTCGAGTCTGGCGACCATCATCATCTTCATTCCGCTCGCTTTTCTCTCGGGCGTTACCGGTGCGTTCTTCAAGTTTCTTTCGCTCACGGTGGCCTCGGCGCTCATCATCTCGCTGCTGCTGACGGCCTTCACGGTGCCGCTGCTGGCCCGCAGCTTCATCGACTTCAAGACGTTCAAGGATCCGGCGCACGGCCGGGAGACTTGGTTCGTGCGTGGCCACCGCCGCACCCTGAATAAGCTGCTCGATCGGCCGCTGTTGCTGGTGCCGGGAATCGTGGCGCTCCTGATCATGGGTTTTTTCGCCTATACGCATGTGGCCACCGGCTTCATGCCGAGAATGGATGAAGGCGGCTTCGTGCTCAATTACCACACCAAGCCCGGGACCTCCCTGCCCGAGTCCAACCGGGAACTGCTCGAGATCGAGTCGATTCTGCAGAAGGACCCGTACGTCGAGAGCTTCTCGCGGCGCACGGGCGCCGGGCTCGGGGGCGACCTGAACGCGACGTACGAGGGCGATTTCTTCGTGCGGCTCATTCCCGCGACGATGCGGCCGGACATCTGGGCGGTGATGGACGAGATCTCGCGCAAGATTTCCCTGCAGGTGCCCGGGGTTCATTTCGACACCGCGCAGATGATGAGCGACATGATCGGCGATCTGGTCGGACGTCCGCAGCCGGTGGTGATCAACCTCACGGCCAAGAATCCGGCGTTGCTGCCGGCGGTTGCCCGGCGGGTGGCCGCGGCGATCGCCAAGATTCGCGCCATTCAGCCGTCGTCGGTCGACAGCGGGTTGGTGCCTGCGGGAGACGAGCTGGAGATCCACGTCAAGCGCGCGGCGGCGGCGATGGAGGGCGTGACGGCGCAGGACGTGGCGAGCCAGCTGCATCACTATCTGTACGGTTCGGTCGTGACCCAGTATCTGGGCGCCATCCGCAACGTCGGCGTGCGGCTCTGGCTCGATCCGCCACAGGGCAAAATCTATCGCAACGAACTCGGCAATCTCCTCATTCGCGCGCCGGACGGGCGGATCATGCGGCTCGCCACCGTGGCGCGGGTCAAGTTTGTCGCCGGACGGCCCCGTCTCATCCGCAACAACCTGGCGCAGATCGTGCCTGTGACCGCGCGCATCAGAGATGGCGGCAGCCTCGGAGCGGCGATTACGGCGGTGCAGCATGTGCTCGAGCGCCCGGGGATGATTCCGCGCGGGGTCTATTACACACTCGGCGGGCAGTACAAGCAGGAGCAGGCGGCGGTGCGCGGGATGATCAAGGTGTTCACCGCGGCGCTCATTGCGGAGTTCATTCTGTTGCTGTTCCTGTACGAGCGCTTCTCGCTGCCCGGTGTCGTCATTGCCAGCGCGTTGTTCTCTACCGGCGCGGTGTTCATCGGTCTGTGGCTGGCCGGCGTGCAGCTGAACATCACGGCCATGATGGGCATGGTGATGATCATCGGCATCTCCACGGAGATGGCGATCTTCCTGATCTCGGAGTATCAGGAGCTGTGCAAGACGATGCCGCCGCAGCAGGCGATCTACGAGGCGGCCCGCAACCGCCTGCGGCCGATCACCATGAGCACGCTTGCCATGATCCTGGCGCTCCTGCCGCTCGGTGCGGCGATCAGCGGCTCGGGTGATCAGATGTTGCAGCCGCTCGCCATCGCGATCATCGCCGGCGCGTTGCTGCAGCTGCCCCTGGTGCTGCTCGTCATGCCGGTCATCATCGGGCTGATCTCGGGGCGCTCGCGCGCCACCGCGGCGGCATGAGGGTCGGCGCGGCGAGCGGTGGAGCTCAGGGGCTCCAGTACCCCTGATCCTGGTGCGCGAAGCCGTCGGCCTGCAGCTTCAGCAGATGCGCGAGCAGCGAGCGCGCGGCGAGAGGATGCAGTGCGGGAAGCACGTCGGTATACACCTGCGCGACCAGGGCCGTCAGGTCGGCGGGTCCCCCGCCGCGCAGTGCCGCCAGTACTTGCGCTTCTCGGCGCAGCCGGTGGGCGATGAGCGCGCGTAGCGCGTCGTGGGGGCGAGCGATCAGCGTGCCATGACCGGGCGCCAGCGCCGCCAGGTCCTCGCGCAACAGACGCTCGAGCGAGGTGATGTAGCACGCCATGTCGCCGTCGGGCGGATCGATGAGCACGGTCGAGCCCTGAATGATGTGATCGCCGGTGAACAACAGCCGGTCCGGCTCGAGCAAGTAACACAGATGATTCGAGGCGTGCCCCGGGGTGTGAATGACGCGCAGCGCCGTTTCCGGCCCGAGCGTAATCCGCTCGCCATCGGCAAGCTCGCGTTGCGGAACGAAGCTGCAATCCTGGCCGCAGGCGGTCCGATTCGATCGCCCGAGCAGCACTGCTCCCGTCCGGTTCTGCAACGCCGCCGCCCCGGGCGAGTGGTCGGGGTGGGTATGGGTGACGAGGATTCGACGGATGGGCGCCGCGGACAGGGCCTGGAGCGCCCGCAGGTGGCTCGTGTGCGCCGGACCCGGATCGATCAGTGTCCACTCGTCCGTGCCGGCGATCAGGTAGCTGTTGGTGCCCGGGCCGGTCATCATCCCGGCATTGCCGCAGGTGACCCGCCAGACCCGCCTCGAGAGCCGCATGGGTTCGCCGGGCCGGATCGGCAGATCCGCCGCCGGCATGTGCTTGCCGAACTGGTGGCTCATCCGGCCGACAATGCTAGCATGGCGGTCGATCCGGCGGAGAAACCCATGTCGAGCCTCGCGCGCCAACCGGCGATCTACCTCACCCATGGTGGCGGCCCCTGTTTCTGGATGGAGTTCCCCGAGCCGTTGGGACCGCACGCCTATGATGGCCTGCGCGCCTACCTGGCCGGCCTGCTCGCCACTTTGCCGGCGCCGCCGCGCGCAATCGTCATGGTCTCGGCGCATTGGGAGGCCGATGTGCCGACGGTCAGTGCCGCGGCCACGCCGGCCATGCTGTTCGACTACTACGGATTCCCACCGCATACCTATCAGCTGCGCTACGGTGCGCCGGGCTCTCCGGCGCTGGCCGAGCGCATCGTGACGCTGCTGCGGGCCGCCGGCTGCGCAGTCGCCGCCGACCCGGCCCGCGGCTTCGATCATGGCGTGTTCGTGCCGATGCTGATCATCGATCCCGAGGCGCGCCTGCCGGTGGTGGCACTCTCGCTGGCGCATGACCTGGATCCCGCTCGGCATCTGGCCATCGGGGCGGCGCTGGCGCCGCTGCGCGCCGAGAACGTGCTCATCATCGGCAGCGGCAGCAGCTATCACAACCTGCGCGCGATCTTTGCCGGCGGGGAGGGCGGCTCGATCGCATTCGACGAGTGGCTCAACGAGACGGCGACGGGGGTGGCGCCGGCCGTGCGGCGCACGCGGCTGGTCGATTGGCGCTCGGCTCCGAACGCGCGCGCCTGCCATCCGCGCGCCGAGCACCTGCTGCCGCTCATGGTGGCTGTGGGTGCCGCCGGTGACGAGCCGGGACGCGCCGACTTCCGCGGCACGATCGGTGGCAAGGCCTATTCCTGCTTGCGCTTCGGAGTGTAGGCGCGTCTACCCGCTGCGGGCGGATTGCGCCACGGTTGCCAGCGACGGGTAGTCGGTATAGCCGGCCGGGCCGCCCCGATAGAAGTATTCCGGGCGCGGCTCGTTGAGCGCTGCGGCGCTGCGCAGCCGATCGACCAGATCCGGATTGGCGATGAACAGCCTGCCGAAGGCCACCGCGTCGGCCTCGCCCCGCTGCAGCAGTTGCTCGGCGGCCTGGCGGTCGAGCCGTTCATTGGCGATGTAAGCGCCGCTGAACGAGCGCTTCAGCTGCGGGCCGATCCGCTCGCCGTCCAGGTGCTCGCGCGCGAACAGGAATGCGACGCGACGCCGTGCGAGCTCGCGCGCCACATGCCCGAAAGTCGCGGCACGGTCCGAATCCCCCATGGAATGCGTGTCACCTCGCGGTGCGACATGCACGCCGACCCGTCCGGGTCCCCAGATGGAGATTGCTGCGTCCGTGACCTCCAACAGCAGTCTTGCGCGGTTCTCCACAGAGCCGCCGTAGTCGTCACTGCGGTGGTTCGCACTATCTTGCAGAAATTGGTCGAGCAGGTAGCCGTTGGCGCCGTGTATTTCCACGCCGTCGAAGCCTGCGCGCTGGGCGTTCTCGGCGCCGCGGGTGAACGCCGCAATGACCTCGGGAATTTCCTCGCGCGCGAGCGCGCGTGGCACCACGTACGGCTGCTTCGGCGTCACGAGGCTGACGTGGCCTTCGGGAGCGATGGCGCTGGGTGCGACTGGCAGCGCGCCATCGAGGAACAGCGGATGCGAAATCCGACCGACGTGCCACAGCTGCAGAAACATGCGCCCCCCTGCCTGGTGCACCGCGCGGGTCACGTGCCGCCAGCCTTCGACCTGCTCGTCGGACCAGATGCCGGGCGTGTCGGCGTACCCGATACCTTGCGGGGTCACCACGGTGGCCTCCGAGATGATCAGGCCGGCCGAGGCGCGCTGCCGGTAGTACTCGCGCATCAGCCCATTGGGCACTCGCCCGCCGCCGGCTCGGCTGCGGGTCAGGGGCGCCATGACGATGCGATTGGGGAGGGTCAGCTCACCGAGCTGTAGCGGATCGAACAATGAAGGCATGGGATTCGCGAAAGTCCGACGTGGGAATCACGTATTGAAGCACGAGGGGTCAGATGCCGCAAAATTCATCGTGCAACACGGCCAGCAGCCGCGTGACGATGCCCGGGGCCAGGGAGTAATAGACCGTCTGCGCCTGGCGCTCGGTGCGCACCATGCCGGCGGTGCGCAGCACCGCGAGGTGCTGGGAGAGCGCGGACTGACTGAGCCGTACGCGCTCATTGAGTTGACCGACAGACAGAGGCGCCGGCACCAAATGACACAGGACCATCAGGCGCTGCTCGTTGGCAAGTGCCCGCAGGACGCCGACCGCCTGCTGGCAGTGCGGCTGCAGGTCGCGGACGACGCGTGCGAGGGTGGTGGGACGTGCCGTCCGGCTGGCGCTTCTCGGCGGGATTGGTCGTCTGGTTGCCATGATGCGGGCAGTGTAATCCACCGCTGCCAAAATTGCCATTTGCTAAATTAGGGAAAACTAATATACTGGCTGCCATCGCGCTTGCCCGGGGGCACTCCGGGATCGCACTCGGGAGAATCTCATGACAATCGATCGGGTCGTATTCGCCTTTGCAGGCGCCCTCGTGCTGCTCGGTGTGCTGCTCGCCTGGCTGGTCAGTGCATGGTGGCTGCTGGTGCCGGCGCTCATCGGGGTGAACATGGTGCAGGCGGCGTTCAGTGGTTTCTGCCCGCTCGCGCGCATCCTCAAGCAACTCGGCGTCAAGCCGGGCGCCGCGTTCTGACCCGGGGCGGCGGGCGTGCACCGAGCCGGATGCTGGGCCCTGGTTGGCGCGTGCGCGCTGGCCGGGGGACTGAGCGGATGTGCCGCGCGGCACGCCCCGGCGGTGCGCGCCTCGGGAGCGCCGCTCGCCGCGCTGCGCGTGGAGCCGCGCAGCAGCGTTGCCGAACGTAGTTTTGAGGGGATCGTGCAGGCGGTCGACCGCGCGACGTTGACCGCCCAGACCAGCGGGCGGGTCGCAGCGATCTACCACGACGTCGATGATTTCGTGCCGGCCGGGGCGCTGTTGATCCGGCTGCGCGCCACCATCCAGCGCGCGGATCTGGGCCAGGCGCGCGCGGCGCTGCATGCGGCCCGGGCGCGGGCCACGCAAGCCGACAAGCGTTATCGGCGCATCCGAGCCCTGTACCAGCAGCGGGTCGTTCCCAAAGCGGACTTCGATCAGGTGACCGCCGCGCGCGATGTCGCGGTTGCGGCGCGCAACGCGGCGCGTGCCGCGCTCGCCGCCGCGATCGAGGGGGTTGCTTACACCGAGATCCGCGCTCCGTACGCCAGCGTGGTGACCGCGCGCAGCGTGCAAGTGGGCGAGGCGGTTTCTCCGGGGACGCCGCTGATGGGGGTGGCGTCGTTGACGCATCTGCGCGTGGTGGCGAGCGTGCCGCAGTCTGTTGCCGAAGCGATCAGGCGGCTGGGCCAGGCCGCGGTGAGCTTTGACGGTCGCTCGATCGAAGCGGCTCATGTCACGGTATACCCGCAGGCCGCGGCCGGTTCCGCAGCCTTTCCGGTGCATGTGTCATTGCCGCGGCCGGTGCCTGGACTGTTCCCGGGCATGGTAGTGCGCGTGCGCTTTCCCACGGGCCGGCGTACCGAGCTGCTCGTGCCGGCGAGCGTCGTCGTGCGCCGCAGCGCGGTGACTGCCGTGTACCTGGTGGAGCCGAACGGCAACACGTTGCTGCAGCAGGTCAGACTCGGCCGCAGGGTCGGCGGCCAGGTGGAGGTTCTCTCGGGACTGACCGCCGGCGAACGGGTCGCGCTCAATCCACTCGCGGCCATGCGCCGGCTCGAGCCGTTCCCGGTGCTCACCGGGAGCGCGCAGTGAGCACGGAGCTCGGTGTCAGCGGGCGGATCGCCCGGCGTTTCCTGCACAATCAGATCACACCGCTGATCGCGATCGTGGCTGTGGTCCTGGGGCTGTTCGCGCTGGCCGTCACGCCGCGACAGGAAGATCCCGACATCAATGTCACCTTCGCCAACGTGTTTGTGCCGTTCCCGGGCGCATCTTCGCAGCAGGTGGAGCGGCAGGTCAGCACGCCCCTGGAGCAGGTGCTGGGCGAGATCCGTGGCATCAAGCACATCTATGCGGTCTCACGGCCGGGGCTCGCCATCGTCACCGTCCAATACCGGGTTGGACAGCCACGTACCACCGCCATCGTGCGCCTCTACAATGCGATCTACTCGCATCGCGACCTGTGGCCCGCCAACTCGGGCATCCTGAGGCCGCTGGTGCGGCCGATGGGCATCGCGGACGTGCCCATGATGACGTTGACACTCTGGGCGAACGACCCGAACCGCGGCTCCTACCGGCTTGGCCAGGTGGCGCACGCCATCGAGACTCAGCTGCAGCGGGTGCCGGGCACCCGCAGAGTTCACACGATCGGCGCGCCGCGCAGCATCGTGCGGGTGCGTCTGGAGCCCGGAAAGCTCGCCGCCTACGGGCTCGACGCCGGCCAGATCATGCGCTCGCTGCAGGCCGCCAATCTGACGCTGCAGGCCGGCTCGCTCATTGGCGACAACCGGGTGGTGCCGGTCCAGGCCGGACAGTTCCTGGCCGACCGCGCCGCGGTGGCCAATCTGGTGATCGGCATGCACGCCGGGCGGCCGGTGTATCTGGCAGATGTCGCCGCCGTCGCCTTCCAACCCGATGCGCCGCATTCCTATGTGTGGTTCGGCACCGGGCCGGGCGCCGCCCGGCGCGACCTGCCGAAAATCAGTTACGCGCCGGCGGTGACCATCGCCATCGCCAAGAAGACCGGCACCAACGCCGGCACCGTCGCCGCCGGAGTGATCCGCCGCCTGGACCAGCTGCGCGGCACATACATTCCCGCGGGCGTGCACGTCACTGTTACCCGCAATTACGGGCACAGCGCCGATGCGAAGGCGAAGAAGCTCATCGAGAAGCTGATCGAGGCCACGTTGTCGGTCGTCCTGCTCGTCATGCTCGCCATGGGCCGGCGCGAGGCGGTCGTGGTCGGGGCGGCGGTCGGCGTCACGTTGATGGCGACGCTGTTCGCCTCCTGGGCGTGGGGGTTCACCATCAACCGGGTGTCGCTGTTCGCGTTGATCTTCTCCATCGGCATTTTGGTCGACGATGCGATCGTGGTGGTGGAGAACGTTCACCGCCACATGCGTCTCGGCGGCGGAACGCTGAGCGACATCATCCCGGTGGCGGTCGATGAGGTTGGGGGGCCGACCATTCTCGCCACGCTCACGGTGATTGCGGCGCTGCTGCCGATGGCCTTCGTCGGCGGCATGATGGGTCCTTACATGAGCCCTATCCCGATCAATGCCAGCTCGGGGATGCTGATCTCGCTCGGCGTGGCGCTCATGTTCACGCCATGGCTGTGTCGCAAGCTGCTCGGCCACCGTCATCTTAAGCCCACCGAGCAGCGCCAGCCGCTGCCGCTGCTGCCCCTGTTCCAGCGCGTGGTCGGTCCCTTCCTTGCCGGCTCACGCGGGCGTCGGCGGCGCCGCTGGCTGTACGCGGCCATCGGCCTGGCGATCCTCGCGGCGTTGAGTCTGGTACTCACCGAGTCGGTGGTATTCAAGATGCTTCCCTTCGACAACACGTCGGAGTTCGAGGTGGTGGTGGAGATGCCGGTCGGCACCACCGTCGAGACCACCGCGCACGTCCTCGACGAGCTGGCGCAAGTGCTCGCGCGGGTGAAGCAGGTGAGCGACTATCAAGTCTATGCGGGCACTCACGCACCCGTGAACTTCAACGGTCTGGTGCGTCAGTACTATCTGCGGCGCGGGCCGCGCTACGGGGAAATCGCGGTGGAGCTGGTGCCGAAGAGTGACCGTCGTGTGCAGAGTCATCAGATCGCGCGCGCGGTGCGTCCGGCGCTGGCGCGGGTGGCGCGCCGATTCGGGGCGGATATCCAGGTGGTGGAAGTGCCACCGGGACCGCCGGTGCTGGCGCCCATCGTCGCGGAGATCTTCGGTCCCAGCTACGCGGTACAGCAGCGGCTCGCACTGCAGATCCGCAAGGTGTTCGACAGCACGCCGCACATCGTCGATACCTACGACACCGTCGACGCGAAGGCCCGGCGCCTGGTCGTCGCCGTCGATCGGCAGAAGGCCGCGCTGCTCGGCGTGTCCCAGGCACAGATCGCGCGAACGCTCTCCATGGCGCTCTCCGGCTATGACGCCACATACGTTCACATCGGACGCGAGCGACACTTAATTCCGGTGAAGCTCGAACTCTCTCCGGCCGACCAGGCAAGGATCGGTCAGGTGCTCGCCCTGCGGGTCCGGGCGGCCGACGGGGCGCTCGTGCCGCTCTCGGAGCTGGTGCGGGTCCGCAAGAACACCTGGGACGGCGCGATCTATCAGAAGGATCTCTTGCCGGTGACCTACGTGATGGGGGATATGGCCGGTCCGCTCGACAGCCCGCTGTATGGCATGTTCGATATCGCCGCGAGGCTGCGCCATCTGAAGGTCGCCGGGCAGACCCTCGAGCAGCGTTTCATCAGCGCGCCCACCAATCCGAACCGCTTCGCGGTGAAGTGGAGCGGTGAATGGCAGGTCACCTACGAGACCTTCCGCGACATGGGGATCGCCTATGCCGCGGGGCTGGTGCTGATCTATCTGCTGATCGTGGCGCAGTTCGGATCGTATATCGTGCCGTTCATCATCATGGCGCCGATCCCGCTCACCATCATCGGGGTGATGCCCGGACACGCGCTGCTTCACGATCAGTTCACGGCGACCTCGATGATCGGGATGATCGCGCTGGCCGGCATCATCGTGCGCAACTCCATTCTGCTGGTCGATTTCATCGATGGTGCGGTGCGCGCGGGCTATCCGCTGGAGCAGGCGGTAGTGCGCGCCGGTGCGACCCGCGCCAAGCCGATTGTGCTCACGGCGGTGGCCGCCATGCTCGGCGCGTTCTTTATCCTCTCCGATCCGATCTTCAACGGACTGGCGATCTCGCTTCTGTTCGGCATCTTCGTCTCGACGCTGCTGACGCTCGTCGTGATTCCCATTCTTTACTACGTCTACCTGAAGCGCAAAGAAGCGCGCGCGGCGCGCGCGAACGCGGTGGGCGTCCCGTGAGTGACGGGCGCCGCCTCGCGGTGGGATGGTCAGTCACTCGCGTGGTTGAGTCTTTCCACAGAGGTTTGTCATGGCCCACGTAGTCATCATTGGCGCAGGCCTCGGCGGAGCGCCGTGCGCATGCCAGATGCGCGAGCGCTTCGGCGCGGTACACCGCGTCGCCTTCAAGAAATACTTCCTGCGCAAGGTGCGCAGCGGATCGTTCACGCCCGCCTATGAGCTCTACATGCTCAAGACGCTCGGCATTCACACACTGAAGGACGTGCAGTCATGAAGGCACTGCACGGCCGCCTCGCCGCCGCGGTGCTCGGTGCCGTGGTTGCTCTGTCGGTGCAGGCGCAGGCCCAGACGCTCGAGCAGGCGTGGCGTCTGGCGGCGGCACACGACCGGACGCTTGCCGCGGCAGCCGATGACGTGCAAGCGGCGCGTTCCAGCGCGAGGGCGGCGCGCGACGGTCGCTGGCCGAGCATCGAGAGCCAGGCGAGCTACACGCGCTTGGGGCAGACACCGGAGCTGGACTTGGTGACGCCGGCGTCGGCTTTCCGATCCGGACCGATCTTCAAGAACGATCAGTACGTCAGTGCATCGGTGCAGGCGCGCCTGCCACTGTACAGCGGCGGGGCGATTCGCAACGGCATCGAGGCGGCGCGCGCGGGTCTGAAGGGTGCGTCGGCTACGGAGCGCGCCGTGAGTGCCGACGTGAAGCTCGAGGTCGCCGCAGCTTACGTGGCGGTATTGCGCGCCCAACGCGCGCTCGGCGTGGCGCGCTCAAGCGTCACCAGTCTCGCAGCGCATGTGCACGATGTACAGGCGAAATACGCCCGCCAGGTGGTCGCCAAGAATGATCTGCTGGCCGCACGCGTGGCGCTGGCGAACGCGCGCGAGCAGCAAGTCGTGGCGAGCAATGCGCTCGCGCTCGCCGAAGCCGCCTATGACCGCCTGATTGGCGCCCCGCTCGACCGGGTGCCGCACCTGGATCCGAGGCTGCCGGTGTTGGCCATCGACAGTGTACCGCTTGCGGCATTGCTCGCGCGGGCGCTGCACTCGCGCCAGGAGTTGCGGGCGCTCGGCGCGCGCGCTGCGGCGCTCTCCGCCCGTGCGCGTGTCGTCAATGCGAGCCGCCTGCCGCACATTGCCGCGTTCGGCGGCTATACACACTTCGACAACCAGATTCTCAATCATCAGAATTTCTCGATGGTTGGCCTGGGGTTCACCTGGAAGCTGTTCGACGGCGGTGCGGCGGCGAATGAGGCGGACGCGCTGCGCGCACGTAGTCGCGCCGAGCGGCAGCGGCTCGCGGACCTGCGCTCGCGGATCGAACTCGCTGTCCGGGCCGCCTGGCTGCAGCTCGCGGCCGCGCGGGCGCGGATCGAGGCCTCGCGGGCGGCCACGGCGCAGGCTGCCGAGAATCTGCGCATCTCGCGCGAGCTGTACCGGGTCGGGCTGGCCTCGAACACTCGGGTGCTCGAGGCCGTGTCGCTGCGCGCCGAGGCCGAGCGTAACTATGACGACGCGACGCTCGATGAGGCGCTCGACCGGTTGCGCCTGGCGTACGCGGTCGGCGCGCTGTGATGCGCGGCTAGCCGAGCTTCAGCAGCTCGGTGATCAGTGCGTCGGTCTTGATCTCCTCGCCGCTCAAGGCCATCGCCAGCAACTCGCCGCCGAGCAGCGGCAGCGTCAGGAGCACATCGGGACGGGTACGGGCGACGCGGCCGGTGTTGCGGGTGTCGCTGACGGCCGCGACGGTGCGCAGCTCGGGATTCATCTCCTTGGCGGCGAGCACCACGAACGCGTTGTATGAATCATCGTCGCTAAGTGCGAGTACGGCTCGCGCCGTCTCGACGTTTGCGCGGATCAGTAACTTCGCGTCACTGCCATCGCCGACAAGGGTATCCATGTCCGATTGTTCGTCCGTGGCCGGCTTTTCCGCCACGATCTGCGTGACGATCAGACCGCGCGCCACGAGCGCCCGGGCCGCGTCCTGGGCGAGCGCACCGTCGCCGACGACGATGATATGCGCGACTCGCTTCATCTTGGTTTTCCTCCGCGGTTCGATCAAATTGAGCAGCCGCTTGTCGATCAAGGGGCCGGCAATGGTCGGCAGGGCGGTGGCGAACACGCCGAGGCCGAGCGCGATCAGCGATATCGTGAACAGCCGTGCCTCACGTGTCACCGGCGTAATGTCGCCGTAGCCCACGGTCGACATCGTTTCGACCGAGAAATAGACCGCGTCTGTATAGCTGTTGATATGCGGTTGGAATCCGTCGCCGAGAAACATCGAGCCGAACGTGCCGTAGCCGAGCGTCAACAACAGGGCGGTGAGCGCGAACAGCGTGGCGGTGGCGAGGCTCGTGCGCCCGAACGAGCGGCGCGTGGCCAGCAGCAGCAGCAGCTGCACGATGCTGAAGATCTCCAGCGGGCGGGAGACGCGCGACAGGGGCGAGAATACCAGCGCCACCATTGCCAGGGTGAGCAGAAACGCCATCACCCAGGCCACGCGCGAGCGCCAGAGCATGCCGAACGCGACCACCACCAGCAGCACGCCGATGGCGAGGTGCGAGGCGGCGCCGATCCGCAGGATGCCGACGCCGCCGGCGAGGGTGGTCAAAGAAGGGGCGGCGAGCAGCCTCATCAGCGAGTGCAGCGAGCCGAGCCCCATCAGAATGTGCAGCACGCCCTGGAAGCCGACCAGGATGGCGAGCGGCACGTGCGGGAACCATGCCCGGGTATGCAACTTGTGCTCGAAATGGCGCTGCTCCTTGCGCACCCAGGCGCGCTGGGTCTCGAGCCATTTGCGAGCCGAGGATCTCACGGCTGCGTCGTCCCGATCGGCCTTAGTCGCTCAGGCGTCGGCGCGCACGTCCGCGCGGCGCTCGTGCCGGGTCTGGATATGCGTGCCACGGCCACGGCTGCGGCACGCCGGCCGCCGCTGGCGAACGGCCAGCCGGCTCTCCTGATCATGCGACACCTCGGGTCGGCGGTTTCTGCACGGGGGCGACACTGCTGAGCACGGTTCAGCCTTCAACGTCGCAACACTATAGCAGGACCGGCTCGCTCACGAGAAACGGTTAGCGCTGGAGCAGCAGCTGCTGGGTTCGGATGAGGCGGTCGATACCGCGACGCTGCACGGGCAGGTGGTCTACAGGCGCGAATATCGCGACGCAATCGCAACCTATGATCGGTTCCTGCCGACCGCCGTAGCGCAATTCAATCGGACCGTCTCGGGTTGCGGCCTGGGGACGGTGGCAAGCGGCACGGCGTTGCCGCCCTAGGCGCCGGGACAGTGTGTCATGGGCGACGGCTTGGGAGGCCGGCGCCATCATCCTCGGGAGTCCGTCGGTCCGTTGGTGGGGCTCGGCGAGCTGGACGGCGGCCCGTGCGTCACGTCGTGTGTCGAGTGTTGCACGGCGTTGAGTTTCGGCGTCCAACCGCCTGGGCGTTGCCTGAGTACGAACCAGTACCACAGGAGCGCGGCACCGAGCACTGCTGCGAGGGCGAGCAGACTCGGGCGCCCGATCGAGGCATCGGCCCAGTCGGCCGCGGCAAACACACAGGCCAGGGCGATGCCGAGCAGCGGCGCGAGCGGAAACAGGGGTGAGCGCCAGCGATCCGTGCCGCCGGTGAGCCCCTTGATGCGGCCGACGAGCACCGCGGTGCTGACCAGCGCGAGGGCGTAGACGACCAAACCGGAGAGAAACACCAGCAGTACGCGCTGGCTGAGGACGCAACAGGCGGCCGAGAGCACCCCGACCGTCAATGTGGCGATCCGCGGCGCACCGCTGCGGTCGTGCAGTTTCTCGAGCGCCGCGCTGATCGGCCTCGGAAAGATCCGATCCCGGGCGAAGCTGTACCACAGCCGCGCCCCGAACATGATCTGTGCGATCAATGCGTTGAATACCGCGAGCGCGACGGCGGCGCTCAGGGCGATGGCGGCCCCAGGGCCGGCCACCGAGCTGATGTAGGTGCTGAAGGGCGCGGCGCTCGTGAACACGGTGGGGTCATCGGCCGCACTCACTACCACCGCGATGACGGGTAGGGCGATGGCTAGCGCGCCAAGGAGGCAGGCTGCCAGGAGCACCCGACCCATGTTGCGATGCGGGTCGATCAGTTCCTCGCCGAAGGCGATCGCTTGATTGCCGCCGACGATGGCGAAGGCCGCGTTCACCGCTCCGAGCGCGAGCGCCGCGGCGCCGACTGGCGCCCAGCGCCCCGCCGCCGGCAGCTGCGGATGGATGATGGCCATCCATGCGCCCGCGGCCGGATGCAACAGTCCGGCTACGAAGAGCGTCAAGACCGCGGCGAATTCGATGCTGAGAAAGACGCCGGTCACGAGCGCGCTGGCGCGCACCGCCAGCAGCGCCACGGCGAGGGCGGCGAGCAGCGAGCCGTAGGTCCACAGCCACGGGTCGGTGGCCGGCAGGACTTGATGCGCATACGTGGCGACGAGCTTGGCCAGGTAAGCGTTCATCGGCAGGATGATGATCGCCCACAGGGCCAGACAGGCAAAGCCGGCCGCAGGCCCGAGCACGGTCCCGACCCCGACATAGTCCCCGCCAGCGTATGGATACGCCGAGCCGAGCTCGGCGTAGACCATGCCCCAGACTGCCGCCACCAAGACGCCCAGGGCGAATAGTGCCGCCGCGCCGGTGCCGCATTGGCGCAGCACTGCGGCGCCCGGGCCATACACCGAGAACACCGGGGAGAGACACGAGAGTGTCAGCAGCAGCGCCTCGAACGGTGTGAGCCTGCGGTGTAGTCGAGCCTCGGGTGTGGTTGCGTTCATCGTGTTGCGGGCGCTCGAGCGGGGTGGGCTGGCGGCCTCGCCGTGGGCGTCGGACGCCTCGTCGCGCCGGGCAAACGGCTCATCGCAACCGCCGCGGGCGGCCCGCGCCGGCCGGCGGTACCGGTCGCATAGTAACGTCTTGTACCGTCGGACGCTGCCGGCGGAAAAACCACAACGGAAAATCAAGGGAGGCATCGTGAAGCTCAAATCCATGGGCGCGATACTGGCGCTCGCTTCGCTCGGGCTGTGCGCGCAGGCGAGCGCGACCGGCATCATTCCGCAGCCCAACGCCGATGCGGTGCCGTACGCCACCAAGGTCGATCCGGAGACTCTGGTGTTGGATGCGCGCATGGCGGGGCGCGGTATCGCGATCTCGACCCTGCACATTCCGGTGCGGCCGGGCCCGTTCACGTTCGTGTACCCGGAGTGGATCCCGGGTTATCACTCCCCGGCCGGTCCGCTCGCCGACATCGCGCAGCTGCAGGTGAGCGCCGCCGGCCACCTGCTCCCCTGGCGCCGCGACAAGGTGGACATGTACGCCTTCCACATCGTGGTGCCCCAGGGTGTGCACTCGATCAAGGTGCGGTTCACCATGCTGCTGAACGGGGGGACGAGCACGCGGGCGACGCCCAATCTCGCGGTGATCACCTGGACACGGGCCTTCTTCTATCAGAACGACATCAACTACCACCACTACTACCTCAAGGCGAGCGTCATTCTGCCCAAGGGCTGGGGCTACAGCACGGCGCTCACCACGGTGAGCCGGGTGGGGCAGCGCGTCAACTTCGCCGAGGAGCCGCTGACCTATGTCGGGGACTCGCCGCTGTTCACGGGCCGCTTCTACAAGAAGGTGCTGCTCTGGCACAAAGGCAATGCCCACATGTGGCTCGACATGTTCGCCGATGCGCCGCAGGACCTGGACGTGCCGGCCAAGCTGCTCGAGGCGTACAAGAACCTGCCGCGCGAGGCGCTGGCGCTGTACGGCACACGCCACTGGTACAACTATCACGCGCTGCTGTCGCTGTCGAACAAGATCAGCTTCGAGGGGATCGAGCACCACCAGTCGAGCGACAACCGGGCGGCGGCCGACTTCATGACGAACCCGACGCAGCAGCTTCTCGGTGGTGATCTGATTCCGCACGAATTCTCGCATTCCTGGAACGGCAAATATCGCCGGCCGTGGGATCTGCAGACGGACAACTATCAGATCCCGCAGCGCACCGACCTGTTGTGGGTGTACGAGGGCATGAATCAGTACCTGGGGGATCTGCTGTCCTTCCGCAGCGGCATCCGCAAGCCGAGCGAGTACCCGCAGTATCTCGCCACGCTCTACAGCCAGATGGCGACCGAGCCGGGCCGCAATACCGAGCCGCTGATCGATCTGACCACCGGTGCGCCGTATTTCTACATGACCGGGTTCGGGGAGTATCCCTCGATCCGCCGCTCGGCCGGGGATTTCTACACCGAGGGCGAGCTGCTGTGGCTCGATGTCGACACCATCATCCGCGAGAAGACGCACGGCAAGAAGTCGCTCGATAATTTCCTGCACCTGTACTCGCTGCCGAAGCTCACCGGGCCGATCACCAAGCCCTACACCCGGGCGGACATCGAGCACCTGCTCTACGAGGTGTGTCCGTACGACTGGCACGCGTTCTTCCAGCGCCACGTGTATGAGGTCGCGAAGCTGCCGCCGACCGGGGAGCTGCGGCGCTCGGGCTGGCGTCTGGTGTATACCGCCAAGCCCAATCCTTTCATTACCGCGGCGGAACGTACCTATCACACGGACTTTCAGTGGCTGACGTACGGCTTCAACAGCAAGGCGGGAGTGCTCGCGGACGTGCGCGAGGGCTCACCGGCGTGGAAGGCCGGGATGGCGCCGGGGATGAAGCTCGTGGCGGTCAACGGCCAGAGCTACACCCCGAAGGTGCTGCAGTACTATCTGGTCCAGGCCGAGCACGATCATGAGCCGACCACCTTCACCGTCGCGCAGGACGGCTGGGTGCGCGCGATCAAGGTCGGCTATTTCGGCGGTCCGCGCTATCCGCACCTGGTGCGCATCCCCGGCACGGTGAACATGCTGGCGAAGATCATGGCGCCGCACGCCAAGCACTGAGGGTTGGCGGTGCAGCACGGCCCGGGCGCGGGAGCCGGGCCGTGCCTCGATCTTCGCGACCTCCGCCCGCAGCCGCGCTTGCGGGCCGCCTGCCGGGGCCCCGTGGCGCGCGCGCTGCACGGCGCTCGGGTGTTCTCAGGGATCTTCGCCGACCGCCGGTGGGTCGGCCGAGTCCGGATTGATCACGCCGAATTGCGCTGGGGTGTAGGCGTAGAACAGCCGCACCTGCTCGCGGTGCAGCAGGTCGAGCAGTTCGCGCGCCTCCGCCTCGGTGGCGATGAACTCGACTGCCACGGTGAGGGAGCCGGCGAGCTCGAGGAAGCGCGCTTCGTGCAGGGTGTGGTGCCGGCCGAAACCGGCCATGGCCTTGAACGCCGAGCCACCCCGGATGCCGAGGCGATTGCCCTGCTCGAGCAGCCACTCCCACACGAGCTTGCCGTGGTGGCGATGTCCCTCGTGCACGTAGAAGCGGAACAAAGAGCCCTGCATGATCTCGGTCCGGGAGCGAGAAAAGAGTTTGGTGCACGAGAGTCTATGCGTGCGGGCGGAGCGGTTCAATTGCCGTGTACTGACAGTCGCGGGCGCTGTATCCGGGTGGCATACCCGCGCCAGCGGCAGTAGACTCTAAAGTCCACCCAGCGCCGAGCACTCACCGGAGTTACCACACCCAGATGCCCAAGCACGAACTGCGTGCCGCCAGCGCGCTTGCCGCGGTCTTCTCGCTGCGCATGCTGGGCCTGTTCATGATCTATCCGGTTTTCGCGCTGTTCGCGCGCGGCCTCACCGGCGCGACGGCCTCGAGCATCGGGCTCGCGCTCGGCATCTACGGTCTCACGCAGGGCCTGCTGCAGATGCCCTTTGGGCTGCTTTCCGACCGCATCGGGCGCAAGGTGATGGTGGTTGCGGGATTGGTGCTCTTCGGCGCCGGCAGCGTCTGGGCGGCGCGGGCGCATTCGATCGAGGCGATGATCGGCGCGCGCGCGCTGCAGGGGGCCGGAGCGGTCGGCGCGGTGATCCTGGCGCTGGTGGCCGATCTCACCGCGGAGGAAAATCGCACCAAGGCCATGGCGCTGGTCGGCATGACCATCGGCTTGTCCTTCCTCGTGGCGATCGTCCTCGGGCCGGTGCTCGCCGGGTGGATCGGTGTGTCGGGGATTTTTTGGCTGATGAGCGTGTTGGCGGTCGTCGGTATCCTCGTCACGCTGTTCGCGGTGCCGACGCCGCGGCGGCGGCGGGTGCATCGAGAGGCCGAGCCGGTTCCCGCGATGCTCGGTGCCGCGTTGCGCGACTCGCAGTTGTTGCGCCTGGATTTCGGCATCTTCACCCTGCATGCGATGCTGACGGCGTGCTTTCTCGTCGTTCCGGTTCTGTTCGCCCACACCCTCGGTCTCGGCAGCCGCAGCGACTGGTGGGTGTATCTGCCGATTCTGCTGATCTCGGTGGCCATCATGGTGCCCGTGATCATCATCGGGGAGCGCCGCCGGCGCATGAAGGGGGTGCTGGTGGCGGCGGTCGCGGCGCTCCTGGTCAGTCAGATCATGCTGGCCGCAGCCGCACAGGAGCGGGTGATGCTGCTCGCGGCGCTCACGCTGTTCTTTGCCGCCTTCAACGTGATGGAGGCGAGCCTGCCGTCGCTGGTGACCAAGACCGCGCCGACCGGCGCCACGGGCACGGCCACCGGCGTCTATTCGAGCTCGCAGTTCCTCGGCATCTTCGTCGGCGGCGCCGTGGGCGGCTGGATGCAGCAGCACCTCGGCACGGGCGCGGTGTTCGAATCGACCGGGGTGCTCGCGGCGTTGTGGCTGGTGCTCGCGGCCACGATGCGTCAGCCGACCTACCTCGCCTCGCGCGTGTTGCGCTTGGGCGAGGGGACTGGCGACGCGCGGCAGCTGGCGGAGGCGTTGCGCGCGGTTGCGGGCGTGGCTGAAGCGGTGGTGGTCCCCGAGGAGGGCGTGGCGTACCTGAA
Source organism: Gammaproteobacteria bacterium (assembly GCA_027366635.1). Taxonomy (GTDB): domain Bacteria; phylum Pseudomonadota; class Gammaproteobacteria; order Steroidobacterales; family Steroidobacteraceae; genus 13-2-20CM-66-19. The sequence goes on along the minus strand of DAHXNE010000012.1, from coordinate 30,746 downwards.
GGTCGACGCCAAGATCTATGACCTGCGGCGTGCCGCACAAGTGGCCGGGACGCCGCCGGAAACCCCATCCGCGTGAGGGCCGCGGTGGGGATTCGGCCATCCTCAGCGCCGAGACACTCGAGCGGCTGCGCCAGGAGAACCCGGATCTGCAGGCGCTGACGGTTGCCGTGCGCCGCCACGCTCCGTTGCCGGATGGGCCGGGGGTGGCGGCGCCGATCGGGTGCTTGCTTGCGCGGCTTGTGCCCTGGGTGCCGGGCTGAGGGTCGCCGTGATAGGCTTGCTCGGACGTCCCGGCACGCATCGGGACGCCAGGGGGGGCGTATGAGGATCCGGCTGTGGTGGGTGGCGCTTGCTGCCGCGCTGGCGATGGCGGGCGGCGCGGTCCACGCTGCGCAATGCGACGGCGTGTCGTTTCCCGATCACGTGACCGTGGGCGGTCAGGTGCTGGCGCTCAACGGCCTCGGCATCCGCAAGGCGACGTTCTTTCGGATCAAAGTCTATGTTGCCGCGCTTTATCTGGCGCGCCGCTCGAGCGATGCCGCCGCGATTTTGAGCCACGACGAGTCGAGCGAGATCGCGCTGCACTTTCTGTGGCACGTAACCCCCGATGAGCTGCGCGGTGCGTGGCGGGAAGGGTTCGCCCGCAGCGCGAAGGGCCGGCTGGCGCCGCTGCGCTCCCGGATCGCCACGCTCGATGGCTGGATGCACGGGGTCGACTCCGGGCAGACCATGACCTTCGTTCACCCCAGCGGCCAGGGCATCGAGTACCTGCTCGATGGGGTGAAGCAGGGCACGATCCCCGGCGCGGATTTCGCGCGGGCGTTCCTCGGGATCTGGCTCGGGGCCCGACCGCCCGGCAAGGCGTTGAAGGCGGGGTTGCTCGGTGGGAGATGTCAGTGAGGCGCCATGCGCGCGCCATCCTGGCGCCGAAGCGCTCGTCGTTGCGGGCTCACCCGCGATATTCGCAGCCGCTGGTGCAGGTCTCGCGGACCGTGATGCGGCTGAGGGCGGGCAGCGCCGGTTTCAGCCGCTCCCAGATCCAGATCGCCAGATGCTCGCTGGTCGGGTTCTCCAGGCCCGGCACGTCGTTGAGGTAATGGTGGTCGAGTGCTTCGTGCACGGGAGCAAAGGCGCTTTTCAGGGCCGAGAAATCGCATACCCAGCCCGAAACCGGATCGAGGGGCCCGTCCACGTGCACGCCGATGCGGAACGAGTGTCCATGGAGGCGGGCACATTTGTGCCCCGGCGGAACATTGGGCAGGCGATGCGCGGCCTCGAGGCGGAATTCCTTGAATATTTCCATGACCGGGACTGTACCGGAGAGCGGCCCGGCAGTCATGATGGACTGTCGGCGGCGCCTCATACACCCTGGGGCGTTGAAGAGGTAACATTGTCCGATGAGCGCGCGATCCCGGCCGCTTCTGCTGATCGTCACGGTGTTCTGGATTTACGTGGCGCTCTCGGACGTGCTTTACGCGAACCAGCTGCAGTCGAGCCTCACGGCGATGCACGTGGACCTGTTCGCACCGTGGCAGGCGCGGCTTCTGCAGCATCTGTTGCTGTATCCGGTCCTGCTCGGGTGCGTATGGGCCTCGCTGCGCATGGGATGGCAGCCGATCCTGCGCCGCCTGCCGCTGCAGGTGCTCTTGGCGGTGGGGTTCGCGATTCTGGCCGAGCCCGCGCTCTGGCTTGGAGATGCGGCCCTGGTCGGGGCGCATCGGGCGCTGCTGCAGTTCACCACGGCCAATGACACCGGACCGCTGCAGCTGCTGCCGCTGATCCAGATCTGGGTGGCCAGCGCGACGAGCTTCCTGCTGACGTATGGTTTCGGACTGGCGCTCGCCACCGGGTTCGACGTCTATCGCCGCCTGCGCGATTCGCATATCCGCGCCGCGGCGCTCGAGCGGGCGCTGTCGGCGGCGCACTTGGCGGCGCTGCGCAGGCAGCTCTCGCCGCACTCACTGTTCAATCTGCTCAACACCATCCATGGCCAGATCGACGGCGATCCGGCCGATGCGCGCACCATGATCGTGCAGCTCGCCGACTTGTTGCGCCGCCTGCTGCACGCCGGGGAGCGGGAGTTCTCGAGTCTTGCCGAGGAGCTGCAATTCGTGCGGTTGTACCTCGGGTTGCAGCAGCGACGCTTCGCCGACCGGCTGACCGTGTCGGTGCCGGTGCCCGAGCGTGCGCCTCGCTCGTGGGTGCCGAGCCTGATTCTGCAGCCGCTGATCGAGAATGCGGTGGTGCATGGGCTCGCCAGCCACCTCGGTGCGGTGCAGGTCCGGGTCGAGGCGGTGGCGGACGAGGCGCGCCTGATACTGCGTGTAACCAACACCATCGGCATGCATGAGCCGGCCGGCAGGGACGGGATCGGTCTGAAGAACGTGCGCGAGCGGCTTGCGATCCAGTTCGGCGAGCAGGCCGTGTTCGATTCGGCCGCGCGACCCGGCGGGCTGTGGGTCGCCGAGATCCGCATGCCGCTGCTGCGCGAGGAGAGCGAGCCGGTGGTGACCTCGGTGGCGGCCTGAGGCGCGCGCTCGGGTGAATGATTCGACCCGCACGCTGCGGCGCGCTTCGTTGGTCTCACTGTCGGTGCTGACCGGCGTCAACCTGCTCAACTATCTGGATCGCTACGTCGTCTCGGCGCTTCTGCCGGCGCTGCAGCGCGCGCCCATGGGGCTCGATGACTTCCAGCTCGGTACCCTGATGAGCGGTTTTCTCATCGTGTATCTGCTGACGGCGCCGATCTTCGGGCGCCTGGGCGATCGCGGTTCGCGAACCCGGCCGATCGCGATCGGCGTGCTGATCTGGAGCCTGGCGACGGGTCTGTCGGGGCTTGCGCACGATTACGTGCAGCTGCTTGGCGCGCGTGCCGTGGTGGGAATCGGCGAGGCCGCCTACGGCACCATCGCGCCGTCGCTCCTGGCCGATTATTTCGTGCGCCGCACCCGCGGGCGGGCCTTCGCCGTTTTCAACATGGCGATCCCGGTGGGCGCGGCGCTCGGCTACATCGTCGGCGGCTTCGTCCTGGTGCACTATGGCTGGCGCGAGGCGTTCTACGTCGCGGGCATCCCGGGGATCGTGCTGGCGGTGTGGATCTGGCGCCTGCCCGATCCGCCGCGTGGCGTTCGCGACGGCGATGACGTCTCGGTCGCCGCCAGCGGCGGGATGGCGCTCGGGGCGCAGCCCGGATCCTGGGCCGTCTATGTGCGCCTCCTGCGCCAGAGCCCCTATCTGCTCACCGTGCTCGGCTATGCGGCCTACACCTTCGCGGTCGGGGGCCTGGCGGTGTGGATGCCGACGTTCCTCGAGCAGGTGCGGGGCGTGTCGACGGCTCAAGCCACCGAGGGCTTCGGGGTGATCGTGGTCATCACCGGGGTCGTGGGCACCTTCGCCGGCGGATGGCTCGGGGATTACTGGCTGAAGTTCTCGCGCCAGGCCTACCTGTGGATGTCGGGGTGGGTCACGCTGTTGGCGGTGCCGGCGACGTACCTCGCGCTCGCCTCGCCCTCGCCCGCGGTGTTCTATGCCGCGCTCGTGGTGGCCGAGCTGTTGCTGTTCATGTCGACCGGGCCGATCAACACGGCGATCGTCAATCTGGTCAGTCCCGCGGAGCGGGCTTGCGCGGTGGCGCTCAGTATCTTCGTCATCCACGCGCTGGGGGATGCCATCTCCCCGACCATCATCGGTGGGGTGTCGGACGCGACCTCGCTCGGCGCGGCGGTGATGATCGTGCCGTTCGTGGTGGTGGTGAGCGGGGTGTTGTGGCTGTGGGCCGCCCGGGCCGACGCCAAGGCTGCGGCCGAACTCGCCACCGCCCGGTAGCAACACGGCTCGCCGCCGCAGCGCGGCCGCTCACCCCGAGGCGTGCGCCCCCGGCGCGCGCGCTGCGCTCCTGTTGGCGGGCGGATCGTCCGGGCTTACTTGGCGACGAAGGCCCGCTCGATCACGTAGTCGCCGCTCTCGCCGATGTGCGGCGACATCTGAAAACCGCGGCCGTCGAGCAGAGCACAGGTGTCAGTGAGCATGGCAGGGCTGCCGCACACCATGGCGCGGTCCTCGCCGGGATCGAGCGGCGGCAGTCCCAGATCATAGGACAGCCGTCCGGACTCGATGAGGTGCGTCAGCCGGCCGCGGTTGACGTGCGGCTCGCGCGTCACGGCGGGATAGTACAGGAGCTTCTCGCGCACCCATTGCCCGAGCAGCTCGTGAGTGCTGAGGGCCTCGATGCGGTGCTTGAGCACGGCCGTCTCGCGTGCCCAGCGCACGCCGTGCACGAAGATCACCTTCTCGAAGCGCTCGTAGGCTTCCGGGTCCTTGATGACGCTCATGAAGGGCGCCGCTCCGGTGCCCGTGGACAGCAGATACAGCCGCTTGCCGGGCCGCAGATCGTGCAGCACCAGTGTGCCGGTGGGCTTGCGGCTGACCAGCACCTCATCGCCCTCGCGGATGTGTTGCAGGCGGGAGGTGAGCGGGCCGTCGGGCACCTTGATGCTGAGGAATTCCAGGTGCTCCTCGTGATTGGCGCTGGCAATGCTGTAGGCGCGCAACAGTGGCCGCTCATCCACCTCGAGCCCGACCATGACGAATTGGCCGTTCTCGAAGCGCAGCCCCGCATCGCGGGTGGTGGTGAAAGTGAATTGCGTGTCGGTCCAATGCTGGACCGACAGTACCCGCTCCGTTCCAATCGCCGCCAAGTCTGCTACCTCTGTGTTCGGGGCCGTGCACCGGCGGCGCGCATTTTAATGGGCCAGCCTGTGAATTGGGGTGAAATTGCGGCATGTACTCATGCCGCCCAGGCATTTATGCCCGTGCGCCGGGACCGTACGGCAGCGGCGGCTGCTAAGATCAGCCGGCCGCATCGGGCGGCCGGACGGCGGGATTTGGACATGGGGCAAGGTGACCTGCGGGGACGGACCCTGTTCATCACGGGCGCGAGCCGGGGCATCGGGCTCGCTATCGCGCTGCGGGCGGCGCGCGAGGGCGCGAACGTGGCGGTGGCGGCCAAGACCACCGAGCCGCACCCGAAGCTGCCGGGCACGATCTACACGGCCGCCGAGCAGATCGAGGCCGCCGGCGGCAAGGCGCTCGCGCTGCCGCTCGACATTCGCGATGACGAGCAGGTTGGCGCGGCGATCGAGCGGACCGCCGCGGTGTTCGGCGGCATCGATATCCTGATCAACAATGCCAGCGCCATCAGCTTGACGCCGACACTCGCCACCGACATGCGCCGTTTCGATCTGATGCATGCCGTCAACACGCGCGGCACGCTGCTGTGCAGCAAGCTCGCCTCGGTCCACCTCGCGCGCGCGGCCAATCCACATATTCTGGCGCTCGCGCCGCCGCTGAAGCTCGAGCCACGCTGGTTCGCGCCGCACCTGCCCTATTCGCTGGCGAAGTTCGGCATGAGTCTGTGCGTGTTGGGACTGGCCGGCGAGCTCGCCGCGCAGGGCATTGCGGTGAACGCGCTCTGGCCGCGCACCGTCATTGGCACGGCCGCGCTGCAGGTGGCGCTGCGCGGCGCGAGCGCCGAGGCGCTGCGCCGCGTGCGCACGCCGCAGATCGTCGCCGAGGCCGCCTGCGCGCTCCTGAAGCGCGATAGCCGCACCTTCACCGGGCAGTTCTGCATCGATGAGCAGGTGCTGCGTGAAGAAGGCATCAGCGACTTCTCGCCGTATCGCGATCCGTCGGTGCGCGAAGCAGACTTGCTGCCGGATTTGTTCCTGTAGGCGAGCGCACCCGGGCGCTGAGCCCGAACCCTCAGGCAATGCGGTGGCCGAGCTCGATGCCGGCCAGCTCGTAGCCCTTCCTGAAATCACGGATGTGTCGGGCCATCCAGGCGCGGGCCGCCTCGCTGTCGCGGGCGCCGATCGCCTCGAGTATGCGCCGTTGGGCCGCCGCGATGCGCGAGCGCGCCTGCGGCACTTGGTCGATCATATCGCGCAGCGAAGGCTCGAGGAGCTGGATCAGTGGCTCGTGCACGAGCGCGAGCACCTGGTTGTGGGCGGCCGCGCCCAGGGCGCGGAAGAACTCCGCGGTGTGGTGCACCGCCTGATCGGTTGCACGGTTCTCGGTGCCGAACAAACTGTGGGCACGCGCCAGGCGCTCGAGGTCCGCTGCGCTGCGCTCGCGCGCGGCGACCTCCGCGATGGGCGGCTCGAAATGGCTCAGCGCCTGCCATACCTCGAGGAAGGTGACGTCGTGCAGCGCCAGGGCGCGGCTGACCTCCCGAGCCACCTCGCCGTGCGTGGGCCGGCTGACGGTCATGCGCTTGGAGCCCGGGCGGCGCTCGAGCAGGCCGCTGCACTCGAGCTCGCGCAGTGCCTCGCGAACCGTCGAGCGGTTGACGCCGAGCTGACGGGCGAGCTCGGTCTCGGGGGGCAGGCGCTCGCCTTCGCGCAGCGCGCGGCTGACGATGCGCTCGGTGATCGCCGCGGCCACTTTGCGATAGGCCGGCGCGAGCGGCAGTTGCTCGAACTCGACGCTCATTGCGGCTCAGGCGGCCTGCTCGAACAGCTCGCGGCCGATCAACATGCGGCGGATCTCCTGCGTGCCGGCGCCGATTTCATAGAGCTTGGCGTCGCGCAGAAGTCTGCCGGCCGGGTAGTCGTTGATATAGCCGTTGCCGCCCAGAGCCTGAATCGCCTCGAGCGCCACGGCGGTGGCCTTCTCGGCGGCGAACAGAATGCAGGCGGCGGCATCCCGTCGCTTGACCCGGCCCGCGTCGCACGCACGCGCGACGGTGTAGACATAGGCGCGGCAGGCGCCGAGGGCGGCGTACATGTCGGCGACTTTCGCCTGCATCAACTCGAAGGTGCCGATGGGTTGGCCGAACTGCTTGCGCTCGCGCACGTAGGGCAGCACCAGATCGAGCGCCGCGGCCATCAGGCCGAGCGGGCCGCCGGCGAGCACCACGCGCTCGTAGTCGAGGCCGCTCATCAACACGCGTACCCCGTCGTTCTCCTCGCCCAGCCGGTTCTCTTGCGGCACGGGGCATTCCTCGAACACCAGCTCGCAGGTGCTCGAGCCGCGCATGCCGAGCTTGTCCAGCTTTTGGGCGGTGCTGAAGCCGGCGAAGCCACGTTCCACGATGAATGCCGTGATGCCGCGGCTGCCGGCATTGCGGTCCGTCTTGGCGTAAACGACGAGCACGTCGGCGTCCGGGCCGTTCGTAATCCACATCTTGCGTCCCGTGAGGAAGTAGTGCCCGCCACGCTGCGTGGCGCCCAGCTGCATCGCGGTCACGTCGGATCCGGCCTGCGGCTCGGACATGGCGAGCGCGCCGACGTGCTCGCCGCTGAGCAGCCTCGGCAAGTAGCGATCGCGCTGCGCGTCGGTGCCGTTGAGGCGCAGCTGGTTGACGCACAAGTTGGAATGTGCGCCGTACGAGAGGCCGACGGATCCCGAGGCGCGGGAGATTTCCTCCATGGCGATGACATGCGCCAGATAACCCAGGCCGGCGCCGCCCCAACGTTCGGGCACGGTGATGCCGAGCAGGCCGAGGGCGCCGAGTTCGGGCCACAGGTCACGGGGAAACTCGTTGCTGCGGTCGATGTCGGCGGCGCGGGGCGCGATGCGCTCGGCGGCGAAGCGGCGTACCTGCGCGCGGATCTCCTCGGTGGCCTCCTCGAGGCCAAAGCCGTTGTCGGTGAGGGACATGAGCTTGTCTTCCATCGGGAGGCGATTGTATGATTGTCCGACAATTATTGCGACGTGACAAGCTCATGCCCCGCATCGTCTCGCGGCTCGATCCCCGCTCGCCGCAGTTCCAGGACAACGCGCGTGCCCTGCGCGCTTGTACCGAAGCGCTCAAGGTCGAGATCGAGCGTGCGGCGCAGGGTGGCTCGAGCGCGGCGGTGCGGCGCCATCGCGCCGCCGGCAAGCTCACCGTCCGCGAGCGCATCCGAGTTCTGCTCGATCCGGGCGCGCCGTTTCTCGAGCTCTCCCAGCTGGCCGCGCATGGGCTCTACGGTGGTGGGATCGCTTGTGCCGGGATCGTCACGGGCGTCGGCCGGGTGAGCGGCCGCGAGTGCGTCGTGATTGCGAACGATCCGACCGTCAAGGGCGGCACGTACTATCCCCTCACCGTCAAGAAGCACCTGCGGGCCCAGGAGATCGCGCGCGAGAATCGCCTGCCCTGTCTCTACCTGGTCGAGAGCGGCGGTGCGTTCCTGCCGGCTCAGGACGAGGTATTCCCGGACAAGGAGCACTTCGGGCGAATCTTCTACAACCAGGCGACGCTCTCGGCGCTCGGGGTGGCGCAGGTCGCAGTGGTGCACGGCTCGTGCACGGCCGGCGGAGCGTACGTGCCGGCGATGTCCGATGAGAACGTCATCGTACGCAATCAGGGCCGGGTGTTTCTGGGTGGGCCGCCGCTGGTGAAGGCTGCCACGGGCGAGGACATCGACGCCGAGTCCCTCGGCGGGGCCGATGTGCATTGCCGAGAATCTGGTGTTTGCGACCACTATGCCGAGAACGACACGCACGCGCTCTCGATCGCGCGCCAGATCGTGGCGCGACTGCGGCGCGGACCGAGTACCGACCCGCCGGTTGCCCCGCGCGATCCGTACTACCCGCCGGAGGAGCTCTGCGGCGTGGTGCCCGAGAGCCTGCGCCGGCCCTATGAGGTGCGCGAAGTCATTGCCCGAGTGGTCGATGCCTCGGAATTCGAGGAGTTCAAGCAGCTCTACGGCACGACGCTGGTGTGCGGCTTTGCGCACATCGGCGGCTACCCGGTCGGCATTCTCGCCAACAACGGGATTCTGTTCTCGGAAAGCGCTCTCAAGGGCACGCACTTCATCGAGCTGTGCGCGCGCGAGGAGATTCCGCTGCTGTTCCTGCAGAACATCACCGGTTTCATGGTGGGCCGCAAGGCGGAGGCCGGCGGCATCGCCCGCGACGGGGCGAAGCTGGTCACGGCGGTCGCCTGCGCGGGCGTGCCGAAGTTCACCGTCATCATCGGGGGCAGCTACGGGGCCGGCAATTACGCCATGTGCGGCCGCGCGTATGGACCGCGGTTTCTGTTCCAGTGGCCGAACGCGCGCATCTCGGTGATGGGCGGTGAGCAGGCCGCTAGCGTGCTCGCCACGGTCAAGCGCGCGCAGATCGAGGCCGGGGGCGGCGGCTGGCCGCAGCAGGACGAGGAGGCCTTCAAGCAGCCGATTCGCGAGCAGTATGAGCGGCAGGGCCATCCGTACTACGCCTCGGCCCGTCTCTGGGACGATGGGGTGATCGATCCGCTCGAGACACGCCGGATTCTCACGCTGTGTCTGGCCGCCGCGCGCAACGCGCCGCCGGATCCAACCCGTTTCGGGCTCTTCAGAATGTGAGCGCGCCGATGTTCCGACGTCTGTTGGTTGCCAACCGCGGCGAGATCGCCTGCCGCATCGTGCGCACCGCGCGCCGCCTGGGCCTCGCGACCGTCGCGGTTTACTCCGACGCCGATGCTGCGGCCCGGCACGTGCGCGCGGCCGATGGGGCGGTGCGAATCGGCCCGCCGCCGGCGGCGGCCAGCTATCTCGACGGGGCGGCGATCATCGCCGCGGCGCGTGCCACCGGGGCCGAGGCCATCCACCCCGGCTATGGCTTTCTGGCGGAGAACGCCGGCTTCGCGCGCGCATGCGAGGCGGCGGGCCTGATCTTCGTCGGACCCGGCCCGCAGGCCATCGAGGCGATGGGTATCAAGAGCCTCGCCAAGGCGCGGGTGCGCGCCGCCGGGATCGCGGTCCTGCCGGGCTACGAGGGCGAGCGGCAGGACCTCGAGCACCTGGAGGCCGAAGCCCGCAAAGCCGGCTTTCCACTCATGATCAAGCCGGCCGCCGGCGGTGGCGGCAAGGGCATGCACGTGGTGCACGAGGCCGCGCAACTGCCCGCGGCGCTCGCGGGCGCGCGCCGGTTGGCCGAGAGCAGCTTCGGGGACGGCAGGCTGCTGATCGAGCGTTATCTGCCCGCGCCGCGCCACATCGAGGTGCAGGTGCTCGCGGATTGTCACGGTCACTGCATCCATCTCGGGGATCGCGACTGCTCGATTCAGCGGCGCCACCAGAAGCTCATCGAGGAGGCGCCCGCGCCGGGCCTGCCGGCGCCGCTGCGGGCGAGTCTGCGCGCGGCGGCCGTGCAGGTGGCGCGCGAGATCGGTTACCGCAGCGCCGGGACGGTGGAGTTTCTGTTCGACGGTCGCGCGTTCTATTTCCTGGAGATGAATACGCGGCTGCAGGTCGAGCACACCGTCACCGAAGCGGTCAGCGGGCTCGATCTGGTCGAGTGGCAGCTGCGCATCGCGGCGGGTGAGCCACTGACCCTTACCCAGGATCAGATTCACATCCGCGGCCACGCCATCGAGGCGAGGGTGTGCGCGGAGGATCCCTGGCGCGAGTTCCTGCCGAGCGCCGGCGCGCTCCGTCTGGCCGAGTGGCCGAGCGGGACGGGACTGAGAGTCGATGCGGGATTCGACACTGGCGACAGCGTGCCGGCCGTCTACGACTCGCTGCTCGCGAAGGTGATCTCTTTCGCGAGCGAGCGGACTCAGGCGGCCCACTCGCTCGCCGCGGCGCTCGAGCACACCTACCTGGCCGGTGTGCGGACCAACGAACGCTGGCTGAGCCGCATTCTGCGCTCGGATGTGTTTCTGCAGGCGCGCCACAGCGTCGCTCTGCTGGCCGAGCGAGGCGGCGAGTTTGCCGCTCCCGAGCCGCTTCCCGATGCGGCGCTCGCGCTGGCGGCGCTGCTGGTGTACGCGGACGGATGCGGCGCCAACCCCTGGTCGGCCCGCGACGGCTTTACGCCCAACCTGGCCGGCGGGTTCGAGCTCGCGGTCGCAATTGCGGGCATGTCCTATCGGCTGGCGGTGCGCTGTGCAGGCGGCGCGCCGTGCGGCGTGCAGATTGCCGGCGGGGATGCGAGCACGGGCGAGTCACCGCGGCATGTGCCGATCGCCGAGGCGAGCGCATCGGCGCCGTGGTTCTCGGCCCGCATCGGGACGGTCCGATATTGCGCGCGCGGTCTGCGCGAGGGCCAGCGGCTGCATCTGTGGCTCGAGGCGGCCCATTACGAGTTCGAGATCGAGGATCCGCGCACGCGCGTGTTCGAGGCCTCGGCCGGCACCGGCGGGCTCACGACACCGCTTCCCGGAGTGGTGGCCGCGGTCAACGTCGAGGTCGGCCAGTCGGTGCGCGCCGGAGAGACGCTGATGGTCATCGAGGCGATGAAGATGGAGCATGGCATCACCGCTCCGTTCGATGGACGGGTGACGGGGATTCACTTCGCGCCCGGGGAGCGCGTGTCCGAGGGCAGCGAGTTGCTCTCGCTCACGCCCGCCGGCGACTCCGGTTAGGACGGCCGGCGCGGCCGCTCACGCCGAGAGGCTGAGTCCGGCCATCTCGCCGGTGTTGCGGCTGAGGCTTGGCGCGGCGCAAATGCGCTGCAAGGCCGCCCGCATCTTCGCTCCCCGCGCCGTGTCCATCCGCCGCCATTGGCCGAGCGGGGCGACCAGCCGTGCTGCCACCTGCGGGTTGAGCGGATCGACCGCGAGGATCATATCCGCCAGGAAATCGTAGCCCTCGCCCGAGGCGGTGTGGAACCGTACCGGGTTGCCGGCGGAGAAGCTGCCCGCCAGCGCGCGTACGCGGTTGGGGTTGCGTAGATCGAAATCCGCATGGGCGGCCAGAGCGCGCACCGCCTGGGGCGTATCCGGCAGCGTCGCGATCGCTTGGATCGCAAACCACTTGTCCAGCACCAGTGCGTCGGCGCGCCAACGGGTGTGAAATGCCGCCAGCGCCTCGGTGCGCTGCGGGCAGTCGACATTGGCCAGCGCCGCCAGAGCGGCCAGGACGTCGGTCATGTTGGCGCCGCGGTCGAACTGCGCCTTCGCCAGGCGCAGACCGTCGCTGTCAGCGGCGGCGACCAGATAGGCGAGGCAGGTATTGCGCAGCGCGCGGCGCGCGATCGCCGCGCCGTCGGGGTGATACGGCCCTGAATCGGCGAGTTGGTCATAGGCCGCGCGCAGTTGCGCGCACAGCGCCCGGCCGATGGCGCCGCGGGCCGCCTCGCGCGCGCCGTGGAGCGCGTCGGGATCGACGAGTTCCTGCTGGTCGGCGAGGTAAGCCTCGCTCGGCAGCGTCAGCGCTGCGGCCGCGAATGCCGGGTCGGCCTCGGCGTCGGCGAGCGTTGCGGCGGCCGCGGCGATGATGTCAGGGTCGAGCGCCGGGGTCTCACCCCGGCGCCAGGATTGCGCCATCGCCAGCAAGGCGTGGGTCGCGTAGCACTGGCCGGCGTCCCAGCGCGCGAACGGGTCGTTGTCGTGGGTGGCCAGGAAGCTCAGCTGCCGTCCGCTCAGTCCGCTGAGCCGCACCGGCGCGGAAAAGCCGCGCAGGAGCGAGGGTACCGGCCGCTCGGGGACATCCTCGAACACGAAGCGCGATTGCGCCGCCTGGACCAGCAGCACGCGCGTGCCGGCTCGGGCCGCGGCCTCGCCGGCGAGCCGCAGGGGCAGCTGCGCGCCCCTGGTGTCCAACAGGCCCATTGCCAGCGGCACCACCAGCGGTTGCTTTTCCGGCTGGCCGGGGGTCGGCGGCGTATGTTGCGCCACGGTGAGGACATAGCGGCGGGTGGCCGGATCGTATTGCTCGGCAATGCTCAGCTCCGGGGTGCCCGCCTGGTGATACCAGAGCTTGAAGGCGCTCAGCTCGACACCGGAGGCAGCCGCCATCGCTGCGAGGAAATCGTCGATGGTGACGGCTTGATTGTCGTGGCGGGCGAAATAGAGGTCCATACCGCGCCGGAACGCCGCGCGGCCGATGATGGTGGCCATCATGCGGATGACTTCGGCGCCTTTATTGTAGACCGTCGCGGTGTAGAAGTTATCGATGGCCTGATAGCGGTCGGGTTGTACGGGATGGGCGAGCGGCCCGGCATCCTCGCGGAACTGCGTCGCGCGCAGCACCCGCACGTCGGCGATGCGTTTCACCGCCGCCGAGCCCTGATCCATCGTGAATTCCTGCTCGCGATAGACCGTGAGTCCTTCCTTCAGGGACAGCTGGAACCAGTCGCGGCAGGTGACGCGGTTGCCGGTCCAGTTGTGGAAATACTCGTGGCCGATGACCGACTCGATCTGTTGGTAGTCCGTGTCGGTCGCGGATTGCGGATCCGCCAGCACGCATCGGGTGTTGAAGATGTTGAGCCCTTTGTTCTCCATCGCCCCCATGTTGAAATCGGACACGGCGGCAATGTTGAACACCTCGAGGTCGTATTCCAGACCGAAGCGCTCCTCGTCCCACGCCATCGCCGTCTTCAGCGAGCGCATCGCGTGCGCGCAGCGCGCCTCGTCGCCGGGGCGCACCCAGATCGCCAGCGCCACTTCGCGCCCCGAGCCGGTGGTGAAGCGGTCACGTACCGCGACCAGCCGCCCGGCGACCAGCGCGAACAGGTAGCAGGGCTTGGGGTGTGGGTCCGTCCAGGTGATGCGGTGGCGGCCGTCCGGGAGGCGCTCCAGCGGACCGGGATTGCCGTTGGAGAGCATCACCGGACAGGCGTGCGGATCGGCGGTCAGGCTGACCGTGTAGCGCGCCATCACGTCCGGCCGGTCGGGGAAATAGGTGATGCGGCGGAAGCCTTCGGCCTCGCACTGGGTGAAGAAGGCGTCGTTGGAGAGGTAGAGGCCCGAGAGCTCGGTATTGGCCGCGGGGTCGATGACCGTCTCGAGCTCGAGGGTACAGCTGGGCGGAATGTCCTCGATCAGCAGCGACGAGCCCTCCAGCCGCCAGCGATGGGCATCGAGGCCGGTGCCATCGAGCGCGATGGCGCGCACCGGCTGGCCGGCACCGTCGAGCCGCAGCGGCTGCCCCGGCGGGGCGGCCGGGTTGCCGCGCAGCGTCAGGCGGGAACGTACCACCGTGGCATGCGGATCGAGTGTGAAATCCAGTGTCACCGTGTCGACGAGGAAGGCAGGGGGCTGGTAATCGGCCAGTCGGGTCTCGCGGGGGGCGAGCCGTGTGTTGAGGTCGTGAGCGGTGGGCATGGGGGTTCTCGGTGGCGCAGTATATCCTTGTCGGAATTCGAAGAGCGCGCGGGGCGACTGGGACGTCTCGGCCCGGTAGCTGCGCGGCCCCCCGCAGGCTGCGCTAGCGCATGGAGGCTCGTGAGCGGCGGCCGGAGACGAACGGAGAGTCGCGATCGAAGAAGCGCCAGGGGCGGGTCGCCCACTCGCCCGCATGATCGATGCCGATGCGCGCGCTGCGGCCGATGCGTACGGCGCGAGGAGTCGCCGGGCGCTCGATCCACAGTGTGTTCCCGCACAGGTCGAGTCCGTTGTGCCGGCGGTCGATGTCCATTGCGCGGCACAGCAGCCCCGGGCCTGAAGCGCTTCCCTCGAGGCCGGCCAGCGGCTCGAGGGCTCGCAGCAGCACGGCGTGGGGTACCCCCTCATCCCCCGTGACGACGTTCAGGCAGTGCCACATACCGTAGATGAAGTACACGTAGACGTATCCCGGGGGGCCGAACATCACCGCGGTGCGTGCCGTCCGCCCGCGCGCGGAGTGGGCGGCCCGGTCGGCCGGGCCGAGATAGGCTTCCGTCTCGACGATTCGCCCGATGCGCCGCACGGCCCCGACGCGGTGCACCAAGTGCAGGCCGATGAGCGCACGCGCGACGGCGAGCGTACGGTGGCGATAGAACGCTCGATCCAGCCGGCCGGGTTGGGCTACAGCGTCACGGCCGCTGGGCCGGGCGGCGCTCCGGTCAGCGGCCTCGTCCGCGCGCGCCACTCCTGCAAGGCGGGTCCGGCCCATCGCGGCTCAGGTCAAGCCTCGGTATCGAGGACCATGCGGACGAGCTGCGCGAAGGATGAGGCTCCCATCTTTTCCATGACACGCGCGCGGTGGATCTCCACCGTGCGCTGACTGACTCCGAGGTCGGCCGCCACCACTTTGTTCGGTTTGCCGCGGGTGATGAGGGTGAGGACTTCGCGCTCGCGCGGGGTGAGCGATTCGAGGCGCTCGCGGATGCGATCCTGCTCCTTCAGCTCCTGGCGCATTCGCTGATCTTTCTCCAGCGCGCGCTGGACGCGATCGAGCAGATCCTGATCACGGAAGGGCTTTTGCAGGAAGTCGAACGCGCCGTGCTGCATCGCTTCGACCGCCATCGGGATGTCACCATGGCCGGTGATGAAGATCACCGGCACGGTTGCGCCGCGCAGATTGAGCAGCTGCTGCAGCTCGAGCCCGCTCATGCCCGGCATGCGCACATCGAGCACCACGCAGCCCGGCTGGCGCACATCATACTGGGCGAGGAACTCCTGGGCGCTGCAATACACCGTGGCCGGCAGGCCGACCGACTTCAGCAGCAGTCGCAGCGAGGCGCGGACCGCCTCGTCATCATCGACCACGAAAACCGCAGGCTTCAATTCGCGGGCTGTTTCCATCGGACTTTCACCGGCGGGGGGAGGGGACATTGGCGTTCGTCGGCGGCACGACGGGAATGGACATGATTGCGCAACTGAGTGAGTATGTTGCCGCCAAGGCGTCCGGGGCGCTAGGTATTTTCCGCATGCCGCCGCGCTGGGCGCACCAGCCGGGTGCGTGAGAACCAGGCGCCGTGTGCACCGGCCGGAGACTCCTGTGGACACACAAGCCGTACGAGCCCGCCTGCTGAGGCGGCGTGAAGAGCTGCAGAGTCGCGCGAGCAGCGCGAGCGCCGATCTGCGCCACGAATCCGATCCGCTGAGCGCGGATTTCGCCGAGCAGGTCACCCAGCGCGAGAGCGATGAGGTGCTCGGGGCGATCACCGAATCGGCCCGCGAGGAGCTGCGTCAAATCCAGGCGGCCTTGCGCCGACTCGAGGCGGGCACGTACGGCATCTGCATCGTGTGCGGCGAGCCGATCGAGGCGGGGCGGCTCGCGGCGGTTCCCTACGCGGATTGCTGCCGCGCGTGCGCCGATGGGCAGCGGGGCGGACCGAGGCGAGCCGGATGAGCCCACCGGCCTTCCCGGCCCCGAGCGCAGTCATCACGCTGACCACCGACTTCGGCCACCAGGGCCCGTTCGTCGGGGTGATGAAGGGGCGCATTCTCGGGCGCTTTCCGGCGGCGCGCATCATCGACCTGACGCACCAGATCCTGGTGCATTGGCCCGCCGAGGCCGGCTTCTGGTTGCAGCGCGCGTTTGCCTACTTTCCGGCCGGCACGGTGCACGTCGCGGTGGTCGATCCCGGGGTCGGTACTGCGCGCGACATCGTCGTGGTCTGCGCCGCGGGGCATGTGTTTCTCGCGCCGGACAACGGTCTGCTCGCCCCGCTGGTGGCTCGGCATGGGGACGCCGAGGTGGTGCGGCTGCGGCCCGCTGGGCTGGCGCGGCTCGGGATCGCACGCGTCAGCGCAACGTTTCACGGTCGGGACATCTTTGCTCCCGTGGCCGCCGAATTGGCCGCGGGCCGCGCTCGGCCCGCTGAGCTTGGCGAGACGGCCCCCGCCGAGTCGCTGGTGCCGGCGTGGGTGGAGGAGCCCACGGCCGATGCCGCAAGCGTCAGCGGTGTGGTGATCGCCATCGATCACTTCGGCAATTTGATCACCAACATCGATGGCGCGCTCCTCGAGCGATTCCGGTTGCCGCTGGTGCGTACCGGGCATCATGCCTTCCCCCTGCTGCGGACCTACGCCGATCGCCGACCGGGACAGTACCTGGCGCTGATCAATTCCTTCGGGGTGCTCGAGATCGCCCGGGCCGAGCAGAGCGCGGCGGAAGGCCTCGGCCTGGGACGGGGGGCGCCGGTGACGGTCCGCGACCGCAGCGCATAGCGCGCGAGGGCTCTTGCTCCGCGCCGAGTTTTCATTATAGTTCGCTGTCTTGCTCCGCTCGAAGTTGAACTACCTAATTGATGTAACTGGGATTTTTACCGCCAGATGTCGGAACGAGACAACGAGAGCTTCGATCTCGACGAGGAAATCCTGAGTGGACACGCCGAGGAAGGCGCGGATTACGATCGGATGCTCGATCGGGTGGACAAGCGCCGGCCCATGGCCGGCAAGCGCAGCAAGGCCGCCTGGAGCCGGCTCGAGGAAGTCCTGGCGGACAAGAGGCTCGAGAAGGACCTGCGCGATTTCGACGAGGAGCTGTAGCGGCTGCGCGTCGGTGAAGTCGATTCCATCGACCCGAGCAGGGCAGCTGGCACGCGGCCGCGCCCGGGGCCTGCTCGGCCTGAAGGCTTGAAGCGGCCCGCCCCGCCGTGTGCTCAGGAGCAGCATTGACTCGCAGCGCCTCCCAGTGGATCGTCCTGAAGTTCGGCGGGACCAGCGTCTCCTCGCTCTCGAATTGGCAGAACATCGCGCGAGTCACCGCGCAGCGACGCGCAGACGGTGCCCGTGTCCTGATCGTGCACTCGGCCCTGAGCGGCGTGACGGATCGGCTCGAGCGGCTGCTCGATGTGGCGCGCACCCAGAAGTACGAGGAGGAGCTGCAGCAGATCGAGGACCGCCATCGAAAGCTCGCGGCGGCTCTCGGCATCCCGCTCGGGGAGGCCTGCGAGGCGCGGCTCGCCGAGCTGCGTCAGATCGCCGCCGGTGTGGCTCTGATCGGAGAGGCGAGCGATCGGACGCGCGCCCGCGTGATGTCTGCCGGGGAACTGATGGCCACCGACCTCGGGGCCCGTTATCTGGCTGCGCAGGGTCTGGAGGCTCGATGGGCCGACGCGCGTACCCTGCTGCTCGCCGATGACCGCGTCGGCGCTTCGGCCAAGGCGAGCGTGTTGTCGGCCGTGTGCCGCTTCGAGCCCGATCAGGCGCTGCTCGAGCGCCTGGAGGACCTTGCCCCCGTGGTCGTGACACAGGGATTCATCGCGAGCGATGCCGAGGGCAATACCGTGTTGCTCGGCCGCGGCGGCTCGGACACCTCGGGTGCCTATCTCGCCGCCAAGTTGCGCGCCCAGCGGCTGGAGATCTGGACCGACGTGCCGGGGATGTTCAGCGCCAATCCGCGCTCGATTCCGACGGCGCGGCTGCTGCGCGCCCTGCATTACGACGAGGCGCAGGAGATCGCCACGAGCGGCGCCAAGGTGCTGCACCCGCGCTGTATCCTGCCGGTGCGCCAGTACGGTATCCCGTTGCACGTGTATGCCACGCAGGCTCCGCAGATGCCCGGTACGGTGCTCTCGGCCGAGGGCGACGGTACCGCCCAGGTCAAGGCGGTGTGCACCAAGAAGGGCATCACGCTGGTGTCGCTCGAGAGCCCGGGCATGTGGCACCAAGTGGGATTCCTCGCCGACGTGTTCCAGGTGTTCAAGGCCCACGGCATGTCGGTGGACCTGGTCTCGACCTCCGAGACCAATGTCACCGTCTCGCTCGATCCGGCGGCCAATACCCTCGACAGCGCGCTGCTGGCGGGGCTGGTGAGCGATCTGTCGCGCCTGTGCCGCGTGCAGGTGATCGGGCCGTGTGCGTCGGTGAGTCTGGTCGGCCGCAACATCCGGGCCATCCTTCACCAACTCGGCGGTGCGTTCGAGTTCTTCGAGGAGCAGAAGATCTATCTGGTCTCGCAGGCGGCCAACGACCTGAATTTCACCTTTGTGGTCGATGAGACCCAGGGCGATCGCCTGGTCGATCAGCTGCACGAGCTGCTGATTCGGCCCGTGGCGGGCGACCGCGTGCTCGGTCCGACCTGGGCGCAGCTGTTCGCTGCGCCGCAGACCTCGGCTGCGCGCCCCGAGCCGTGGTGGCGCGGGGAGCGCTCGCGGGTTCTGGCGGCACTCGGGACGCGCGAGTCGGCCTACGTCTATCATCTCGAGACGGTGCGCGCCGCGGCCCGATCGCTGCGTGCGCTGCGCAGCCTGGATCGGGTGCACTTCGCGGTCAAGGCGAACCCTCATCCGCAGATCCTGCGGGCCATCGCCGCCGAGAGTGTGGACTTCGAGTGCGTCTCGCGCGGGGAGCTCGAGCACGTGCTCGCCGTGTTCCCGCAGCTCGCTGCGCACCGCGTGCTCTTTACCCCGAACTTCGCCTCGCGCGAGGAGTACGCCTGGGCGCTCGAGCGCGGCGTGCAGGTCACCGTCGACAACCTGTTCGCGCTCGAGCAGTGGGAGGATCTGTGGCGTGAGCGGGAGATCTTCGTGCGCATCGACACCGGCGCCGGCGCGGGTCATCACCACCACGTGCGCACTGCCGGCGCGCACGCCAAGTTCGGCGTACCCATTGCGGATCTGGATGACCTGGAGCGCCTGACGCGACGGTGCGGGGCGCGTATCGTCGGGCTGCATTCCCATGTCGGCAGCGGCATTCTCACGGTGAGGACCTGGGAGCAAACCGCCCGCCGGCTGGCCGAGCTCGGGCAGCGCTTCGAGGCGGTTCGCGCGATCGACATCGGCGGGGGTCTGGGCATACCGGAGCGCGCCGACCAGCATGGCCCGGACCTGAACGAGCTCGATACGCTGCTCGCGGCCGTGCGCGCCGAGCATCCACGCCTCGAGATCTGGATGGAGCCGGGGCGCTACCTCGCCGCCGCGGCCGGCGCGCTGGTGGCCCGGGTCACGCAGCTCAAGAGCAAGGGTAGTGTCCGCTACGTGGGTATCGCCACCGGGATGAATTCCCTGTTGCGACCGGCGCTCTACGGGGCATATCACGAAATCGTCAACCTCACGCGGCTCGCGGAGCCGGCCGGGGAGCTGGTCAATGTCGTCGGCCCGATCTGCGAGAGCGCCGATGTGTTGGGACATGACCGGCTGCTGCCGAGGACCCGCGCTGGCGATGTTCTGCTCATTGCCAACACGGGCGCCTACGGCCATTGCATGAGCTCACGCTACAACCTGCGTGAGCCGGCCGAGGAGCTGATCCTCTGACCCGTCCGAAAACGCGCAAGGTGACGAAAAAGAGCACGTCGGCGGCGGCGCGCCGCGGTCGTGGCACAGCCGGCCGCCGCCGCTTCGGGCGGCTGCTGGGCTGGATCGCGGGCGGGGCGGCGCTGGCGGGCCTGCTGATCTTCGGCGGCTATGCGCTGTATCTGGATCGGCTCGTGACCGGCCGGTTCAGCGCGCTGCGTTGGACGCTGCCGGCGCGCGTCTATGCCGCGCCGATGCAGCTGTACGCGGGTCTGGACCTGAGCGAGGCCGATCTCGAGCACGACTTGCGGCGGCTGGCCTATCGGCCGGTGGCCGTGCTGCGCGGGCCGGGCACGTACACCGCGACGCTCGGGCGAGTCGAAGTGATGCTGCGGCCGGTGCGATTCGCCGATCGGGAGCGCCCGGCGCTGCGGCTGACCGTGGTGTTCGGGCCGGCCGGAATCGTGGATCTGCGTGACGGGGCCGGGCACGAGGTACCGGTCATCCGGCTCGATCCGCTGCTCATCGGGAGCATCTATCCGCGCGACGGGGTTGATCGCATCGTGGTCGGTCCGAAGCAGGTGCCGCCTTTGCTGCCCAAGGCCCTGATCGCCGTCGAGGATCGGACGTTCCAGACCAACTGGGGCATCGATCCGAAGGGCATCCTGCGGGCCGCCTGGGTCGATTTGCGCGAGCGCCGCTATGCCGAGGGCGGCAGCACGCTCACTCAGGAGCTGGTGCGAAGTTATTTTCTCAATGACCGCAGGACGCTGTGGCGAAAGCTCCGCGAGGCCATCATGGCCGTCGCGCTGACGGCGCATTTCAGCAAAGCTGAAATCATGAACGCCTACATCAACGAGATCTTCCTCGGCCAGGACGGCAATCTCTCGGTGCACGGCTTCGGGCTCGCCAGCGAGTACTACTTCGGCGAGCCGCTCGCCGAGCTCGATCTGCCGCAGATCGCGATGCTGGTGGCCATCGTGCGCGGTCCGACCTATTACAATCCGCGCCTGTACCCCCGCCGGGTGTTGGCGCGGCGCAATCGGGTGCTCGGTATCCTGGCGCGCCAGGGTGTCGTCAGCGCCGCACGCGCCGCCGTGGCGATGCGTACCTCCCTTGGCGTCACGCCCGAGCCCGTGGGCGCCTATTATCCGGCCTACCTCGATCTGGTACGGCGTACGCTCGCCCGCGACTATCCCGAGAAGGAGCTGACCGAGGCGGGTCTGAGGGTCTATACCAGCCTCGATCCGCACGTGCAGGCCCTCGCGCAGCAGGCCCTCGACACGGTGCTGCATCGGCTCGACCGGACGCACCATGACGGCAAGGAACTGCTGCAGGGGGCGGTGGTGGTCACCTCGCCGCAGACCGGGGACGTACGGGCGATCGTTGGCGGCCGCGACGGCAATTACGACGGCTTCAACCGCGCGCTGTACGCCCATCGCTCGATCGGATCGATCATCAAGCCGTTCATCTATCTCACGGCGCTCGAGACGGGGCGATACACCCCCGCCTCCATCATCGAGGACGAGCCGATTGCCGTCAGCCTGGGCGCGGGCCGGTACTGGCGCCCACGCAACTACTCGCGCGTCTTCCACGGACCGGTGCCGCTGGTGCACGCGCTCGCGCAGTCCCTGAACGCCGCCACGGTGCGTCTGGGGATGTCGATCGGGCTGAACCCCATCATGCATACGCTGCGGCGCTTCGGTCTGAAGCATCCCCCGCAGGAGGTGCCGGCGATGCTCCTCGGCGCAAGCGATCTGACACCGTTCGAAGTGGCTCAGTTGTACAACGGGATCGCCGACGGCGGCTTTCGCGAGCCGCTGCGCGCCGTTCGCGCCGTGGTGAGCGCGGACGGCACGCCGCTCAAGGCGTTCCCGGTGCGGGTCACGCCGGTGGCGCCGCCGGCGGAGGTGTATGAGCTGACCACAATGATGGAACAAGTGCTCACACACGGCACGGGCCAACCCGCTCTGGCGCGGCTGCCGCCCGGGTTGGTCGTGGCGGGCAAGACCGGCACCTCGCAACATGATGCCGACAGCTGGTTTGCGGGCTTCTCGAGCAATCTGCTCACGGTCGTCTGGGTCGGGTACGATCACGATCAACCGACCGGTCTGGTTGGCGCGCGGGGCGCGCTGCCGGTGTGGGCGCGCATCATGGCGCAGCTCGGCGCCGTATCGCTCGATATGCCGCCGCCGCAGGGCCTCGAGGACGTGTGGATCGATTTCGCGACCGGTCTTCAGACCACGCCCGCGTGCGACGGGGCGAATGCGGTCGAGGTGGCGGTGCCATCGAGCGCGCAGCTTGCGCCGATGGCCGGTTGCGGACTGTTCGGGGACATGCAATGAGCGGCGCCTCTGCGGGACTTGCGCGCGCTGGGCTGGCGGCACTGCTGTGCGCGGCGGCGCTGTCGAGCTGCGCACTCGTCGGGCCGCCGTATGCGAGCACGCATCCAAACATCGACTCGGGCGCACGGGGGGGTGTCCTGCCGCACTCGAGCGGCGCGCCGCAGATCGACCCGTTGGACAATTCCGGCGGGTCCTCGCCGCAACAACCGGGCTCGGCGGATTCCTTCGGCGCTGCGCCGCAAACGCTGCCGCAGTACGCCCTCGGTCCGGCCGCGCGGGCGCTCCTCGCCGACGCGCATCAGCAGGAGCATAGGCGCGATTACGGGCTGGCCGCCGAGACGCTCGAGCGCGCGCTCTCGATCGAACCGCGCAATCCCCGCGTATGGCTCGAGTTCGCCGAGGAGAGCCTTGCGGCCGGTGACGCCGCCCAAGCCAACGGCATGGCGCGCAAGGCACTGTATCTGGCCGCCGGCAATCCGTCGGTTCAGGCCTCGGCCTGGGGGGTTATCGCCGCGACGTTGCGCGCCGAGGGCCAAACCCAGGCGGCTGTCGCGGCCGAGCAGAAGGCTGCCGAGCTTTCCGTTCAGTGAGCCGGCCGCTCAGGCCGCGAGGGTGATGCTGACCGGGCAGTGATCGCTGCCAAGGACGTCGGGGTGGATCGCGGCGGCTTTGACCGCTTTGCGCAGGCTCCCGGAGACCAGCACGTAGTCGATTCTCCACCCGACGTTGCGGGCGCGCGAGTCGGCGAAGTGGCTCCACCAGGTGTAGTAGCCGTTGCCCTGCTTGAACAGGCGAAAGGTGTCGATGAACCCGGTGTCGATGAAGCTCTGAAAGCCTGCGCGCTCCTCGTCCGTGAAGCCCTTCTTGCCGCGGTTGGGGCCGGGATTGGCCAGATCGAACTCGGTGTGCGCCACGTTCAGATCGCCGCAAAAGACGACCGGCTTGTGCTTCGCGAGCGCTCGGCAGTGCGCGAGGCAGGCCGGATCCCAGTGCCGGTGGCGCAGCTCGAGCCGGCTGAGATCGTCCTTGGCGTTCGGGGTGTACACGGTGACCACGTAGAACTTCGCGTACTCGGCGGTGATCACCCGACCCTCGGTCAGGCTGTCGCGCCCGTCCTGATCGGTGAAGCTGTACTGCTGCGCGATCGCCGCCGGGAAGCCGTTGACCACCGACAGCGGCTCGCCGCGGCTGAAGATCGCCGTGCCCGAGTAACCTTTCTTCTGCGCCGAGTTCCAGAACTCATGGTACCCGTGCCCGTGGAGGTCGATATCGGCCTGGCCGCGCTCGGCCTTGGTCTCCTGCAGACACAGGATGTCGGGTTGATGCGCGCGGATGAAGGTCTGCAATGTGCCTTTGCGGGTAACGGCACGGATGCCGTTGACGTTCCATGAGTAGATTGTCGTCATGCTCTGCGCCGCTCGCCGATGAGGGTGCGCCCGCGCCGATCAACCTGGGACGAGGGTGCTGCGCCGCACAGTACAGGCGCGGAGCGCAACGCTCAAGCCTCGAAACGACCTACGGAGCTCCTTAGAAGGGCTGGATTGGGTCTGCCGCCCCGCCCAGCGCCGTTGCGCCAAAAAGCGTGGTTTTTGCCGCAACGTCCGCTACCTGCGGCGGCGGGGCACCTCCCTGTGCCTTCGTGATGCTTCAGGGCTCGGGGTCGACCGGCCGGTCGATGGGAAACTATTAAGGGCCGCCGGCGAGCCGCAGGGGCCCGCCGGGAGTGCCCTCGACGCGATGCCAGACCTGTGAGAGGCCGAACAACGGGATACCGATATACCCCCGCATCACCAGCTTGCGGCCGCCGTCGATCAGGCGCAGCTCGCAGTCATACACGCGCCCGGTATTCGGATCGACGATGTCCCCGCCGACGTAATGCCCGTCCTTGTAGCGCAGATGGCGCATCAGAATCAGACCGATGATCGGCTGATCGTGCCGGCTGCCCGTGCACCGGGTGCACCGGGCAGCGCTGTGATCGTGGGCGGAGGTCGGCTCGATACGCCCGTAGTAGAGGCCATGATCCTCGAAGATCGAGATCAGCCCGAGCGGCTTGCCGGTGCCCTTGTCGATCGGCGCCCACAGGCCGACCGGAGTGCTCCAGCGCTGCGTGTCGGCGTGCGAGGCGCGAGGCAAGGTAAAGAGCGCGAGCGCGGCGCACAGCAGGGCCGCGGGCCTGCGCAGGGATTTCAGTGAAGGCATGCGATAATGTTAGCCAATTGCGGCCTCGCGCGGCGCGCCATTTGGTGCGAACCGTATCCCGCTTTCGGCACAGGACCGGGCTGGTTCGGCCGCACGCCGCCGGCTGTCACCCGGGCGCTTTTTCCGATGGGTCGGGCGAGGGCGGGACGAGCGAGTTCGCGGCGATCCGGGTGACCAGTCCCTGGGGCCCGGCGGCGATATATACGCCCTTCATGTCGGCGTCGACGGGCTCGCGGCGCCGCTTGCGCCACAGAGCGAACGCGCTGAGCACGACAGCCAGGCCGGCGAGGGTCGCGAAGTAAGCCGGCGGGCCGAAGCGGGCGATGAGGGTCCCGAGCAGGATGGGGCTGATCACCGCTCCGAGCCCATTCAGGCTCAGCAGGGCGCTGCTCGCGGCCACCATCTGTGTCGGCTCGAGCTGATCATTCACATGTGATACGCCGAGGGAGTAGAGCGTGAAGGCCGTGGCGCTGAACAGCGCGGTCGTGGCGTAGAACAGCAGCCGGGACGGATCATGCACGATCACGAGCACCGCGCCGCTGAGCGCCGCGATGACGCACACCGCGGCAATCACGGTCCGCCGGTCGAGGCGGTCGGAGAGGCGGCCGATCGGATACTGACCCACCACCGCCGCGAGAATGCTGATGCCCATGAACGTGGCGACCCCGGTGGTGCCGAGTCCGATGCGCTGCGCGTAGACCGGGCCCATGGTGTAGACGCATGCCGTGATCATGCCGGCCATCGTCACCGCCACCATGCCGAGCGGGGAGTTCCGGTAGAGCTCGCGGTAGCTGACCTTGCGCGGCAGGGCGATCTCGGGGGCACGGTTCGCCGAGAGCGCGATCGGCACCAGCGCGAGGGAAATCATCACCGCCGCGAGCATGAAGGGCCGGGTGGTGGCGGGGTTGGCCGCGATGAGCAGGAATTGCGCGCTCCCGAGGCCGATGTACAGCACGACCATGTAGATCGCGAGCAGCGTGCCGCGTGTGGCTCGGCTCGACCGATCGTTCAGCCAGCTTTCGGCGACGACGTACAGGCCGGCGAAACACAGTCCCGACACGGCACGCAACAGCGCCCACGTGAGCGGCTGAACGAACAGGCCCTGGACCAGAATCGCCGCGGCGGCCACGGCGGCCAGGGCGGCGAACACCCGGATGTGACCGACCCGCAGCACCAGGCGAGGCGCGGTCGCGGTGCCGAGTAGATAGCCGGCATAGTAGCAGGACATCACGACGCCGATGACCGGGACGCTGAAGCCCGCGAGCACGGCGCGCAGGCTGATCTCGGTGCTCTGCAATCCCGACCCGAGCATCAGGATACCGATGCCAAGCAGCAACTGCCACGTGGCGGCGAGGCCCGAGGAGGAGTCGGAAACGGCGGCCGGGCTGTCGGGAGTCATTCCCAAGGCTGAATGGGTGTCGTGACGATGTTAGGCGGATTGCCCGGACCGGGGGCGCGGCCGCCGCGCAGTCGAGTCTTTCTCCAATCAGGCGCCCGCTGGCGAGCCGCCGTGCGCGCGAGCGACCGCGGCGCGCGCCGGCAGCAATCCGCGCAGGTCGGCCGCGATGATCCCGGCCGGCGCGCCGCTCTGCGCCAGCAGTCGTGCCCGACCGTCGGGACCGAAGATGAATACGGCGCTGCTGTGACCGACCTGGTAGTCACCATGCGGGTAGGGCTTCTGGTAGGTGTACGTGATCCGATAGCGCTTGATGATGTGGGTCAGCTGCGCCGTGGTGCCCCGCAATCCGACGAACTGCGGACCGAAGTCGCTCACGTAGCGTCGCAGCACCGGCTCGGTGTCGCGTCGCGGGTCGACGGTCACGAACAGCACGCGCACGAGATTTGCCTGCGGGCCCAGACGCTGCAGGGCATTGGCGAGGGTGGCGAGCGTGGTGGGGCATTCGTCGGTGCAGTGCGTGTACCCGAAGTAAAGCAGCACCGCATCGCCGCGGTAGCTGGCGGCGCTGACCGGTACGCCGTTCTGGTCGGTCAGATGGAACTTCAGCGGCGCGACCAGCCCGGCGACGTTGGTCATGCGGCCGGGCAGTTGCCGCTGCGTGCAGCCGATGACCGCGCCAAGCAGCCCGCCGATCACCGCCAGCACGATCCCGAGGGCCGCACCGCCCCGAGCGAGCCGCGCGCGGTTCATGCCGGTACTCCCGCCGGGGGATCGGCGGCTTGGGCGCGCGCCTGGACCAGGGCGCGCCGGTCGGCCTGCAGTACGTGGTGCAGGATCACCAGCACGCCTACCGCCGACATCATGGCCCCCGGAATCCATGTGAGCAGGCCCCCGAGCTGCTGATCGAGCATCGGGCTGATGTGCCAGGCTCGGCCGCACACCGCATAGATGCTGTAGAGCGGCCTCGAACACAGCGTGATGTAGGCGCCGAGCACGATCTGGGGGAGGGCGACGGCGGTCAGGACGATGACCCGGCGCCCGTATGGCACCGCCGCGGCGCCCTGGGCCTCGATAGGCGCCAGGATCATCCACCAGAATAAAATGCCATCGATGAATATGCTCCAGTTCATCAGCAGATAGAGCCGCTGGCTGAGCATCGCAAGGAACTGGACCGAGGGGGTGAGCCAGAAGTAAATGAGTCCGACGAACAGGACCGGGGCGAGCAGCTCATGCTGCAGCACACGCCAGAGCAAGCCGATCGGACGGCGTACCCAGCTCGCGCTGAGAACGCGCCATACGGGCCCGGGCAGCCCGGCGCGCAGCACGGATACCGGTGCGGACAACACGAGCAGCGCCGGGCCGACGTGATGCAGGATCAAGTGCTGCAGCCGGTGAACCCAGAACATGTGTTGGGCGAAGTAATCGAAATAGGTCTGCAGCACCGCGTAGTTGAGCGCCAGGCCGAGGAAGAAAACGAGTGGGCGCCAGGGGCCCACCGGCGCTGCGCTGCGCCGCAGGACCACCAGCCCGCGCACATACAGCACGAGCGTGACCGTGAACACGGCACAGGCCAGCGGCGAGAACTGCCAAGGCAGCAGGTACGACAAAATTCTCACGGCGAATCCCCGGTGAGCCGGCGACGGCACGGTGTGGTACGGCATAGGGTACCAGAGCCGCCGCGGCCCGCCTCGGGTAGAGGGCGGCTCGACGCTCAGGGCGTGAGGAACTTGTGCAGGCTGTCCGGGGTGGCGCGAACGGAGGTCATCGGCAGCAGCGCGGCCGTGATCCGATTGCGTCCGCCATACTTGCTGCGATAGAGCGCCGCATCGGCAACGCGCAGCATGTGATCGGCCGTCTTGCGCTCCCCGAGCGGCACCTGCTCGAGGCTGCACATGCCGAAGCTGGCGGTGACCTCGACCCTCTTGCCCTGGACCGGAAAGGGACAATCGGCAATGCCGGCGCGCAGGCGGCGCGCCGCATCGAGGGCCTGATCATAGGCGCTCTCCGGCAGGATGATGGCGAACTCCTCCCCCCCGAGGCGTGCCACCCAGTCCACCCCGCGGCGCAGGCAGTCCTGCAGGCGGATGCCGAACTGCTTGAGAATCGCATCGCCGCCGGCGTGACCCAGCGTATCGTTGATGTGCTTGAAGAAGTCGATGTCGCAAAGAATGAGCGACAGCGGTCGCCGGTAGCGTCCCGCGCGCTCGATCTCGCGGGGGAAGTGCTTGCTGAAGAATCGCCGGCTCGCCACCTGCGTCAACTCGTCGGTGGTCGAGATCTCGCGGTTCTCGATCAGCGTGATGCGCAGCACCTCCTCGAGCTCGGCAATGCGCCGCGCGGTGCCGAGGCGCGCCGTCAGCTGCGGTTCGCTCGCGTGGCGCGGCAGGCAATCATCGGCGCCGGCGTTTAACCCGGTCTCGATTGCCTCGGGCGCCTCGAGCGGGGCGATGTACAGGATGAACGGATCGCGCGGCAGATGCTCGGCGCGGATGCTGCGAATCAGCGCCAGGCTGTCGGTGATGACCAGTGGACGGAATTGCTCGCGCAGACGCGCGATCGCCTCGTGCTCGGCGCAGCACGCCACATCCAGCACTTCTTTGTGAATGCGCAGCTCAAGCTGCGCGCGGGTGGCGTCGGCGTGGATCGCGAGCAGGGCGTGCGGCGCCGGCAGCACGCGCAGCATCACCGCAACGGTCGCGGTCGTGTCTTCCGGGGTCGCCGGCTCGTGGACCCGCCGCTCGAGCACGCGCTTGATGACAGTTGTGTGTCCACCGGAAGTCATCGAAATCCTCGCTAACTCCTCGGCCGCCTCCTCGCCAGCAGTCGGTACTCGACGTTGTGAAATTGACTCTGGTATCGGGAGCGGGCTTGCAGGTGTGAATCTAAAGGTGACAATGCGGGCCCAGTGTGATCAACTTCACGGCTCACCGATCGTGCTGCGGTGCAAATCCAGATAGAGACGATGCCGTCACAAACCACAGTGCCTGCCGTCGATCCCCCCGCCATTACCCGCCGCCACCGGCCGTTTCTGGCGCCGGTGTGGCTCGGCCTGTTGGCGGCCGTCGCGCTGGCCGCTTTGGGAGTGGCGCTGTGGGCTTCGGCGAGCAATACCCTGGTGGTCATCGTGCCGGCGGCGCTCGGGCAGATCGGCTCGATCGCCAATCCGCCGCTGTCGGCCTCGGGGGGTCAGCAGGCACAACGGATCGCCCAGCGTTTCGCGACCGCCACGGGCCGGGAGGGGCTGGATGCGATCTACGTCGGCGATACGCGCCGCGCCAAGCAGACTGCTGCGCCCCTGGCGCAACTGCTCGGGCTGAAGCCCGTCGTCCTTGTCCGCAGCCGGGCGCGCAACATGGCCGGGGAGATTCTCGGCCACGACGCCGGGGGTACGCTGCTCGTCGTGTGCAACCGGCAGATCGTCGCCGCTCTGATCCGCGCACTCAGCGGCAAGCGCATCGCGACGGTGGCCGAGCGTGACATGTACCTCGTGAGCATCCCGCGTTACGGTGCGGCGAAGATCCTGCGGATGCGCAACTGACCGGCGCGCAGGATCACTCACTGGGCCGTGCGCCGGCTCGCCAAGGCCTTGCGCACGAAGCGGGCATGTGCCGCGATGCGCAGATCGGCGCGGACGGCATCCCGGATGATCCCGGTGGAATCGATCAGAAACGTCGCCCGGCGCACGCCGAGCCCAAACGGACCGCGGACTCCGTACAAGTCCGCCACGCTGTGCTCCTCGTCCGCGAGCAGTGTGAAGGGCAGATGGTATTTCTCGCTGAACGCTCGATGGCTCGCCGGATTCTGCGGGCTCACCCCCACTACCCGCACCCCGGCGGTCTCGATCTGCGGGTACAGATCGCGGATCTGGCAGGCCTCGCGGGTGCAGCCGGCCGTGAAGTCGGCCGGGTAGAAGTAGAGGATGAGCGGACCGGGGCCAAGCAGATGCAGCAGGGTGACCGGCCGGTCTTGCTGATCGGGGAGGGTGAAGTCGGGGGCGCGCGTGCCGATGGCGAGCATGGGCCGGCTCCTGCGGATGGTCTTGGCTTCCTACGGCATCATAGCTAAACTCGCGGCCCTTGCACGGGGCGGTAGCTCAGCTGGGAGAGCGTCGCGTTCGCAATGCGAAGGTCCGGGGTTCGATCCCCCGCCGCTCCACCAATAAAATCAAAGGCTTGGGCACGGACGCCTAACAACCTCAGCCACCGTAAACGCACAGTAAACGCAACTGGCGGATACTCTCTCGACTCCCTTGCTCGGCCGCTGCCAAAGCGCCGCCCAGCCGTGCATCACCACGGCCGAGCGGCTCACCACGCACACGCATGAGGTGTCACATGGCTACCCACAAGATTACCGCGCCCGCCGAGGCGCTGTCTGAAGTCCCGGCCGTCATCGCCGGATCCGTAAACCTGCTCCGCTTCTCTGAGGCCCTCGCCCGCGCTGGCCTCATCGGACGCCACGATGCGGACCGGGGCGTGCTGGTCATTGAGCCGGCCCTCGCGGTCCGTGTGTCGCCGGCGGACGCCCTGGTCGGGATGAGCTGGTTTAATGGCCTCAGTCAATCGGAGCGCTCCTACTGGCTCGAGGCCGCCGGCTCTGCCTGCCCCGCCGATGCGTGGCACGCATTCCAGTCGGGCGTCCCGGGACCGTAGGCGTGAGGCTGGCGACCTTCAGGGCGCGGCGGGCCGTATTCCGCCGCGCTTCTTCCGTGTTGCCGGCAATTGGAAGCTCTCGAGCGGCCCGACTGACGCCACCCTCAGGACGGCCGCCTTTGGACTTAGGTAATTCGGTAGGTTTTTGGTCAGATTGACCGGAAACCTCGGCATTTTTCTTCGGCCGTCCCCGCTTCTTCTTCGCCGGCTCCGCATCGCGTTCCCGCGTCAGCTCTAGCACCGGCGGTGCGTTCTTCTCCGCTTCGATCTGCTCCGTGAGCCGAATCCACTCGGCAAGATGCTGATCGTGCTCGAGCGCGCGAGGCAGATCTGGAGGCGCAACGCGTTGCGGATTGTTAG
>DAHXNE010000123.1 GCA_027366635.1 Gammaproteobacteria bacterium | reverse complement strand
GTCACCACCGCAAGCGCCACTCAACAGCGAGCGCTGCAGCTGCTGCAGCGGATCACCGTGTAGCCAGGCCGCCAGCAGCTGGTGCGCTCACAACCCGCTGATCCACGAGGAAATTGTGCTCGAGCTTAAGAGGAACTCCAGCTTAGTTCTATCCGGCTGTCTTCGTGGCGGGGAAATCGACTGTGGGCATGAGACACTTCATTGATCCGGCGGCGTAAGCAGCCTCACCCGCAGACCGCGGAATGACTTGAAGCCGCGATCGATCGTCGTCATCTCGTAATCCAGCGACAAGGCCAGAGCCGCGAGCCACGCGTCGGTCCAAAGATTGGGTGTGGGTTCGCGTCCGGCGACCAGCGCGGCGAAACGATGCTCGTGAGTCGGCGGCTCCGCCTCGACGTGAATCGCGCGCGGATCGTCCGCGAGTTCCTGCCAGGCCACCAGAGCCACCTTCGGCTTGACCGGATTGCCGTTCATGGCAACCCGATTGCTCAGCAGCCGCAGTACGGCGAGCCGCGTGAGCAGGCAAGTGCCAACGCTTCCGTCCGGCTGCTCGCGCCACCATGTCGTGGCCACCTCGTGCGCCGCATGCCCTTCGACCAGCAGCGGGAAGAGGACGTTAGCGTCCGCGATACACGTCATTCAGGCGAGCCACGTCTTCCTGCTCGAACAGCTGGGCGATTTCGACATTCGACCGAACTGGAATCGTGTGCCCGGGCGGGAGTTTGATGGGAGCCTGTTCCATCCGCCTGCGCTGCGGCGGACCTTGGTCCGCGAGCAACTTCCGCAGGGCTTCGGCCACCAGGTCTCGCAGCGTCGAGCCGCGCCTGACCGCAGCGATCTTGGCGCGCTTCATGAGATCATCCGGCAGGTCGAACGTGGTGCGCATAAATACCGCAATATGCTTTTACGCTCACATCCTCTAGCCGCTGGTGCGACGAGTCAAGTAGGCGTGCACCCGATCACCTGGTCTCTCTGCGCGAAAGGTCTTGCTGCAAGCGCCCCAGGAGTCCTCACGGCACAGCGGGCGAAGGGCCGCTCCCGAGCCCGCGGGGACTATGTAGGGTCTCGCTGCAAGCGCCCCCGGAACCCTCACGGGCACAGCGGGCGAAGTGCCGCTC
Source organism: Gammaproteobacteria bacterium (assembly GCA_027366635.1). Classification (GTDB taxonomy): domain Bacteria; phylum Pseudomonadota; class Gammaproteobacteria; order Steroidobacterales; family Steroidobacteraceae; genus 13-2-20CM-66-19. Next base: position 2,015 of record DAHXNE010000123.1, on the reverse strand, counting down.
CCGAGCCCGCGGGGACTGTGTAGGGTCTCGCTGCAAGCGCCGCAGGCGACTTGCAGCCAATCAATAAGCAATCGCCCCCCCCTAACGAAACTTGATCCTGCCCCCGCCCGCCGGGACCGGACCGGCACCGGCGCCGACTTCCGGCACCACGATGCGCGAAGCGGCTTCACGGCGCATTTCCCGCGCCTCGTCGATCGCCTGCTCGATGGCCGCCTGCACGCCCTCGGAGAAATGCGCGAGGGCCTCGGCCAGCGTCGCGCCTGGGAGCTCGAACGACAGCGGCAGGATACCGGCCGGCGTCAGCAGCTGCGTCTGACCGGAGAACAGCACCGGACGTGAGGGATCCGGCTCACCGGACTGGGTGACCGGGGTCAGCCGCCGGATCGTGCCGGCACGGCGGTCCGTGAACAGCTCTTCGCGGTACAGATTGGCCGAATCGAACTCGACCTCGGGAACCTCATTCATCTCGGCCATCTCTACCCTCTCCGCCCTCTTCTGGGGGTCGCGTGGACAGCCATTCTACCAGTCCGACGACGAACGGGCGGTCCGCCTCGAGGATGTCCGCCTCGGTGAGCCGGCCGGGCTCGACCCACTTCAGGGCCTGCCCCTCGAGGCCGCGAGGCTCACCCCGGTATCGGTCCACCACCCACAGCGACAGCTCCACCGTGTGCTCCGGGTAGGCGTGCGTGAGGCGCATCATGGGGTGGCCCTCGATCCGCTCGACCCCGATCTCCTCGCGCAGCTCGCGCTCGAGCGCCTGGAACTCGCTCTCGCCGGGCTCGAGCTTGCCGCCGGGGAACTCCCAACGGCCCGACAGGGGCTTGCCCGGCGCGCGCTCGGCGATCAGGACCCGGCCGTCGGCGCCGATCAGCGCCGCGGCGACCACCCGAACGACGCGCACGACGCCTCAGCCGACGTTCGACAGCGTGCCGTGGCAGTGCTTGTATTTCTTTCCCGAGCCGCAGGGACACGGCTCGTTGCGCCCCACCTTGCGCTCCGCCCGGACGAACGGCGTGTGCGACTCCAGCGGCAGCGCGCCCTCGGACATGCCGGCGCCGAGTTGTCCCGCGGTACCCTCCTCGCCGCCGGCGAACACCGAAGCTTCGGCGTGCTGCGCCTGCAACGCGCGCATCAGCCGGGCGCGGCGCTCCTCCTCCTCGCGGTCGACCTCCTCCTGGGTCCGCACCTCGATCTTCATCAGCGTCGAGACGGTCTCGAACTTCACCTGGTCGAGCATGGCGCCGAACATCTCGAACGCCTCGCGCTTGTATTCGGTGCGGTAGTCCTGCTGGGCGTAGCCGCGCAGGTGAATGCCCTGGCGCAGGTAGTCCATCGCCGCCAGGTGGTCCCGCCAGTGCATGTCGAGGGTGCGCAGCATGACGTCCTTCTCGAGATGGCGCATCAGATCGCCCTCGAGCCGGTCCGCCTTGGCGTTGTAGGCGTCGTCCACGGTGCGCACCAGGCGCTCGCGCAGCGGCGCCTCTTCCAGCTCCGGGTCGGCCGCGAGCCACGCCTTCGGATCGACCAGCACGGTGAAATCGCGCTGGATCGCCTGCGCCAGCCCGTCCAGATCCCAATCGCCGGACATGGCGTGGTGGGGCATGAACTGATCGATCAGCGTGCCGATCGCCTCGGCGAGGATGCCGTGGATGGCGGCCGACACGTCTTCGGTCGCCATGATCTCGGTGCGCTGTTGGTAGACGACCTTGCGCTGGTCGTTGGCCACGTCATCGAACAGCAGCAGCTGCTTGCGGATGTCGAAGTTGTGCGCCTCGACCTTGCGCTGCGCCTTCTCGATCTGCTTGCTCAGCATCCCGCTCTCGATGACTTCTCCCTCGCGCATGCCCGCCATCTTCAGCAGCCGCTGCGTGCGCGTCGGGTCGCCGAAGATGCGCATCAGATTGTCTTCCATGGACAGATAGAACCGGCTCGAGCCCGGATCGCCCTGGCGCCCGGAGCGGCCGCGCAGCTGATTGTCGATGCGGCGGGACTCGTGCCGCTCGGTGCCGATGATG